>NZ_JBSYOQ010000036.1:0-62624 GCF_058244645.1 Candidatus Thiodiazotropha sp. AKAK3
GTGGTAGGGGTGCTCAATGGCTGAGTGTTGGAGTATTAATTGCCTGGTTAGTTGTATGCAGGAGATGGTGCGGCAGGGCCGCACCCTACGGGTGGAATAGTATTTTGTAGGGTGCGTTCCTGATGCATCTGTGTGTTTTGTAGGGTTAAGTTGCGGTGTGGTAGGGGTGCTCAATGGCTGAGTGTTGGAGTATTAATTGCCTGGTTAGTTGTATGCAGGAGATGGTGCGGCAGGGCCGCACCCTACGGGTGGAATAATGTTTTGTAGGGTACGTTCCTGATGCATCTGTGTATTTTGTGGGGTTAAGTTGTGGTGTGGTGTGGTGCTCAATGGCTGAGTGTCGGAGTATTTATTGCCTGGTTAGTTATATGCAGGAGATGGTGCGGCAGGGCCGCAGTCTACGGGTGGAATAGTGTTTTGTAGGGTGCGTCCCTGACGCACCTTTTCAATGTTGTTGGTGTTCACTTGCCTATCAATATGAGGCTCTTCTATTCATCCCCCCAGACCAGCTCTCCAGCTTCACTCAGATCATAACCCCCCAGGCGCTCTCCCATGGCCAGAGAGTCTGCCGAGCGTAGTCGGTTGATGAGATCCTGGAACAGTCGGCGAAACCAGATGTTCCTCGGCAGCGCCAGGTCGAATGATTCCCAGCCGAAGGGGATAAACTCCAAGCCATACTCTTTGGCCGCTGCTCTCGCCCCCGGTGCGGCGTCGGCCTGGTTCATTGCAATGCTGGCTGCAGCCTCCCGCTCTGAGAGGGCAGTGCATACGCTATTCAGTCGATCTACATTAACACTGTATTGGCTCAGGACTTCCAGCAGAAAACGTTGTGCGCCTGCACCGGTCTGTCGCATGGCCCATCGGTAAGAACCCTCCAGCAGGGTTTTGGTATCTGGTCGTTGCTCTCCAATCTCCCGGCTCACGATCAATCCCTGCTCTCTGCGAAAGAGTCGTATCAACACCCACTGTCTGAATTGAGGGTATTGACGTAACAGCGCCGGGTGGCGGGTGTCACTCTCTTGGTTCGGCCCCCAGTGGATGCCGCAGGCATCAACACGGTTCGCCTGCAGTAGATCCAGGCCGAGTCTTGTGCCTGTCGGTGAGTAACTGATTAGTGCATGAGCACCGGTCTCTTGTGCAAAGTTCATGATCAGACGATAGAGCAGGGGGTCATCGCTACCGGCGATAACCAGTCGGTTGGTCATCAGGCCACCATGGGCTGAATCGAGCATCCAGCGATCAACCAGTTCCCTGGGAAATAGCCATTTTCCAGTTATTTTCGTTGCAGGAATACGCTCCTCATTGACCAGTGAATAGATCTTCTTTTCATTCAGGTGCAGATACTCCGCGACCTGTTTTACATTCATGAATACATGCTGGTCCTGAGAGATAACTGCTGCCATATTTTCTCCTTACTAATCCAACACCCAAATAGTTTTCTTTCAGGTTGCCAGGTTAATATCATCAGCTCTTGGCGTGTTCCGCCGGTTTACTGTCTGAGGCTTTGAAACGTACCTGAGGGATTGCATCGAATGAGATGTTTTCTGCGCCGTTGTAGATTAGAAAATGTTTTCCCTTTGCTCGGGCAATCAAGGTGACCCCCACCTGTTTGGCAAGATCGACTCCCATCTGGGTGGCTCCTGAGCGGGAGAGTAGAAAGGGTATGCCCATCTGTGCAACTTTGATCACCATCTCCGAGGTCAGTCTTCCAGTGGTATAGAAAAGTTTGTCTGCGCCTGTTGTATGGTTCAGCATCATATGCCCGGCAATGGCATCAACTGCGTTGTGTCGACCTACATCTTCGATAAAGAGTTGGATCTCTGCACCACGACAGAGGGCGCAGCCATGAACTGCACCTGCTTTTTGGTAGACTTCGTTGTAGCTGCTGAGATTTTTTAACAGTGCATAGATGCCTGATTGAAGATGGCGACGCTGGGGCAGTTCGATCTTATCCAGATCTTCCATTAAATCGCCGAAAACTGTGCCCTGTCCACAGCCGGTGGTGACTGTTTTATGCGCGGTCTTTTTATCCAGATCCGCAATGCCATCGAAGGTTGTGATAGCTGCAGACTCTGTCTCCCAGTCCACTTGAACCGCCTTGATCTGATGGATATCGGTAATCAGCCGTTGATTATGTAACCAGCCGAGAACAAGCATTTCCGGACGGGTTCCCAGGGTCATGAGGGTGACCATCTCGCGCTTGTCCAGGTAGACGGTGAGCGCCCGCTCGGCAGCGACCCGACCATGGCGGATTTCGCCAAATTCATCAACGGCTGTCGCTGGGTGAGCTGCACTCAGGCCGGCATCTGTGAGATGAGGTCGATATTGATCAGAGTTTTGTCTGTTCATCACTGCTGACTCATCCGCCAGTGGCATTCATATGTCGGAACAGAACCGGTTGAGCGCTGAGATCGAACTCATGTCCCTTGGGTTTGATCTCCATCGCCTCGATTATGGATTGTCTTAGGGGTTCATCATCCAGTGGATTGGCACGAACAACACGGCGCAAATCTTTTGAGTGTTCCTGGCCAAGACAGAGCAGTAGTTTGCCTTCTGCGGTCAGGCGAACCCGATTGCAGGTGTCACAAAAGTTATGACTATGTGGAGAGATGAATCCCACCCGGGCATTTGAACCGTTGAGTCGATAGTAGCGTGCGGGGCCGCCTGTGTTTTCAGTAGTCGGGGTCAGCTCATAGTGTTGCTGAATATCCTGCATTACCTGGTCACTTGAGTAGAAGAGCTCTTCTCGATCATGGTCACCTATCATTCCCAGGGGCATCTCTTCAATGAAGCTGATGTCCATGCCACGGCTTTCAGCAAAGCGAACCAGATCTGCTACTTCGTCGTGGTTTCGATTTTTGAGTATTACAGAGTTGATCTTTAACCGTTGAAAGCCAGCTTCCAGGGCAGCATCAATGCCTGCCATTGTGCGCCGTATATCGCCAACCCGGGTCATTGCATGAAAGCGGTCGGCCTGTAGGGTGTCGAGGCTGATATTGATGCGCGTGACGCCAGCTGCTTTGAGTGGCTTGGCATAGCGGGAGAGCAGGGTGCCATTGGTAGTGAGGGTCAGATCTTTCAGACCCTCTAACTCTCCTAGATGTTCGAACAGTTGCATGATTCCCCGACGGGTCAGGGGTTCGCCGCCGGTGATGCGGATCTTGTTCACCCCCATGTCGACAAAGTTTTTACCTACCCGATAGAGCTCTTCCAGTGTCAATAACTGTGATCTGGGAACAAACTCCATATCCTCAGACATGCAGTAGACACAACGCAGGTCGCAGCGGTCGGTGACTGAGATTCGCAGGTAGGTGATATTGCGGTCGAAGCGGTCTGTCAAACTGCTTCGATCTGTTGCCTGGTTATTGTTTGTATCGGGCATAGGGGGTTGTCTCTCCAACAAGCTCTCTGGATCTGTACGCAAAAGTCATACCGAAATAGCGTGTGCTGCCAGATCAGTATCTGCAGGCCGAATGATTGTTGTGGTGGTATGAAATGTCCCATTCGAAGCGCTGAAACGGGACATTTTGCCCTGTTTTGCCACAACTCCTTTTTTTGGACTATTTTCCTGAACCGCAAATTCCCTGGTTATTTTCCGAATGTTGATAGTGGTATGTAACTTGCGATCCACTCATTAAAACTCATCGATTCAAGAGGCATCGAATATGTCTATTTCAGAAAACGAGATCGGCAGCGCCATTCCCCAGGAGTTTTCGGTTTCGGTAATCATGCAGCAGTCCCCCAGCAGCAATATCTGGGTAAGCAAACAGTGGGAAGTAGTTGGCATCCTGGCGGCTAAACGGAGAACTACAGCTGAGAGTGAAGTTGAGTTGATTCATCAGGAGGGGGAGGTTTGTCGATATCTCTATTCCGGTTTTACCCTGCGCCTGCATGTGGATGAGTGCGAAAGCTATTACCACAATCTGCTCTCTACTGAACCCCGCTGTTACGTGGTAGCGACAGAGAGTGATGATGGTGTGCCCACACCCTTTCTGGTGAGTTTCAGTTTTGATGAGGCCCATGCCTATCTCGAAGGGGATGAGACCGTCTATGCCGTGGCTGTGACCCCAGAGATATACCGTTGGGCTGAAACATTTGTGCTGACTCACTATGTGCCTACAAAGCGTACAAAACGCAAACGGGCCGACTGGAAAATGAGTACAGAGAGGCCCCATGGATCGTGATGAAAAGTCATTGGATGAAGAGAAATCCAATCAAGGTGATGGTTTCTATAGTCGTTGGTCAGAACGAAAACTGGCCTCTCAACAGCCGTTGATTGCAGAAGCGCCAACAGTAGAGGAACCCCAACCATCTGATGAAGATATGCCCCCTTTGGAAAGTCTCAATGAAGAGTCGGATTACAGCGGCTTTCTCTCTCCAAAAGTCTCCGAACAGTTACGTCAACTTGCCTTACGAAAACTGTTTCATGGCGCTGCTTTCAATGTCTGCGATGGCTTGGATGATTATGCTGAGGACTTCACCCAGTTCGAAGCGCTTGGGGATGTAATTACAGCTGATTTAAGGCATCAAATGGAGCTTGAGGCGGAACGGAAAAGAGAGGAAGAGGTGGCTGAATCAGAAGATCAACTCCAATCTAAGCAAGCCCAGAGCACTGGTGCGACTGAGTCTGAGCAGGAGGAGGCGCCGCAAGATGTGGTGTCATCGGAAGAGCGGCTGTCGGGTGAATCAGGGCGTGATGATGACATTAATCAAGAGACCCCATCATGAGCGATATGAACAAACAGACACAACAACAAATAGATCATCTGGCTCGGCAGGAGGCTCAGGCCGCTATGAATCGAGTGCGGATCGAGGCGACTGGTCTGGTCAATTATCAGTCCTGTGGCAGGTTGGCAATTATCGGTAATCAGCAGGCCCTGGAAATTGCACCTCGACTAAGTGACAAACTTCATCCGATGGTGATTTTAACCGAAGGTGCTGAAGAGCCAGGTGTACCTGTGGTGCCGGGAGGGGGGCGGCCTATTGCCATAGAGGGTTATCTGGGGGCATTCAAGATCCTGCTGGGAGAGGAGGGACGATCGAATTTCGAAATCATTGCAGTGGATTTGGTTCTTGATCTCACACCTGAACCCCTGATGGGCCAGGATTTGACACCCCCTGGTTATTTCCGATCCTCTTTTAATGAATCAGAACTTGATCAGGTGGTGGAGACTCTGGCTGATATGACCGGCCGTTTCGAAAAGCCGCGCTACTTCGACTACGACCCTCAAATCTGCGCTCATGGTCGCTCAGGTAAAACTGCCTGTACCCGTTGTCTCGATGTCTGTCCGGCGGAAGCGATCAGTAGCCTGGCTGAGACTATAGAGGTCAATGCTTATCTATGTCAGGGGGGTGGCGCCTGTGCGACAGTTTGTCCAAGTGGCGCCATACGTTATGTCTATCCAGGTGTGAAAGATACCCTGGAACGTTTGCGAAAACTGCTGACTGTCTACCGTGAAGCGGGGGGTGAGCATCCCATAATTCTGATACGAGCCAGTTCAGACGCCCCAGTTCCTGCACCGGAAGAGGGTAACTATCTGACGATGGAAGTGGAGGAGTTGGCCAGTGTGGGGCTTGAAGTTTGGTTGTCGGCGCTCGCTTACGGGGCGCAGGCGGTTTGGTTGGTCAATGACAATCAGCTACCCGATGATGTAGCCGACGCCCTGCAGCAGCAGTTACTTACCGCCGAGGAGGTGGTCAGTGCGATGGGGTATCCGGCGGGGGTTGTCAGATTGGGCGCACTGGAGGAGATCAAGGATTCATCCATTATGCCCGATTTAAAGCCGGCTGGATTCTCCGGGCTTGGTGATAAACGTCAAACGGTCTATCTGGCAATCGATCATCTGTTTGCCCAGTCTCAACGAGCCAAGCCCATGGCAACTCTAAGTCAGGGTGCGCCATTTGGTGAGGCGGTTGTCTCAGCTCAGTCATGTACTCTATGCCTCTCTTGTGTCGGCGTCTGTCCAGGCAAAGCGCTGCAGAGTGGGTCGGGAGAGCATCCTCAGTTGCGTTTTGTTGAGGCCAATTGTCTGCAGTGTGGTCTCTGTACCCGCACTTGTCCCGAAGATGCGATCTGGATTACCCCCAGACTGATCTTTGACACTGAACGACGCAGTCATCCTCGAACCCTGCATGAAGAGCAGCCCTTCCACTGTGTCTCATGCGGAAAGCCATTCGCTACTCGTTCGGTGATTGAAAAAATGCGCAGCAAGCTCAGTGGACACTATATGTTCCAAAGTGAGCGCGCTCTAAGACGCCTGACTCTTTGTGATGAGTGTCGTGTGGTTGATATTGCCCAGGATCCGGAAGCACTTGATGGCCAAATTCGCCAATAAAACCCTATTGATTGCCCATTATCTACCCAATTTGTCATTTTTTTTCCCGTGGATCTGGTCTGCGGTTTGCACTTGTCTTATCCGAGGAGACTGTAGATGACTGACTTGAGCCAAACGGCGCAAAACAATCAAAGCATAAGCCCATGGGCATCCGATGAAGCAGCCTTTGCCGCTCGGGAGCACTCTCTGGATGAAGCGCAGCAGTGTCGTGTCGGTGCCTACGGGATGTTGGCGCAGCTGTTGAGAAATTCACCGGACCAAGAGACTCTGGATCAGGTAGCAATATTTGCTGACCTCTCTTCGAAAGCCGATGAGCTGGCGCTGGCTATGTCGATGTTGGGACTCTCTGCAACCACTTCCAGCAGCGAGACGGTGGACGATGAGTTTCATGATCTGTTCATCGGCATGGGGCGAGGTGAATTGGTGCCTTATGGCTCCTGGTACCAGACAGGCTTTTTAATGGAACGTCCATTGGGAAGGCTCCGTACCGATCTCAATCTGTTGGGATTTCAACGCCAGGATGGGGTGACTGAGCCAGAGGATCATGTTGCAGCCCTATGCGAAGTGATGGCTATGTTGATCCAGGAGTCCCAGAGCGTACAAGTTCAATCGCAGTTTTTTGAAACACATCTGGCGAGTTGGTTAGCTCGCTTTTTTACCGATTTGAGTGAAGCAAAGTCGGCAATTTTTTATCGGGCGGTGGGGCGTTTTGGCAAAGCTTTTATTGCCCTCGAGAAGCGCTATCTGA
This sequence comes from Candidatus Thiodiazotropha sp. AKAK3, assembly GCF_058244645.1. Lineage (NCBI taxonomy): Bacteria > Pseudomonadati > Pseudomonadota > Gammaproteobacteria > Chromatiales > Sedimenticolaceae > Candidatus Thiodiazotropha > Candidatus Thiodiazotropha sp. AKAK3. The sequence goes on from NZ_JBSYOQ010000036.1 coordinate 7,084, forward strand.
ATATGACAGTCTAGTCCGGGTTCTCATCCTGATAATGAAAAACAGAGTTAATTGATACTTTATTCACCAACAGCTGATTGAGTTTTTATCCAACTACAAGCAGTTACCAGGTAACGCTGAACAAGCTACTCGAACCGCGTTCCCGGATGAAGTATCCGGACTGACAAACGCAGATACACAAGTTTAATGCATCGGAGGAAGAGTCCATGAAAAAGCGGTCAAGAAAATCACCGGATAACCAGCGTAGAGCCTTTCTGCGTACTACCGCCGGTGCGGGTGTCGGTGTGGCAGTTGCAGCGACTCTTCCCGGTCTGACATCAGCATCAGTTGAAGAAGAACCTGAAGAGAAGAGTCAGGTTCAAAAAGGATATCGACTGACGCCACATATCGCCGCCTACTACAAGACTACTAATCGTTGAGTCGTTGAGGATACCGGAATGAAATTGCAAAAAATCTCTGACTCTGTGACAGATATCAATACCGATATAACCTCCCCCAAAAAGGCCGCTGCTGGTATCGCCATGGATCGTCGTAGTTTTCTACGCAACTCCGGGTTGATGGCAGGCAGTGCCGCACTGGCGACCGGTTTTGCGCCAGGCATGATTAAAAAGGCCCAGGCAGCAACGGATGCAACAAGCGGCAAGGTTGAACTGAAGAAGACCATCTGCACACACTGTTCTGTTGGCTGCGGCATTATTGCTGAAGTTGAAAACGGTGTCTGGACAGGACAGGAACCTGCATTTGATCATCCATTCAATCTTGGTGCCCACTGTGCCAAGGGGGCATCAGTCAGAGAGCATGGGCATGGTGAGCGGCGTCTGAAATATCCCACCAAACTGGTTGATGGTAAGTGGAAAAGGGTCTCCTGGGAGCAGGCTATTAATGAGATTGGTGACAAGATGCTCGAAATCCGCGAGCAGTCTGGCCCTGACTCAGTCTACTGGCTCGGGTCTGCAAAACATAATAATGAACAGGCCTATATGTTCCGCAAATTTGCTGCCTTCTGGGGCACCAATAATGTAGATCACCAGGCACGAATCTGTCACTCCACCACCGTTGCCGGCGTTGCCAATACCTGGGGTTATGGCGCCATGACCAACTCCTATAATGACATCCATAAATCCAAGGCGATTCTGATTATCGGTGGCAATCCAGCCGAGGCCCATCCGGTTTCATTGCAGCATGTATTCAAGGCCAAAGAGGAGAATAACGCGCCACTGATCGTTATCGATCCACGCTTTACCCGTACTGCTGCCCACGCCGATCAATTCCTGCGCCTGCGTCCGGGTACCGACGTGCCGTTGATCTGGGGTATGTTATGGCACATTTTTAAGAATGGCTGGGAAGACAAAGAGTTTATCCGTCAGCGTGTCTACGGTCTGGAAGAGGTAAAAAAAGAGGTGGCCAAATGGACGCCTGATGAAGTAGAGAAGGTGACTGGTGTACCGGAAAACCAGGTCTATTCCGCTGCAAAAACCATGGCGGACAACCGGCCCGGCACCTTCATCTGGTGCATGGGTGGGACACAGCACACCATTGGTAACAACAATACCCGTGCTTACTGCACCTTCCAGCTGGTCCTGGGCAATATGGGTGTTGCTGGCGGTGGAACCAATATCTTCCGTGGGCATGACAATGTTCAGGGTGCAACAGATTTTGGCGTTCTCTCACATACACTGCCGGGTTACTACGGGCTCTCTAAAGGCGCCTGGACCCATTGGTCTAAGGTTTGGGATGTGGACTATGACTGGCTCGCTGGCCGCTTCGATCAGGCCAGTTATGAGCAGTCAAAAGGTAAAGATGCCCTGGTGATGAACACCAAGGGTATACCGGTATCCCGCTGGATCGATGGTGTGTTGGAAGAGAAGGGCAATATTGCGCAAAAGGATAATGTTCGTGCCATGGTTCTTTGGGGCCACGCACCCAACAGTCAGACCCGTGGCCCAGAGATGAAAAAGGCGATGGAAAAACTGGATATGATGGTGATAATCGATCCCTATCCAACTGTCTCTGCGGTTATGCATGATCGTACAGATGGGGTCTATCTGCTACCCGCAGCGACCCAGTTTGAAACCTACGGCTCGGTTACCGCTTCAAACCGTTCGCTGCAGTGGCGCGACAAGGTGATCGAACCCCTGTTTGAATCCTTGCCAGACCATACCATCATGTATCGTCTATCGAACAAACTCGGTTTCAGCAATGAGTTATTTAAAAATATCAGTGTGACCAATGAAGAGCCCTTGATTGAAGACATTACCCGTGAATTCAATAGCGGTATGTGGACCATCGGTTATACCGGACAGAGTCCTGAACGGATGAAGAAGCAGCAACAAAACTGGGGTACTTTTGATTACACCTCACTGCTTGCTGAAGGTGGCCCCTGTGATGGTGAGTTCTATGGTCTTCCTTGGCCCTGTTGGGGAACAGCGGAGATGGGACATCCTGGCACACCAAATCTCTATGACACCAGCAAGGCAGTAGCCGATGGTGGTTTAACCTTCCGTGCCCGTTTTGGTGTGGAGCGCAATGGTGTAAGTCTGTTGGCCAACGGTGCCTATTCGAAAGGATCTGAGATCAAGGATGGTTATCCTGAATTCACCGATAAATTGCTGAAAAAGTTGGGTTGGTGGGATGACCTCTCTGCAGAAGAGAAAGCCCTTGCAGAGGGCAAGAACTGGAAGACCGACCGTTCCGGTGGCATCCAACGTGTGGCGATCAAACATGGTTGCGCCCCCTTTGGCAACGCCAAGGCACGAACAGTTGTCTGGACCTTTCCCGATCCGGTGCCGATACACAGAGAACCGCTCTATACCAGTCGCCGCGATCTCGTGGAGAAGTATCCCACCTACGAAGACCGAAAGTCGTTCTATCGCTTGCCGGTGCGTTACGGTTCGATCCAGGCGAAAGACTACTCGAAAGATTATCCGATCATACTCACCTCAGGACGCTTGGTTGAGTATGAGGGTGGTGGTGATGAAACCCGATCCAATCCTTGGTTGGCTGAGTTGCAGCAGGATATGTTTGTCGAGATGCATCCCAGGGATGCCAATAACGCCGGTGTCAAAGATGGCGACGATGTTTGGCTTGAAGGTGCAGAGGGTGCGCGAATCAAAATTAAAGCGCAGGTTACCCGACGGGTTGCCGCCGGGGTGGCGTTCATGCCCTTCCATTTTGGTGGACATTTCCTGGGTAAAGATCTACGCAGTAAGTATCCGGAAGGTGCTGATCCCTATGTTCTGGGTGAAGCTTGTAATACTGCCATGACCTATGGCTATGACTCCGTTACACAGATGCAGGAAACCAAGTGTAGCCTGTGCCGCATAAGCAAAGCGTAACTGGGAATTAATAGAGGATATCTGACATGGCACGAATGAAATTTTATTGTGATCCCGAGCGCTGTATAGAGTGTAACGCCTGTGTAACGGCCTGTAAGAATGAAAACGAGGTTCCCTGGGGGGTGAACCGTCGACGGGTAGTCACCATCAATGATGGCGATGAGGGGGAAAGATCCCTCTCAGTCGCCTGTATGCATTGCTCCGATGCCCCTTGTGCAACTGTCTGTCCGGTGGATTGCTTCTATACCACTCAGGATGGTGTGGTATTGCATGACAAGGATATCTGTATCGGTTGTGGCTACTGTTTCTACGCCTGTCCCTTCGGTGCGCCTCAATTTCCAGAAGATGGCGCCTTTGCATCCCGGGGCAAGATGGATAAGTGCACCTTCTGTGCCGGTGGGCCGGAAACCGATAACAGCTCGGATGAGCATCGCAAATATGGTTCCAACCGTTTGGCCGAAGGTAAGCTGCCTTTGTGCGCAGAGATGTGCTCGACCAAAGCCCTGCTGGCCGGTGATGCGGATGTGATCTCTGATGTCTATCGCAAGCGCATTATCAATCGCAGCGCCAGTGTCATGGCACGTGGTGTTTCATATCGTGATTCATCATTCCGGGCACCAAAAAACGTGGGTGGAAAGAGTAGTTCAAACGAGTAAGACCTGACCGTAGTAATGATGTTTATGCCATTAGGATGAGGTTCATGATAACTAGAATAGAGAGCATCAGTAACAGGCTTCAACGTATCTCATGTGGTGGGCTGTTGCTGTTCTTACTCTTCTACAGTCTGCCCGTAGAGGTTCTTGCTGAGACAAAAGTTAATCGTGATATGCCATCAAGTGCAGTGCTTAATCCCGCAGCAGAGCTATGGCGGGATGTGCGGCAAAGAGAGAGTGGCAGTAAAGGAAAGAGTCAGGTCAGAGGTGTTGATAGCGGTGTGCTGATCAATGCCAATGGTGATCGCTGGCGAAAGTTCAGAATGGAGCAGCTGATTCCTGTTGGTGGCTCTGTTCTTCTTGGGGTGGTAGCCTTGCTGGGGATCTTCTACATGATCAGAGGCAAGGTGCTTATTGAAGGTGGCCCTTCAGATCGTAAGTTGTTTCGCTACTCGACTTATGAGCGAATGATCCATTGGTTTCTCGCTTCGATTTTTCTGTTTCTTGCCATCTCTGGTTTAATTCTTCTGTTTGGCCGTCCCCTGCTTATACCTGTGCTGGGTAAAGAGGTATTTTCTGTTTTGGCGTCAGCCAGTAAAGAGGGGCACAACCTTATAGGGCCACTGTTTATGCTTGCTGTGGTGTTGATGTTTATTCAGTTCGTACGTCGCAATATCTATCAGAAAGGCGATCTCAGCTGGTTGCTCAGAGGTGGTGGTATTATCGGTTCTAAACATGTGCCATCGAACTTTTTTAACATGGGTGAGAAGAGCATGTTCTGGCTGCTTATTCTGGTAGGCAGCGTCATTATCGCATCAGGTCTGATGTTGGTGTTCCCCGTTTTCGGACAGGGAAGGGAATGGATGGAACTTGCCCACGTAGGACATGCCCTCGGGGCAATATTGATGATCACAGTGATCATTGGACACATCTATATCGGCTCTGTGGGTATGGAGGGGGCCCTTGATGGTATGACCACAGGCTACTGCGATCTCAACTGGGCAAAAGAGCATCATGACCATTGGGCAACTGAGGTAATCGAAAAGGGAGATGATCTATCGCAGGCTGAGGTGGAAAAATTAGAGGGCAGTAGTTTACCCGAGATGACAATCGTAAAACTCCAGGAGAGCGGAAAGTGATCGGGCAGTTTATAGATGGCCCACTCTGGAGCTTCTCTCTGGGCGTGTTTATTATCGGCGTTATCTGGCGTATCGGTTCAATCGTACTAAGCGGCGTCAAAGCAGACCTGGCAAATCCGAAGGGAAGTGCAAGCAGTGGTGCCTTTCGCACCCTGTTCACTCGCTTTGTTCCTGAGCGAACCGTGACGAGACGTGGCAAGCTACAGCTGATTGCAGGATATGCCTTTCATCTTGGACTGTTTGTACTGCTCTTCTTAGCGCAACCGCATATAGATTTCATAGCAGACAGGATTACCGGTTTTGCCTGGCCTGCAATACCTCATTGGGCCTTTATTATATCAGCAGAAGTTGCATTCGCCGGTTTGATTCTGCTGTGGCTGCACAGAGTACTCAATCCGGTTACCCGTCTTCTATCAGACCTGGATGATCATATAGGCACCATCCTGGTGTTCCTGGTGATGTTGAGTGGTTGTCTTGCCCTGGCCCAGTCATTTGAACCACTTCGTCTACTACACCTGTTGCTTGCGGAGCTGTTGCTGCTCTATTTTCCATTCAGTAAATTAATGCACGCCTTTACCTTTGTCATGAGCCGTGGTTATACCGGTGCGGCAATGGGTCGTAAAGGTGTAAATGCTTAGGTTTTACCGAACGGCCCACAGCCTTAGGAGAGATTTCCATGAGTGACCCCTTTGAACAAGGCGTAGAGGCACTGAGGGAACAATTGGATGCAAAAGTAGCGTCATACTTCTCCAGTTGTGTCCATTGTGGGCTTTGTGCAGAGGCCTGTCTTTTCTACACCGAGACAGGAGATCCCCGGTATACCCCAATCTATAAACTGGAACCGATGAAAAAACTCTGGCGTCAGGAGAAGACCTTCTGGGGTAAGTTGGGTACGTCATTGGGAATAGGCAAAACATTGACGGAAGATGATTTTGCGAAGTGGGAAACACTGGTCTACGACAGTTGCACACTCTGTGGACGCTGCTCCATGGTATGTCCTGTGGGTAATGATATTACCTATATGATTCGTAAACAGCGGGAAGCCTTTTCAGTCGCTGGGTATGCGCCAGAGGGTATGAAAGAGGCGACCCGGCGTGCTTTAAAAATCGGTAGTCCTATGGGGGTGACCTTTAAAACCCTGCAAGCATCACTGGCCCATGTGGAGAAGGATACAGGCTTATCGATACCTATAGATCAGAAGGGGGCGGACTATATGACCCTTTTCTCATCCATGGAGATTGTCAATTTTCCAGAGTATATAGAGAGCATTGCAAAGATATTCAAAACTGCCGGAGTGAGTTGGACGATCAGTAGTGAAGCATTCGAAGCGACCAACAGTGGCATTCAGATTGGTAATAAAGAGGCCGCTGCAGAATTGGTGGGTCGGGTAGTGGATGCCGCAGAAAAACTTGGCGTTAAGGCTGTAGTCAGTCCTGAGTGTGGACACGCCTATACTGCTATACGCTGGGAAGGGCCTAACCTAATAGGACGTAGCTACGATTTTGAGGTGGTACATATCCTTGAATTATTGGAGCAACTCAAATCAGAGGGAAGAATAAAAGTTGCCTCCAGGGACGATACCCCAATGACATTGCATGACCCTTGCCAGATCGTTCGGCGTGGTGGAGTGATTGATCAACCCAAAGAGCTGATGAATAGTGTTGCTGTGAATTTTAGAGAGATGGAAGATCAAGGTGTAATGAATTGGTGCTGTGGTGGCGGCGGCGGTGTGAGTGCCAATGAAAGAGCAGAAGAGCTACGGCTGCAGGTATTCACGCGGAAGAAAAAGCAGATCCAGCAGACCGGTGTGGATACAATGGTCACTGCCTGTGCCAATTGCCGGATTATCCTGGAAGAGGGCATAGAGCACTACGAGATGGATACCGAAGTGATCAGTTTGACAGAACTTCTGGCTGAACATATCCAGGAAGAGTAAGTTACCTTTGAAAGTTCTGTCATAGAAAAAATACCCACAACTATCCGATATAGAAGTCAGGTGTGCCCAGCCACACCAACCCAACCGAAACAAAACTCACCAGACAAGGTGCGGTCCTGTCAATTCAACCGATATAAAACTCACCTGACAAGGTGCGCTCCTGTCAATTCAACCGATATAAAACTACCTGACGAAATGTAGGGTGCGGCCCTGCCGCACCATGCCCAACTAAAACCAAAGCCACCTGACGAGTCGGTATAGAGGCGCTGTTGGTAATGAAGCAAAGTATCTGGTTTTTTGGTGAATTCTCACCCCTATGGTGCGGCAGGGCCGCACCCTACATCTATTTGGTTCTTGGGTTGATTAGTTCAACATTTGATGTTGAAGAAATAGAGCAAGGTAGCCTGGATGAAGTGAAGCGGAATCCGGGATGATTGGCGCACTGCTCTCCCGGATTCCGTTGCACTTCATCCAGGCTACGGGCTGCCCTATTCATTCTAACGCTGGAGCCTGGGAACGAGGTAAATGACTCGCCCAGGAGGATGAAACAAGTAGCCGGCTGGCTCCCCAAAATGGATTCACCTGTAGGGTGCGGCCCTGCCGCACCATGCCCAACTAAAACCAAAGCCACCTGAAGAGTCGGTATAGAGGCGCTGCTGGTAATGAAGCAAAGTATCTGGTTTTTTGGTGAATTCTCACCCCTATGGTGCGGCAGGGCCGCACCCTACATTTATTTGTGTTCTTGGATTGATTGGTTCAACAACTGATATTGAAGAAATAGAGATTATGGCCACTCTTAGAAAACTGCCCAGGGTGGGGTCGAGCCCGACCAAACAGTAACGAAATGGAGGGTAACAATGCGTCATGTTCTATTTCTTAAACATAAGTATTAATTAACCACAAACCACAACATCCCAGATCAGATAGCCATAACTGAATTGGAGGGCGAGAGTTTATAAAATACTCATTTCTAAAGGGTTATATTTTTCAATAAATGCTCAAGCTGAGTGTCTATACCACTATGCCTTAACGCAGGGTGCAGGCTACCGTACTGATCTCAGTTAAGTTGGGGATCTATCTCTGAATAATATCTGTAATAGGTAAGATCACAATCGATATACGCGTGATCCAACAAATACAATCAGCAGAACAGCAGCGCACTTACAAACTACTGTCAGAGGAGAAGATGATGACTTTATATCTGAAAAATGTCCTATCTGGATTATTGCTAGTGGTATTCAGTACATCCCTAGCCATAGCTGGAACACCTGCTCCTGAAGGAACTCATCTCTATATCATCTCACCTGGTAATGGTGAAACCGTATCATCACCATTCACAGTGCAATTTGGTTTAAAAGGCATGGGGGTGGCACCGGCTGGTATAGACAAAGCAAATACCGGACACCACCATCTGTTAATAGATGTTGCAGACCTGCCTGCCTTGGATATGCCACTCCCCTCTGACGAATCTCACCGTCATTTCGGAGGTGGGCAAACTGAGGTCACCCTTGACCTTCCCAAAGGAAAACATAGTTTGCAGTTGTTACTAGGGGATAAAAACCATATTCCATTCAAGCCGCCAGTCATCTCAGATAGAATCACTATTACTGTTGAATAGTCATATCTATCAAGGGTGTTAATAAACACTACGCGATTTAGGGTGCGGCCCTACCGCACCAGAAATCCCGTATTTTAAATTCAAATACCTCAATGTAAGTTACTGAAAAACTACATAAATAGTAAAAACAATCTATTTCTCTATTTGTAATATTCAACTCTATCGGCTTTTCAGCAGAATTAGATTATGTATTTCTGTATACCCCAAAAATTTCAGATAAAGTAGTCAGCACTCTCACCCTAGCCATTCTGCAGCCGAGGCTGTCAGGCTATTACACTTCTGCTGCCCTTAATACACACTACCAAGCCTATTTATGTAGGCTATACTGCTAAAAAGCACCACCCTAAAAGGGCTTGCTATGCTATTAACCCGGCGACTAAGTATGTTGTCTTCAGGATTTCAAGCCTGCCCTTGATCAAAGCGCGGCTCATATCGACTCTATTTTAGGTGCAGCAGGCTCTATACTTCGACTTTGCTCTAATTTCCTTCGATTTATTAAGCGCTTGCCAGTGGTTTTAGAGGTATTTGAATCGTGTGGTTATTTAAAGTACTAGATTCGAGGAAATGGCAGAATCAATATAATTACATTCATTACTTTGTTATCAACAATTCGAGAAATTTGATTGTTTCTCAGAATCCCAGGCAATAATTGTGTTTAGGCTAGATCTTATTCGACGCGAAATCATCGGCCTTGCTATAACGACCTTTATTGCCATAGTTTTTGTCTCTGGTATAGCTGGCTACATCCTCTACCAGACATCCATCACCCAAACAACGCAACGTCTCTCAGAGACCGCACAAAGCAATGCTCGATTGATTGAGTCTTTTGCTATTAACAATTTACACCATATGGAAAGTCACCATGCGGATGACACAGTACACGAGACCACTATAGATCAGATAAAAGCTGCTCACGAACAGTTTCAGTTTGGTCGTAGCGGCGAATTTACGTTGGCGATTAAAGAGAATGAAAAAATTGTATTTCTGATGCGGAATCGCATGGCTGGTATGGATATTCCCGATCCTGTCTCGTTTGAGGAGCAAGGTAGAGCAGAGCCAATGAGAATGGCATTATCAGGTCAATCCGGTTGGATGATTGGTAATGATTACAGGGGGGTTCTTGTGATGGCAGCTTACGAACCAGTTCAATCCCTCAATCTTGGCATCGTTGCAAAAATGGACATGGAGGATATTCGCGCTCCATTCATCCGCGCAAGCGTTATCATTATCTCCCTTGCGATACTGGTCAGTCTGGTCACGATGATCGTTTTTTACAAAGCAAGCAGGAAGATCTCTGATAAGTTTGAAGAGAGTACACGACAATTCAACCGCTTGGCGAAAAATTCTGGAGATATGATCTATCGAATGTCAATACCTGATGGTAGATATGAATATGTGAATTTAGCATCAATCGATCTCTTTGAAGTCTCGCCGGATGAGTTCTATAGCACACCAAAAAAAATTCAGGAATTAATACATCCTGCGTGGCAGGACTATTTTGTTGAACAGTGGGGAAAGCTTCTGGCCGGCGATATGCCCCGTACCTATGAGTATCAGATTGTTACACCGTCAGGTAAGACCAAGTGGATCAGCCAGCGTAATGTATTGATAAAGGATGAGTATGACAAACCGGAAGCAATGGAAGGTATTGCAACTGATATCACTGATAGTAAAAACAGTGAAATAGCATTAAGGCGCAGTGAGGAGAAGTTTCGTGCCCTTTTTGAGCAGGCTGGTGGCTATTGCATGATTCTCGATCCAAATACCTCTGATGGCATCCCCGTGATTACTGAGGCTAATGAAGCGGCCTGGTTAATACATGGCTACACGAGAGAGGAGTTTATCGGCCGTCCGGTTGCTGATTTGGATGATGAGGAGGGAAAGCAGTTGGTCAGAAGCAGAACGGATGAGATCATGTCAGGTCATCCGTTCTACATAGAGAATGAGCATGTTCGTAAGGATGGAAGTAAATTTTCTGTTGCGGTTAATGCCAAACGTATTGATATCGGAAACGATCCGCCACTTATTCTTACAACAGAATTCGATATTACAGACCGTAAACATGCTGAAGAGAGTCTGGCTGAAAATGAACGACGTCTTCGAGCTACATTCGATCAGGCTGCGGTAGGTATTGCCCGACTATCAATCGATGGTGAGTGGCTTGAGGTCAACGATAAACTCTGCGAAATTGTAGGTTATTCAAGAGAAGAGTTGCTGACTAAAACCTTTCAGGATATTACCTATCATGAAGATCTGGATGGGGACCTCAAACTATACCAGGAGGCGCTGGCAGGAACACGAGACAACTATGCAATTGATAAACGGTACATAAGAAAGTCTGGTCGCCTTATTTGGATCCGCCTCTCTGTTGCATTGGTTCGTGCAGATGACAGAACACCACTCTACTTTATCTCAGTTATCGAGGACATCAATGAGCGGAAGAAGGCCGAAGAGAAACTCAGGGAGGCGGCGGCTGTCTTCCGCAGTACTGGCGAAGGGGTCACAATAACAGATATTGATGGGGTGATTCTCGATGTAAACGATGCATTTACCAAGATTACAGGATATTCCCGTAACGAGGTGATTGGAGAAAATCCGAGAATACTCAAGTCAGGTCGGCATGATGATAAATTCTATAGTGATATGTGGGGAGAGTTACTGAAGTATGGTCATTGGCATGGAGAGATTTGGAATCGCACAAAAAATGGCACCATATATCCTGAGATGCTCACTGTGAATGCAGTGGAAAATGAAATTGGTGAGACAACAGGATATGTTGGTGTCTTTGCTGATATCTCCTCATTGAAATCGACTGAAGCCCGTCTTGCCCATATGGCCCATCATGATCCCCTGACTGATCTACCTAACAGAATGCTTTTCAGAGACCGGCTGAAACACGCTCTTGCGGGAGCAAAGCGCAACAACACAAAAGTTGCGGTGATATTTCTCGATCTTGATCACTTCAAGAATGTCAATGACACACTGGGGCATAGTGTGGGAGATCAACTTCTGATAGAAATAGCACAGCGAATGAAAATGCTTATCCGAACAGGTGACACCGTTGGTCGTATTAGTGGTGATGAGTTCTGCTTACTATTCGAAGATCTGAAATCTATAGCAGATGCTGTACCACTCGTTGAAAAGCTGCTATCGGTATTCTTGAGTTCGTTTGTGGTGAATGAGCAGGCTCTGGGTATCTCTGCAAGTATTGGCGTTGCCGTATACCCTGATAACAGCGAGGATACAGATGCTCTGTTAAGTTTTGCTGATGCAGCCATGTATGAGGCGAAAGATGCAGGTAGAAATACCTATCGTTTCTACACTAAGGCAATGACAGATCAAGCGCTTGAATACAGTTTTGTACATAGCGCACTACGGGAAGGACTTGAGAAGTCACAATTCTTTCTTGTTTACCAGCCTCAAATTAATCTCACTACAAAAGAGTTAGTGGGCCTTGAGGTGCTGGTGCGCTGGCAGCATCCCGATCGCGGTTTGATACCGCCGAGTGATTTTATACCCGTTGCTGAGCAAGGTGGTTTGATCAGAGAACTCGGGGCTTGGATATTGAAAACTGCCTGTGAGCAAGGTCGTAGCTGGTTGGATAAGAAATTAGAGTTTGGCCGCCTGTTTGTTAATATCGCCGGTCAACAAATTCATGATGAAGGGTTTGTCGGACAGGTTCGTAAAACCCTTTCTGATACTGGCCTGCCTGTCGAAAGGCTGGGGCTTGAGGTTACGGAGAGCTTTGTGATGAGGGCTTCCGACCATGCAACAGATATTTTGCTGAAGTTGCGTGATATCGGTGTCGAACTTGCAATTGACGATTTTGGTACAGGATATTCATCTCTGAGCTATCTTAAAACCCTGCCGATTGACAAGCTTAAGATAGATCAATCCTTCGTGCGTGATATTCCTGGTGATGCCGATGATATGGCAATTGCTGAGGCAGTAATTGCTATGGGACGTGCTCTGAAATTGAAAGTGATTGCGGAAGGTGTTGAGGATCAAATTCAAGCAGAATTTCTACTCAGTAAAGGGTGCCAAGAGGCTCAGGGCTATCTGTATGCCCGGCCACAAACAGCCAATGATTTGAAGGAATGGTTGATTCATGCTGATGAAAAAGAACAAATCCCAATCATCTGAAGATACATCGCCTCTGGTTAATAGAGGTGCCCTTTACTTCAAAATGTGAGGAAACGAGGTAGGTTAAGATTATGTTTAGCGCATATCTGTTACTTTTTAACTCCAATCAAGGCATTCAGGCGTTTACGAAACATCGCCTTGAACTCTGTTATCTGTAGTTTGCCATTGCTTCTCGGTACCTGAATCATTCGTTGCGTAGCAAAATCGAATGGTGCTTCAGTAGAGTTTTTTTCACGTATCGGTATCCAGCTGGCAGGAATAGGTGAGTCGGAATCACTTCGACCGTGTAACATGCCGGCTTCGAATACCACATTGGGATTGTCCTGATAGAGTGCAGGTTTCTCGCCAGAAATTACTTCAGATAGATAGCAGACCCCATAGCGGCATGTGCCAAGCTCGAGAAGTAGTTGCATATTGATGTTTCCCGGGCGATGTATGTCTTTCCAGTAGATCTGATTGAATTTATCCAGGTACTCCTTTTCCATAAATACAGCTTTTATTGCCTCAATAACATCGCCTTCTGCTTCGTTTGAGGATGCGAGAAAAATATTGGGTTTGGTTAACTTTGGAAGTGGCTTTTGCAGAACCTTGTTGAGTTCGTCTATTGCATTGCCCGTAAATAGGTTTCTAGCTTTAGTTGTAGAATATGTCCGGTAGGTTATCGCTACTGCATCAGCAATTATAGAGAGTTCCTGTTTAGCGGCCTGGGTAATATCGAGGCGTTCGGTAGTCTCAAAGTTAAAAACCCCAAAGATATTACCATTCTCATCTTTAAGCGGAATGATAATAGAGGTTTTGATTGCATCGTTGCTGGGTTTTATATATTTTGGAATATTAGTAGACTTACTCCACAGATCCCTATATTTGAGACTATTTTTTAATAGGGGGGTTTTAGCGGTAGAACTGATAATCCAAAGAGGCTTTTTTTTGATAAATGAATAGGCCGTTTGGCTGCTAATATGGTGATTTTCATCATGCACTGGCATAGTGCTGTATTTACCCATGGTCGCAAATTTATGTGGGATCAGGCCTATTTTATCGCCGATCTGTGATGTGACCATAAATCTCGTCACAGTGATGTTCAGGGTGTTACGGGTGTAATTATCAACCAATTGACGTATGCGATTAAAGTTATCTGCATCGATATAGTCAACGGCATAAGCAAATTGTATTAATTGTTCGCCGAAAGAGCTGCTCATAACTACCTCGGGTTATTTAACAGATTGAGATGTATTGATCAAAAATTTACAAAGGTATTGATGACGCTAATCTCTAAACACTGAAATACTACTGTGATAGAAACCTACAGTTTACTTAGTCGAGACCCTACTCCACACATTGTCCATGTGGCGACTATAAGTATAACACTATGCCAGCAATTCAGGTGCTCTATCCATTACAAAACGTTTGATTCTATTATCATGGGAAGCCACTGTCTGTGCGGCCTCTCTAAAGGCAACAACTGAAGATTGGTGTAGTTTTGGGGATAGTATTTCCAAATCATCTTCCTCTATTAAGGTGTATGGAATGGTTCCATTCTTTGTGATATCGGGTGAACAGACTGTAATCCAGTTTAGCATCAGGTCATATGCACCTCGGTTCTTTCCTCTGCCGATATCATCGTAAGTTATTGCAGCATGTTCCCAGCAGTCAACTTTGCGTCCTGAATGATCAATATAGAGCGCACCTCCAATTACCTGGCAACCCCCTGACCAGTTTGATGTGCCGCGTCCACTCCAGTGAATGTTGATTGTGGTATTGGCTTTCAGGTCAAGCCTGTCACCAGGAGATGGCTTTTTGTCACGGTTGCTGTCACGAACCACACGAACGCCTGGGTTGACCGGACGAAGAGCTCGATAGCATTTAATGCCTTTGTTACTCAGACGATGGAATCCAAAACGATAGTTGTGCTGGCCCTTACATAAGAAGGGCATGCCAGCAGGATTGGTTGAGTAACTGGATGTGGGGTCTGTTGAGCCAAAAAAGTAGATCACATTGCCATTGGCTATGACCACGAATACGTCATTGTTCATGCGCTTTCCAGAACTATCGAGTGAGGATGCCCAGGCAGTGCGCCGTATACCAATTATATGTACTGGCTTCGGTTTAATTTGCCAATCATCTGGGTTAAGTGTGACACTTTCAACACTAAATAGATCAGGCAATAAGGTTGGGTATTCATCACGATATTTCTCTCTGACTGACTCTAATAGTCTCAACCAATCCCTCTGCTGGTGATTGTTTGTATCTGTCCATTGGCAATATGTTTTACTGTTCATGGCCTGTTGCAATGCTTTTTGCGTTTTTGGCCCAACTAATCCATCAGCTATCCCTAAACTATCCAGCCCACCAACACTTCTAGTATATTCCTGAAACAGCCCGACTGCTGAATGTGTTCGATACCCGAATATTCCATCAATAGATCCCTGAGGTAGATACCCCAGACTCTTAAGGTTCTGCTGAAGATCGGAAACATGAGATCCATTCAATGCCTTGGGTTGCTGCCACTGATTATTGACAGCGCCACGAAATCTTTTGTCAGTTATCTGTGGCTCATGGTATCTCCGAATATATGCTCTCCAACTATCTGGTTTTGATGTGCGATCATAATGTCCGAGTTTTAGTGTATCCATGGTTGTCCCCAGCTCCTAAGGTTAAAAAAATTCCATAACTAAATATTCAGATCATGCTCAAATAACACTAGCAGACAGCTTGCAATAGCCAGAGAAGTTTAATAGTCCATATAGTAGTGTTATAGGTTTGATGCGCTGCACAAGCAGCTACAGTGAGTTATCTGGCTATTTTCAGCTGGCTGCAATATGTTCGTCTTTAATTACAGGCTATAGCAGAAAATATTTTCAATAGTCAAGGTAATAGTAGACTTCTAATTTTCTGATATATGTCTATTCTTTAACTATTAAAATGGGGATATTTCCCTCAGGTGATCTACCAGTATCTGATTATTTCCTGGTAATGAAGGCCATAAAAATGGAACAGGAGGAGATGTAATGGCAAAGGTGATCGTAGGAATTCATGGGTTAGCAAATAAGCCAGAAAAGAGAGTATTGGAGAGCTGGTGGGACGCCTCAATCAGGGAGGGGCTGAAACGGAACTCAGACATCGACTCTGCCAATTATGAGTTTCACATGGTCCATTGGGCAGATCTGCTCTACAAGAATCCGCTGCATGATGATAAGAACTTCTCTTTCGATAAACTCTTCAATGACGAGCCTTATGTAGAGGCAGCTGATGGCACCCTGAGAAAATATAAAGATAGCTTTTTAGATAAAGCCAGGGCCGGTCTATTTGACATAATCGGTGATGCGGCTGATACGCTTAAAAATAGTGTGGGTTTGGAGTCTGTAGCCGATTATCTAATCGGTCGTCTACTTAAAGATCTCGATTTCTACTACGACAACCGAAAGATTCTTGACCGGAATAACAACCATAAGCCTACCCAGGAAGTGCTACGTAAGGAGTTATTGGATTGTCTGATTCCTCTTGAGGGTAGTTCCATCATGCTCATTTCCCACTCAATGGGTACTATCATCTCCTATGATGCCTTACGTGATTTGGGCAGAGCTAAGCCTGACTTTGAACTCTCCCATTTTGTCACAATAGGCTCACCCCTTGGGTTGCCCCATGTGAAAACAAAAATTATCAATGAACGTACTTATGATGCAGAAGTGCGTACACCCTCAGTGGTTAAAACAAGCTGGAAGAATTTTGCTGACAAGAAGGATCCGGTTGCAGCGGATATTTTTCTCAACGGTGACTTCGCTGCCAATGCTGTTGGTATCGAGGTATCTGACGATCTGGTAGCCAACGATTACATCGGACCCGGCAAAAAGAGTCACAATCACCATAAGTCATATGGCTATCTCAGGACACCTGAAATGTCGGAACATATCGCCAATTTTCTTGCTTCATAACAATCGAGAAAGATATGTATCGGGTGTGTCGAAAGAGAGTTCGTAGTCTGGATGGAGTGCAACGGAATCCAGGAAGAATGGCGCACTGTTCTCCCGGATTCCGTTGCACTCCATCCAGGCTACATTGTTATCCATAATTCCTGTATTCAAGGTTAATAGTAAGTAGAGAAATGAGGGTCTTCTCGTCAGGTGGTCTATCAGTATCCGACTATTTCTTGGGAAAATTGTTCTGCGATGAGATGCTAGAGAGGATAATTATAAAATGGCTAAAAAAGATATAAAAAGAAGGATCAATGTCAGTGGCCGGAAAGCTGACGATCAACTGCCTCTAAACCACCAACACGATTTTTCTGATCTTCTAAAAGTAGAGGTTCGTGAAGGGTCTTCAGTCGATCTCACAAGGGATAGAGCTGGTGCATCAGAGACTGTTACTTTAACAGCGAAAGATGATGATGTCGTACAACTCAAACTGGAAGGTGGTATTCAGCTCTATACCTCGGTTGGAAGATTGTGTGACGAAATTCTTCCACAAGAGCGCATGCGCAGTGTGGGTGCATCAGATGTTGAGCTTCCGAAAAAACTGACCATAACAAACCAACGCAGCAGAGGTGAGGATGGACTGTTAGTTGAGAGTCTGAAACTGCTCGATGTCAAAGCTGCTCTGATCGACCATGTAACTGGTAAGGCTGCATCCTTAACAGCACGCAAGGTAGCTGAGTGGCTGGAGCAGAAACTTGTCGGAGATAGTGCTCTTGTCTGTTTAAAGGATCAGCAATCAAATAGTGAGCAAGCGGTTAAGCTCGAACCGGTCAAGATAGATGAACTTGATCTGTCGCGAGAGATTCTTCTATTCCTGCATGGAACAGGCTCGAGTGTTGAGGGAAGTTTCTCTGAACTCTGGAAGCTTGATGAGGATAACCTTTGGGGTGAGTTACGCAGACGTTACAAAGGGAATATTTTGGCCCTGCAGCACCGTACTTTGACCGAGAGCCCCATAGACAATGCGCTGCAGGTCATGGAGGCGATACCGGCTGGGGTCAAACTCCATATCGTCAGCCACTCCCGAGGAGGTCTGGTCGGTGAGCTGCTTTGTCGTGGTCAGTTGAGCGAGAATCAGGAACCTTTTTCCAAAGAAGAGATAGAGCTGTTTACCACCCATCACCTTACAGGGCTTGCTGATCTACTGCCAGATGAGGTGGAGAACGACTACAAGCGCCACCGGGAGCAACTGCAACGACTCAACACTCTGTTGATCGAGAAGCAGCCGCAGATAAAGCAATTCGTTCGCGTCGGTTGTCCCGCTCGCGGCACAACTCTGGCCAGCGGCAAACTCGATATCTATCTCTCCGGGCTGCTGAATGTGATCGGTTATATCCCAGCCCTCAAGGTGAGTAGGATCTACGATTTTTTCAAGGTTTTCACCTTGGCAGTTGCCAAGGAGCGTACTCGTCCTGAAAGCCTGCCTGGCCTTGAGGCTCAGATGCCGGGATCACCCCTGATCGCGCTGCTCAACGCCACGTCAGTGAGCAGTGAGGCACCATTAACGGTTATCGAGGGCGACATAGAAGCCACTGGCATCTTCAAGAAGATCGCACTCTTTTTTCTGGATCAGTTCTATGAGAGTGAGCACGACCTGGTTGTAAATACGCCATCCATGGATGGGGGTGCTCGCCGTGTTCGACAGGTTCCTGTGATGCCTGAGTCTGGAAAAGAGGTCAATCATTTTTGCTACTTTACCAACAGCCGCAGTCGTAAGGGATTATTGAATGCCTTGAGCGGAACGCAATCACCTCCATCAGGTTTTGTTTTAAGGGAGCAGGTGCCCAGGGTTATCGCCCGTTCTTTACCAAGGGATAAACGCTCGGGAGAAGTGCCTGTGGTCTTCGTCTTGCCAGGCATTAGCGGGAGCCACCTGGCAAAGCAGGGCAATAGGATCTGGATCGATCCCTTCGATCTCATGCGTGGCCGTTTCAAACGGTTGCAGCGTGGTGGAAGAGGTATTGAGCCTGACGGGCTGATTGCCGGCACCTATGCCAAATTGGTTGAATTTCTTTCAGATACTCATGAGGTAATCCCTTTCGATTATGACTGGCGGCTCTCTGTGTTGAAAAATGGTGAGTTGCTTGCTGCGGAGGTTGATAAGCAACTGAGCCGATCCGATCAACCGGTAAGGATCGTTGCCCATTCGATGGGGGGATTGGTCTTTCGTGGTATGGCCGCTTCAAATAGTCGTGTCTGGGATCTTATGCGTGGACGAGAAGGGTCGAGGGTGCTGATGTTGGGCACGCCCAATCGTGGCTCCTTCTCAATTCCAAGAATTCTGGCAGGCCAGGATCGTCTGATCCGGACATTGGCAGCTGCAGATCTGAAGCATAACCAGAACGAGTTACTCGAGTTGATCAGCCAATTTGAAGGCATACTCGAACTGCTACCAGTGAATGAAAATCACCAGCTACCTGCTGAGGATATCTGGGATAGATATAAGGAGGTGCTCGGCAATGGATGGAATCGACCAGATTCCAGGCATTTAAAGGATGCACAAAAAACCTGGGAAGCGGTGAAAAACAGCGGTCTTGAGTCGGGGCAGGTTTTTTATATAGCCGGTCGTGCTGAAGAGACGCCAGTAGGCCATGAGATTGTCGAAAGGCATGGAAAGAAAAAAATACGCATCCTCTCCACACGTAAAGGTGATGGCCAGGTAACCTGGGAGAGCGGGATACCCCAAGGTATCAAACACTGGTTTGTCGATGCGGTACATGGCGATATTCCCGACCATCAACCTGCCTATCGCGGAATACTTGATATCCTCGAAACAGGGGAGACAAGAGAACTCTCAACAAAACCGCCTGTCAGTAGATCAGCCGATGAGCAATATCGGGAGATGGCGCCGGATTCGATCGATTTTTATCCCAGCGAAAATCATATTCAGGCAGCAACCATGGGGCGGCGTTTCGAGACCTATCGACCGAAAGAGGTGCTGGAAAGAGTACCCAGAATCAGCGTTGTCCACGGCAATTTATGTTTTGCCAAATCGCCGATTGCCGTTGGTCACTACCAGGGTGATACCATCGTCAGTGCGGAGGCTGCCCTGGATAGTCGTCTCAACGGTCGCCTCAGCAAACGTCTGCAGCTCGGCCTGTATCCCGGCCCACTGTGTAGCCATGAGGTGTTGCTCAATCTCGAGGACCATAAGTTTCCCGGTGCCCTGATCGTTGGTCTTGGGGAAGTCGGTTCCCTGACTCCTGGCGAACTGACAGACACATTTCGCGAAGCGGTTCTAAGGTATGTGGTCAACTCTACAGAGCGGGGCGATATAGGTGAGCAGGGTATTGAGATGTCATCCCTGTTAATTGGAACCGGTGCTGGAGGCATAGCCCCTGAGGATGCCATCATGGCCCTGCTGCGGGCACTACTGCAGGCCAATCGTCTGCTTGCCGGGGCTGCCGGCAACCTGGACAACACGGTAGCTGCACTTACCTTCATCGAACTTTACGAAGATACGGCAGTGGATATGGTTCATACCCTACGCCGCATTGTTGACCATAATCCCGAGTTCAAGCAACACATCGAGATTGAACCGGTGGTGAAGCGGGGGGATGGAGGCCGTACACGGGTCTACTATCGAGAAGACCCTGAGTGGTGGCAGCGTCTGCGTATCGAAGGCACTAAAGAGGGTGGCCTTAAGTTCACCGCTTTGACCTCCCGTGGAAGTCGGGCCGAGATGACTACCCAGCCGATACAGAAACAGTCGGTGGTGCCCTTCCTGAAAGAGGCAACCAGTGACACCTCTTCGGCGAACTGTGTCGGTCGTGCCCTGTTCGAACTGCTGGTACCGGCTGAGTTCAAAGACCATGCCCGGCACAACCAGGACATGGTGCTGATGGTAGATAATGACTCTGCCGGTTATCCCTGGGAACTGCTGGAATACGCAGGACAGGATGGTAATGAACCTCTTGCTAATAAATCGGGTTTGATTCGCCAGCTTGTCTCATCGGAACAGGTCAGTACCAAGATTTGTGATAATCGTGCTGCCTTGGTGATCGGCGACCCAAATGTAGATGATGAGGGTTTTGTTGAATTGATCGGAGCACAGGATGAAGCGAATGCTGTTTATCGATTGCTGAAAGATTATGGTTATAGCAGCAGTACTGAGCCGATGATAAACAGTAGTGGCAGTGAGATTCTTTGCGCGCTGATGACCGATGAATATCAGATCCTGCATCTGGCAGGCCACGGTGTTGTGGATTACGAACTGACGAAGGGTGATGAAAACTCAAAAGTCACAGGGATGGTCATCGGCAGGAATCATGTTCTGACACCGATTGAACTGAGACAGATGCCGGCTACTCCCTCATTTGTCTTCATCAACTGCTGTCATCTCGGAAGTACCCGTGCAGAGAACAAAGACAACCGCTATCGTCGCCATGAGTTGGCATCCAATCTTGCCACCCAGTTGATCCGTCAGGGCGTGCGTGCAGTGATCGCTGCTGGTTGGGCTGTCAACGACGAAGCCGCAGTCACCTTTGCTGAAAAGTTCTATGAGGAGTTTCTCTCCGGTGCCAGCTTTGGCGACGCGGTTAAGATGGCGCGGCAGACAACCTATAAGGATCATCCACGTTTTAATACCTGGGGTGCCTATCAGTGTTATGGGGATCCAGGCTATACCCTGGTCATGGAGAGTAAATCTCGTAGGGGTGATAGCGGTGGCAGTTGTAAGTATGTTTCACTTTCTGAGTATCAAGCAGAGATCAACAACATTACCGAGCGGGCCAAGACTGCCTCCTTATCGGAGGTGAACGGGTTGAAGCTCTGGGTACAATCACTGAGCGATGAAGTGCCGCACAAGTGGCTGCACGACAGTCGTCTACAAGAGGCCCTGGGTCGAGCCTGGGGAGAACTCGACTGCTTCGATAAAGCGATTGATGCCTATGAGAAGGCACTCTCAGGCGACCCTGCATATGCCTCTATTCGCTGTGCGGAACAGCTCAGTAATTTCGAGGCACGCCATGCTGTGGACCTGTATGAGCGTGTAGAACAATCAACAGATATCAGTGCAACTGAAAAGCGAAAAGTGCAATCCAAGTCGAGAGGTTTGATCAGGCAGTCTGCAACCCGTATCAATCAACTCAATACCAATTTTGGTGAAACTGTTGAGCGTCTGGCGCTTAAAGGTAGCATGTATAAACGGCGTGCGATGGTTGAGCGTAAGGAAATTACAAAGTTGAAAAAGAGCTTGGCCTTAATGGGTGATTGCTACAGAGCAGCCTATGAGAAAAAGCGTCGGGATCACGGCGAAGTCTACCCCTATCCACTCAACCATTGGTTGTTGGTTCGTTGGTTGCTGAAACAGGTAACCAAGGCAAACGCGAAAGAGGAGGATGATTTCCATGACCTGCTTGCTGAGTTGAAATCGAAAGTAGAGATCGGAGAGATCGCTCTTGACCATGAGCGATTCTGGGATGCCATCTCTGAGAACGATTTCAATCTGCTTGATGCTATATGTCAGGGCCAGCTCAAGAGCAGGGCAGTTCATATTTGTAAACGCTATCAGGAGATTCGGAAGGTTGCAGCTTCACCCAGGCAGTTTAGGTCTGTTGATGAGCATCTGCAATTTTTACGGAATATTTCAATAAGTCTAAAAATCAAAGAGGTCGCTGATGGGATAGACGTTCTGATCGACGGTTTGAATGCAAGCTCGGATTAATGAGTTAGTTTTAGTTAAGTTCTCTTGTCAAGCGAGAGATAAGAGATGAGAAATAGTACCCATCACAGGATAGCAGGCTGAAAAAAAACCAATTATCAGATAGGCAGTTTGGATGGTAGAGCATCGCGCCTCTCCCTTTTGCGTGAAAGGTGAGATAATGATAGTTCTGGAGTAAAGAATCGTGCAGTAGGGTGCGGCCCTGCTGCACCATGTCCAGCTAAGACGAAATCTACATAATGATCAGGTTAAAAGAGAGCTTTCGTCTTTAGGTGTCGGTGAATATAATCGGCTTCTCATGAATCCAACCCTTCTGGTGCGGCAGGGCCGCACCCTACGCTAACGCATTTCTATTCGCTTGATGGATAAATAAAAAACATCAGATTAGTAAAGAAAGTAACACCCCTCTACCTCAAGCTGGAAAGAGTCTTAATGCCTATGTTTTGGCAAAGATCGTGCTGTAGGGTGCGGCCCTGCCGCACCATGTCCAGCTATAAGGAATGCTACATAATGATCAGGTTAAGAGAGAGTCTGTCTTTAGACATTGATGGATATAACCGGAATCTCATGAATCCAACCCTTCTGGTGCGGCAGGGCCGCACCCTACGCCACCGTACTTCTATTCGCCTGATGGTTAAATAAAAACATCAGATTAGTAAAGAAAGTAACACCCCTAAACCTGATGCTGAAGAGGGTCTTAATGCCTCTATATTGGCGAAGGATCGTGCTGTAGGGTGCGGCCCTGCCGCACCATGTCCAGCTAAGACGAAATCTACATAATGATCAGGTTAAAAGAGAGCTTCCGTCTTTAGGTGTCGGTGGATATAACCGGAGTCTCAGTGATTTCAACCCTTCTGGTGCGGCAGGGCCGCACCCTACGCTAACGCATTTCTATTCGCCTGATGGTTTTATAAAAACATCGGAATAATAAAGAAAGTAACACCCCTCTACCTCAAGCTAGAGGATCTTAATGCCTCTATTATGGCGAAGGATCGTGCTGTAGGGTGCGGCCCTGCCGCACCATGTCCAGCTAAGACGAAATCTACATAATGATCAGGTTAAAAGAGAGCTTCCGTCTTTAGGTGTCGGTGAATATAATCGGCTTCTCATGAAACCAACCCTTCTGGTGCGGCTGAGGGTTACCGAAATTACCGAGCGACCCACTAGTCACTACTGCCCAGCAATTTACAGTAACGAGTTGTTCTAAGTTAACGCTTAGATTCTAACTTTTCACCGCGCCTGCATTTATGTTTGTCACCTTTTTGGTGTTTACGATCTCGTTTGTGTTCACAATCGCATTTAAGTGGCCTTAAGTGAATCTCATTGCCTAAATCGAATGCATATTCTGCAGAGACATTCAGGCGCACTATAACCAGTTCATCAGGTAACTCATAATCGGGAGTCACTCCCATCCAGGGTGACCAATCGTAAGGGTTGCCACTGCCATCATAAAACTGCATCAGACTATGGTTTTCTAAAACTTCAAGCTCTTCTGTATAGAAATGCTGTTCATCGGGTGTTTGGTCGAGCCAAATATTGAGTCGGCCATTGCTACCGGCGAAAATTCCTATACCTTCTACTTCTACAAGATAAGTGTATATATCAAAATGACCAAAACTATCATGATAATTAAAGCCAGGTGGTGGGGTACCACTGTGCCTGTCGAAAATATCCTCAAATGTCATAGTAACTGAAATGTTTCTCTCGATACCATCAAATCCAATCACACTATTAGATCCAACATAGACTACAGGATCAGCAGAAGTGATGACAGGAAAAATCAAGACAGCAACAAGAGCATTCCAAAAAAAATAACGATGTAACTTTTTCATATCCATGCTCCGTGTTAAAGATTGATCCTTCAGTTTTATTGCGGTATTTTCTACTGGCAAATACTTTGATATATCTGCTTTTTAATAACTTCTTCGGATAGACAAAGACTTCTACCGCATTGGTGCTTTTATACTGCTTGCATCTCTTATTCTAAAAGCAGAAGGTAAATGATCTTGTAACAATTAATTCTCTTTGTTGTGAACTATTTACTTGTATGAATTTGTGGTCCAGTGTGCTGAAAATATATCTGGATGAGAGTAATGGTTACTGTCCCGAGGAAGTCAGTTTCGAACTCAAGGCATGACAGAGCCAGCCAATTAACAGGCCAGCAGCAACATTGAAAACTACACAGCAGATACCTGTTATTGCTATGATACTCAACTCCATGGGGGATGACTTAACCAAGGTTTTGCTCCATGCAAGTTCAAAGCCGGCATAGAGTAAAAGCGCGCCAACTGCTGAGAGAGGGATGAGTAACAGCAGTTTCATTGCATCCTTACCCAGAAAGATTCCCATGCAGAGCATGCAGAAACCAAACAGGGTTGGGGCGAGCCAGCTACGTGCGCCGAATCGGTGTTGAACTACCAGTCCTCCCGCACCATGGCACATTGGGAAACCACCGAGTGGTGCCAGTAGCATATTCAAAAAACCAGTAGTGAGACCCAGTCGAGCTGGAGTTATGCGATGCTTGTCATCAGGGAAGTAGTGAGCAGCGATGGCTGAGGTGGCAATGATGGCATTGGTTAAGGTTAAACTGATTTGAGGCAGCAGGATTGATTGTGTGGATGACCATAGCTCCTGCCAACCAAAACCGACCCATTGTGGCATGTGCAGTCCGTAGTTGATCTCCGGAAGTGTGTTCTGTTGATTGGCTAATGTCCAGAGGCAAGCAGAGGTGACAACCAGTATTGCAGCGAATGGATTCAAAGGCGTAGCGAGAAGCATAAACAGTGCTGCTGTGGTTACTATACCGACTATGGGCTGTTCGACAATCAGTCCCACACCTGCCCAGGCCAACATGAGGCCTACACCCAGTTGAATACCAGAGAGAACCGAGGAAGGTATCTTGCGAGCAAGCAGATCGAGCGCACCGGAGAGAGAGAGCACTATAACGGTTAACCCCAATAGAAAACCTGTTGCAGCGATGGTCTGTGCATCAAGGCCTTGGGTGATGACCACTGCTGCGACAACTTTCATGGGTTGTATCGGTATCGGCCGTCGATAGATAGCAGCAACCGCCAGGGCAAAAATACCAAAACCGATAAATAGTCCCGATGGGTCTACCTTCTGTAGGGCCAACACAGCTATGACGATAGGGAGAAAGGTGCCAAGATCGGCAAAAGCACCAGACAGATCGCCGATATATCGATAGCGTTGGGGATGATTGTTATGTTGCAGCACGCTATCTATTGTAGGTTAGATTGTGGGTATTTGTATGACTATACTCGCTAGACAAAAAACTAGGACAGATGACGGAAACTGGTCAATAATTGGTAAAGTAGTAGCTTTGTAAGGTTACTGTAATAATTTCGCTGCAAAATAAACAGATACGATATTGTGTTCTGAGCACTGCAACTATTGGTGATTACTCAGGATTCAATCACAATCATCACTGTATTGGGGACTATCTTGAAAGCACGTATTGGTATCAATGGCTTTGGCCGTATGGGGCGGCTGGCCTTGAGAGTGGGGTGGGGCGAGACGGAGCTGGAGTTCTGTCAAATCAATGAAATTGCTGCTGATGCCGTATGTTCAGCCCATCTACTACAGTTTGATTCAGTTCATGGCACATGGGATCGACCCTGCCAGGGGGGGGGAGAGGGTGTGAGTGTTGATGGTGCTACGCTGAGTTACACATCCAATAAGCCCATTGAGGAAACTGACTGGTCTGGTTGTGACATTGTCATTGAGGCAACCGGTAAGCACCATAAGAAACCCGACACCCTTCAGGCCTATTTCGACCAAGGTGTAAAGAAAGTCATCGTTGCCGCACCCACGGAAGGAGCATTGAATATCGTATATGGAATCAACGACGATCTTTATGACCCTGCAGTGCATCATTTGATTACTGCGGCCTCCTGTACTACCAACTGTCTTGCGCCAGTGGTGAAAGTGCTGCATGAGAAGATCGGCATAGTACATGGCTGTATGACGACCATTCACGATATTACCAATACCCAGACCATAGTGGATAAGGGGCATAAGGATCTAAGGCGTGCCCGTGCCTGTGGTCAATCTCTGATTCCCACCACAACAGGTTCCGCTAAGGCGATCACCAAGATCTTCCCGCAACTGGAGGGCAGATTGGATGGCCATGCGGTACGGGTGCCCCTATTGAATGGCTCCCTCACTGACTTTGTCTTCGAGGCATCAAGGCCTGTCACAGCAGAAGAGGTGAATGGTTATTTCCGTGAAGCTTCCGAGGGGGAGTTGAAAGGCATACTTGGATATGAAGAACGCCCACTTGTCTCTGTGGACTATGTTAATGATCCACGTTCATCGATTGTGGATGCACCCTCTACACTGGTGATCGATGAACGGCAAGTGAAGATCTATGCCTGGTATGACAATGAGTGGGGCTATGTAAACCGGTTGATCGATATTGCCAGGAAAGTTACGGCTGCACTCTAAATATGGAACAGGGACTGCGTAACTACCTATTGGTAACTGGGGGCTATTGGGCCTTCACTATTACCGATGGTGCGATCCGAATGCTGGTCGTACTCTACTTTCATCTTCTCGGTTACTCCCCGTTTGAAGTGGCAATGCTGTTTCTGTTTTATGAATTTTTCGGCATTGTCACCAACCTGGTTGGTGGGTGGTTAGGTGCACGAATCGGCCTTAACCTTACCATGCACATCGGTATGGGAATGCAGGTGATTGCACTATTGGCACTTACGGTACCTGATGCCTGGTTGTCTGTAATATATGTGATGCTGGCACAGGCCCTCTCGGGAATTGCCAAGGACTTGAACAAGATGTCTGCCAAGGCGTCAGTTAAGACCATGGTACGGGGTGGTGGTGAATCAAAACTGTTTAGATGGGTTGCGATACTCACTGGCTCAAAAAACGCCCTAAAAGGCGGGGGTTATTTTATCGGTGCCGCGCTGCTTGAGCTGATTGGGTTTCGAGGTGCGCTTGCCATCTTGGCCGGGCTACTGTTTCTGGTTTTGATTGTGACTGCGGTGCTGCTGCCATCCGGCTTGGGTAAGATGAAATCGAAACCCAAGTTTTCTCAGGTCTTCTCTCGCGTATCTGCAATAAACTGGTTGTCAGCAGCTCGCTTTTTTCTGTTTGGTTCGAGAGATGTTTGGTTTGTGGTTGGGTTACCGGTCTTCCTCTATGAGGTTTTAGGTTGGAGCTTTACACAGGTTGGTGGTTTTCTAGCTCTATGGATCATTGGTTACGGTCTGGTACAGGCCAGTGTTCCAAAACTTTTAGGTCGTAGTCACCACGGAAAGGGGCCTGGTGGGGGAACAGCTAGATTCTGGGCTTTTGTGTTGGCCCTGTTTCCAGGGGGTATCGCCTTTACGCTCCATTTGGGCTGGCCCGCCGAGCAGGTGCTGGTGTTTGGCTTGATTCTGTTCGGAGTAATTTTCGCAATCAATTCTGCAGTTCACTCTTACCTCATTCTGGCCTATTCAGATCATGATAAGGTCTCCATGAATGTTGGCTTCTACTACATGGCGAATGCAGGTGGACGCCTGCTTGGCACTGTACTTTCTGGTCTGATCTACCAGACGTATGGATTGGAAGGGTGTCTTTGGTGGTCAGCAGCTCTTGTATTGATGGCTGCAGCGCTCTCCTTCGGCCTGCCTGAGGTCAACTCTAAAGAGGTAAATTCCGCTACGACGGGTTAGTCAGTGGAGCTGTTAATTGGAACATCTTTGATGTTGCGCTATGTTAAGCCGCAATCAACTCTATCAACAAACGAATCCAAATAGAAAATATCAATATATAACTGAGGATAAAAGCATTCTTGCGGTGGAGAATGTTATTGGAGCTGATATGAATCCAGGCATGTGCTATACGTGAAGCGACATAGAGCCAGCCCAACCCAAGGTAGATTGCATCCACTTTTTCCAGGATAAGAATAACTACCAAAGAGAGGTAGAAGAGGGGAGGTGTTTCCAGCAGGTTATGGAAATGTTGGCTGATCTTCAGCAGATATTCAGGTGGTTTACCGCCACGATTATATTTGAAATATGCAATAGACAGGGCTCCCTCCCTAACCGCCTTATAGCGCGCAACAAGGGTGGCGATTCCGATGCCACCGGTAATCAGTACAAGCGTAATTAATGGTAAAAGAATAAGTGATTGGTTCATAGTGAATAGATCCCCGGTATCTAGAGGTTACTGAGTTCAATTGGGCAGAAAGTGATTGCCTGAGTAGTTGTATTAGTGCTTACAGGCCCTGGATTGGGAGGGTATCGAATAATTTAATATGATCAAGATAATATTATTCTGATATGTTAGTTTTATTAACCCGGCGATGCCTGAAACTCCGAAGGCTATTTTTCCGCCCAGCGGCGTTATCATTTGCTCATGTAGAATGACTACACTTCGCTTATTCTGCTTTGCTGGACGAAAAAATAGTCTTAGCAGGGCCGATTCGATTAGTGTTAACAGGCCCTAAATGGATAATATCAATGCCCTATTCAGCCAAGCATAAAAAGCAGAGTCGAAAACGCATCCTTGAGAGTGCCGCCCGTTGTTTTCTTCATCAAGGCTATGAACAGACAGGTATCAATGAGATTATGCACGATGCAGGTATGACCCACGGCGCGTTTTATGCCCACTTTAGCAGTAAGAGTGAACTCTATGACAAAGCGATGACTTATGCGGCTAAAAATGGGCGGTTTACAGCGCATCTAAGTAGCGATAAACCAGGAAAAGAGTGGTTTCAGGAGGTGCTGGATAGTTATCTGGACCTGAATCATCTGCAAGGCGGGGAGATGCCCTGTCCACTGGCTTTCCTGGTCACCGATGTTGCAACCAGAGAGCCGGATGTTCGTGATACCTATACCCGAATCTACAAAAATATGAATCGTTTTATCAGTCGCTATACTGATTATGGTAAAGAGAAGCAGAGTGATGAGTTTTATGCATTAACTGCAATGATGATCGGTGGTGTAGCGCTCAGCCGAGCGGTTAATGATCCAAAATTAGTTGAAAACCTCTTGAAAAGTTGTCGCCAGTCAGCGACAAGACTGTTGAATAATGAGTGATACAGACACCTCATTAAAATATCAGATGAAAAACGGTACAAGTTATCTGATTCAGTTGTGTGTTGAGCCTGATACAAAGCATACGTCTGCCTTCCTCAAAGATCAGATTGCAACTGCCTTTAAAAGTTTATCCAGCCATTCACGTATGACTCGATTTGCTGCCCCAATTAACCGATTAACAAATAAGCAACTTGATTATTTAACCGATCTGGATGGCAAAGATCGTGTTGCCTGGTGCGCATACAGAATAGCGGAAGGAAAAGAGATAGGCCTTGGTCTGGGCCGCTATATGAAACTTCCAAAAGAGGAGAAGGTTGCAGAGTTTGCCATTACTGTTGTGGATGGGTATCAAGGCCAAGGAGTTGGGTATCAATTACTAACAAAACTCATCGAGTCTGCTAAAGATAATGGTCTTCACAAACTTCGGGGTTATGTGATGAAGGATAACAAGCCAATGCTCGCACTGTGCAAACACTTTGATTTTAATAAGGAGTATCTGGATGGCCCTTTTGTAATTCTTGATATATTACTGGATTGAAACTGGCTATCTATTACATCAACGATACGACTGCTGTCTCCATGAGATCGAACAGCAAGGTAGCCTGGATGAAGCGAAGCGGAATCCGGGAAGTTTGGTGTACTGTTCTCCCGGATTCCGTTGCACTTCATCCAGGCTACGGGTTGCCGTATTCAACGAGGAAGGTGACTCGCCGGAGGGGCGAAACTGAATCGTGATGACTCCCGAAATAAATTCACCTGTAGGGTGCGGCCCTGCCGCACCATGTCCAGCTGAAACGAACGCTATCTATTAACATTAACGATGCGTCGGCCTCTTATTTTTCTGGCTAACAGATCATTTGCTGTGTCGATGACATCGGATAAAGCGATTTCATCAGCTATTCTACTAAGCTTTGACAGATCCAGGTCTTTTTCAAGGCGGTTCCATGCATCCTGTCTAACTGCTTTCGGACACATAACGCTATCAATACCAATCAGTGACACGCCTCTTAAAATGAATGGCGCAACACTTGCCGGAAAATCCATTCCACCTGCAAGGCCACATGCTGTTACCACACCGCCATATTTTGTAGAAGCACATGCGTTAGCAAGTACGTGAGATCCCACCACGTCAACGACTCCTGCCCAGCGCTCCTTAGCCAGTGGTCTACCTGGTTTTGAAAGTTCTTCACTTGGGATAATTTCAGAAGCGCCTAAATTAGTCAGGAATTCAGCCTCTTCTTCATGCTTTCCGCTCAGTGCAACCACCTTGTAGCCAAGTTTTGAAAGCACCGCAATCGCAACACTACCAACACCGCCTGATGCACCTGTTACAAGTATCTCTCCTTTGTCTGGTGTGACGCCGTTACCCTCAA
Source organism: Candidatus Thiodiazotropha sp. AKAK3 (assembly GCF_058244645.1). Taxonomy (NCBI): domain Bacteria; kingdom Pseudomonadati; phylum Pseudomonadota; class Gammaproteobacteria; order Chromatiales; family Sedimenticolaceae; genus Candidatus Thiodiazotropha; species Candidatus Thiodiazotropha sp. AKAK3. The sequence goes on from NZ_JBSYOQ010000036.1 coordinate 37,975, forward strand.
GTGCAAGGATAGATAACATTGCGGTATAACCTGCAGTTCCTATTGCCATTGCCTGCTTGGGTTCTAATGAGGTTGGGAGGTGAACCAACCAGTCACCATTCAATCTGGCCTTTTGGGCGAGCCCTCCCCAATGAACTTCTCCAACACCCCAACCGTTTAAGACAACTAAATCACCACTACTGTAATCGGCGTGGGATGAGTGGGTAACACTACCAACCAGATCAATTCCAGGCACCATCGGGAAACGGCGAACAACAGGAGAGGCGCCGGTAATTGCCAATGCGTCTTTGTAGTTGATAGATGAGTATTGAACATCAACAGTAACATTACCTTCAGGGAGTGAGGATTCATCAATCTCTGTAATGTCGACGTTGTATTTATCGTCTTGCTTATCAATCAAGATGCCTTTAAACATGTTCATATTCCTCAAAATAGACCGATCGTCTAATAAAATGTAAAAAAATCTAAGGTTTAAGGCTGCCTATGAAAAACTTTGAGAAGCTGTGTAGTGCGGACGGATTACGCTCAAGTTTTGATCTAAGTACTGCACCTTCCCACCCGGTCCAGAAGATATAGGCGGTCTCTTTGCAATTTATTGCAGTTGGAATCTGCTTCATGGCTTTGGCTTGCTCAAGGCATAGTTCAACCTGATTTTGCCAACTCTCCAATGCAGCTATCAATTGAATACGGAATGGCTCTGGTAAGCTACCCATCTCCTGGCCAAGATTGCCGACAAGACAACCCCGTTTGAACTCGTATCGTGACATGCCTTCGATTGCGTCATTCATGAAGGCTTCAAGGCGTTTCAGGGGAGGGAGCTTTTCGTCACTCAAATATTTAGTCAATTTGTGTTCAAAGAATTTTGTATAGTTCTGAATCAGTTCTGAGCCAAAGGCATCCTTGTTTTTGAAATAGTGGTAGAAGGAGCCTTTCGGCACGCCGACACTTCGCAGGATCTCATCAATACCCGTAGCGGAAAATCCCTTTTCAGTGAGGATTTCCATGCCAGCACGTATCAGTTCAGCTTTTGCTTCACTGAATAGAGACTGATCCTTTGGCGGTCTGCCTCGACCACGTTTTATTGCAGAAACTGGAGACATAGCGAAATAATAGACCGATCGTCTAATTAAATCAAATCAATAGACTTTCAACTTCAAAGTCAACTGCTGGAAATTAAAAAGATGCAGAGGGTAGGGTGGGGCCATGCCCCACCAAAAAGGTGATGATAATCGACTTAATACAAATTTCATATCTCTACGGGTGTTGCTTTAGTACTGAAAAAATGCCCTTAACCTTACACAGTAATCCCTCCTAAGCAGGGGGCATTTGCCCACCTTCAGCATAAAGTTGAGTGGCTACTACCTGGCAGCATTGGTTTGACACTGTCGAGATAGTTCCTAGCAAAAAACGGAAAACAGGCCATATCCCACAATCTGTACGTTACAAAATGGGTCATATAACGCAAAAATTTTATAAAAGTTCAATAAATGATTCATGTCAATGAGACTGGAAGATCGGCTCAGATAGACTCGCAGGGTTTATAGATGACTTAAGCGATTAATGAGAAGATCCAACACCTTTCTTGTCTGTCTGTTGGTTATGCTGGCAGGCTTTTTTTCCACGATATTTGTGAGTTGCTTTCAACAGAGGCAGACTCCTGTTGCAGTGGTGCAAGCTGGAAACCTGGTGAGAGAGCTGGGTTTAACCGATCTGGCGCTATTTACTGAGGCACGCTATACACGTCATCCAACACAGACAGATCTTCACTCACCATTTCAAGACCATCCAGGTGCTATTGAGCACTTTCCCAGCGGTTCAATACTACCGCCCCCTTCGGGATTGTTGCAGTGATCTCTTTTCTACGTAAACACAAATATCTGATTGACTATACCCTCTCTACTTTAGTTAGAAACAAGGGTAAGAGTTTTGCGCTGCTTACAGTCTATACCCTGATTATCTTCATGCTTGCTTCGGTAATGCTATTTACTCATGCCTTGCGTAAAGAGGCAGTGAGTATGCTGGAAAACTCCCCCGAAATTATCGTTCAAAGATTACAGGCCGGTCGAAATGCCTTGGTGCCGGAAGAATATCTGCAAAAAATCGGAAAGCTGCGCGGTGTCACACAAAAGAGTGGACGTCTTTGGGGTTACTACTATGACCCTGCCGTTAAGGCAAACTATACCGTCATGACTGCTGGTCAGGCGTCACTACCGATAACTGAGATTATTATCGGTGCCGGTATTGCCCGTACCAGAGGCTTATCGTTGGGTGACTATCTCACCCTGAGATCTCAATCTGGAGAGGCTTACTCTTTTAAAGTTTCCAAGCTGCTCGACAGGAAGTCAGAGCTGGTCACTACTGACCTTTTGTTAATGTCACCACTGGCGTTCCGTCGCCTATTTGATATCCCTGAGGGGTTTTATAGCGATTTGGTATTGTCGGTGAGAAATCCTCGTGAGGTACGCAAAGTTGCAGAGAAATTGGTGCTGTTGCTACCGGATAGTCGACCAATCCTTAGAGAAGAGATCTTACGAACCTACGATAGTGTATTTTCCTGGAGACAGGGCGTTATCTTTGTTCTGTTGATGGGGTCTATTCTGGCTTTTGTGATTTTCGCCTGGGATAAGGCCTCAGGCTTGAGTGCAGAAGAACGACGTGAGATTGGGATACTCAAAGCAGTAGGCTGGGAGACCAGCGATGTGATGCGCATGAAGTTCTGGGAAGGTGCAATCATCTCACTGGTGGCCTTTCTTTTAGGGTATCTGGCTGCCTATGCCCATGTATTTTTTGCTTCCGCCGGTCTGTTTGAATCTGTGCTCAAGGGCTGGGCTGTTCTTTATCCTCGATTCCAACTGACACCGATCGTAGATGGACTGCAACTGGCAACCCTGTTCTTTTTTACTGTGCTCCCCTATATCCTGGCGACAATTATTCCGGTATGGCGCACCTCAATTACTGATCCAGATGCGGTTATGCGGTAGAGATCTATGTTGATTCAGCTCACAGATGTCCGCAAGGTTTTTAACCAGGGTAAAGCAAATGAGTTTTGTGCCATACAGGGTATAACCACTCACTTTGAAGCTAACCAGGTCAGTTGTTTGAAAGGTGCCAGCGGATCAGGAAAAACGACATTGATGTCGTTGATCGGTTGTCTTTCACGTCCAACCAGTGGACGAATTCAGTTGGGTGAGCGTGTTATATCCGGCCTGCCGGAACGTTTTTTGACAGAAGTTCGGCGACATACCTTCGGCTTTATCTTTCAGCGCTTTAACCTGATCCCAGGGTTGAGTGTACTGGAAAATATAATGTTGCCTGCCTATCCGCAGGGCTTGCCATACAAAAGCTTAAAAGCCAGAGCTGATCGACTGCTTGATCAATTCGCCCTTGCAAATAAATCTGACAACCTGGTGGAGTGGTTGTCTGGTGGTGAGTCGCAACGGGTTGCCATATGTCGGGCATTGATCAATGAACCACAAATACTGATTGCTGACGAACCCACAGCCAATCTCGATAGCCAACTTTCAGCTGAGTTCATGGGACTGATCGATGAACTCCGTAAAGCGGGAAAGAGCGTATTGATCTCCAGTCATGATCCGGCGGTATTTGAATCAAATGTAATAGATCGGCTAGTGGAACTGCATGATGGCTGTGTGGTGTCTGAGGATGTGTAAGCAGTGATATTCGACTCTTCCATCATGGCGTTGATTATGGTTTCTGCAATAGTCTCCATAATGTTGATTTTTGCTGCGGCTTTCGCAATCCAGATAATCCGTTTCTGGGATATTCAAAGTGGTAGTGAACAGCAACTTATACTTGAACGTCGCACCTATCTGATATCGACTCTGTTGATTTGGGCCTTAAGCTTCGAGTTTCTATCACTACTGCTGTTTATCTATAACGCTGAATCGATGTCAGGACAATTTGTTGGGGCAATGTGTGCAACTGGGGTACTTAATGTTAATCCCTGGGGTTGGCCAACCCTGTTTTTAAAGGTTGCTATGTTCTTTTTTGCTGCAGCCTGGCTAGCTTTAAACTATCTCGATAATCGGGGATATGACTATCCTCTTATCAGGTATAAATATGGATTACTATTGATTGCTGTCCCGATGGCGATAACAGAGTTTATTCTACAGTGGTTTCATTTTAGTGAGATGGACCCCAATCTGATCACCTCCTGCTGTGGAACCCTCTTCTCCGCTGAAGCGGATGGGGTGGCTGCAGAGATATCAGCTATAGCGCCAGGCAAGGCCATGCCTGCTTTGGTAGTGTCATCGGTTTTAGTGCTTTTCAGTGCGCTTTGGGTTGCCTTGAAAGGTCGTAATGGTTGGTTACTTTCGTTGGCTGGGCTTGCAGCATTTTGTGTCTCATTGATCTCCATTGTGTCGTTTATATCGCTCTATATCTACGAGCATCCCCACCACCACTGTCCCTTTTGTATTCTCAAGCAGGGGCATGACTATATGGGGTATTTTCTCTATATACCCCTGTTTCTGGCAGCGGCTCTATCACTGAGTGTCGGAGTGATCTCTCCTTGGAGGAGCATTCCAAGTCTGACGGCTAGCGTAACAACGATGGTTCCCAGGCTGAGCTGGCTCTCACTCATACTCTTTATGCAGTTTTTCCTGACAGCAGCTTGGTCTGTGTGGCGCTCAAATCTAACCATGCTTGAGGTGTGGTGGTGAAACTAAAAGATACTCTTGGTGTAGCGCTGATGCTGATCAGTCTATTGGGCTGTCAGGCGGATACATCCGCGCTGGATAAAGGCAAGCAGACGCCGGAATTTGAACTATTAAACCTGAATGGTGAGCTGCAACACTACCCCAATCAATTTGACGGCAAGGTGGTGGTGATTCGCTTCTGGGCAGATTGGTGTCCATTCTGTGAAAGCGAGATGCAGGATATAGAGCCCGTCTATAGAAAATTGAAAGATAAAGGATTGGTGATACTTGCATTGAATGTCAGGCAGGATCGTGAAACTGCCGCCGCATTTATAGATAAGCTGGCAATCAGTTATGGCGTTCTACTTGACGATGAAGGCGCTACAGCGCGCAACTATGGCGTCATTGGATTGCCCACTACATTTTTTCTCGACAGGAAGGGCAGGTTACATACCCGTATCATCGGCGAGTCATCAGCTGAGCTTTTTGAACAACTTGTAAGTGAGCTGCTGTGAACTCTGAATTTACTCTCAGTCTGGCCTTTATGACAGGTATTTTAGGTAGTTTTCACTGTCTCGGTATGTGCAGTGGTATCAATGCTGGATTTTTTATCAACCAGGCTCCGAGATACAGGATAAGTTCACTGTTTGCATTTCATGGTATGCGTATCGCTGTCTATACCATGCTGGGGGTGGCTGGTGCCCTTGTGGGTCAGGTACTGGTTCAGAGTGGCATTGTTGGTAAAGCGCAAGGCATCCTGATGATTGTGGCGGGGGTGTTGATCCTGTTGCTCGGCTTGAACATGCTCGGTATACCCTTGTTGAAGATAAACCCTGGAAAGCCTGCTGTAGTCGCTGTTCCTGTTGCCACTCTGAGCAACTCGTCATCTCTGGTAACAGCGATGACGGCAGGCACACTCAATGGCCTGGTGCCATGCAGCTTGGTTTTTTCTGTAGCGGTAAAAGCACTATCCACTGCAGACCCGCTACAGGCTGGACTACTCATGATGAGCTTCGGTGCTGGTACATTGCCATCCATGGTCGTAGTTACCTTATCTGGAGTTTATGTCGGATCTGTGTTTAGAGGTAGGTTGGCTAAAATGGCCGGTCTTGTAGTTTTGTTGCTTGGCTTTTGGACCCTGTATGAAGGTGTGATTTTTTTCGACATCATGCGGGGATTGGCCAATTGGTAATTTAGAAAAGGAGAAGTAGACTATGTGTGAAGAGAGTAATAAGGAACGTCGCAATCTGCTGAAGATGTTATCTGTGGCCGGATTGGCTGGCTTATCAGGTGGTGCGATAGCGGGACAGGGCGTTGGTGTGATGGTGCCTGGAAAGGGATGGGTGAAAGCATCGGATAGTGCCTGTGATGGAGATGGTACACCACTACAGTTTATCCCGAAGAACACGCCAGACGATAAGCCCTTGGAAAATGAGCTTGAAAAGTATTCCAAGTGTCCCTATTGCGGCATGGATCGTACTAAATGGCACCATAGCAGACATTTGGTTCACTACGATGATGGCCTGGTGGATGGCACCTGTTCAATTCACTGTCTGGCAATCAGCCTTTCGTTAAATATCGATCGTGGTCCTAAAGCGATCTATGCAGCCGACTTCGGTGCAGACAAAGAGATCAAGCCGATGGTTAATGTGGATGACGTAAGTTATCTGTTAGGGGCTAAGTTGAAGGGTACGATGACCACCAGGAGCAAAATGGCTTTCTCTTCAGCTGAGGCTGCAAAAGCAGTGCAGGCAGCTAAAGGCGGTGAGATAGCAGGTTTTGATGAAGCGCTGAGTGAGGCGTATATAGGGATGGCAAAGGATACCCTGATGGTTCGGAAAAAACGTCTTGAACGCCGTCAGAAGATGATGCAAAAGATGAAACAGAAAAAAGGGTAACACTCTCTCATTAACCCGGCACATATGTTGCCGGGTTAATGGAACATCTCTTTTGGAAAAATTGATAAACGGAAAGTGTGAATGTTATTTGGTTTGAAAAAGATCGTTAGTTCGTTGCTACTTTGCTGTTTGTTGTTTCAAGTGAATATCCTGGCTGCAGAGAGTGTGAATCAGCCTGATCCTGGCCCAAGGGATACCTGTCCGGTATGTGGGATGTTCGTTGCAAAATATCCTGAATGGATTGCAACAGTAGTCTACAAGGATGGTCACGCGCACCATTTCGATGGCGCAAAGGATCTTTTTAAATATCTGCTGGATCTGTCGAAATGGGCGCCGAATCATCAGACGAGTGAGATCGAAAGCATAGGTGTGACTGAATACTACGGTCTTCAGAGAATAGATGCACACAGCGCATACTATGTCATCGGCTCCGATATTTTAGGCCCCATGGGGCATGAGTTGATTCCACTGGAAAGCAGGGAAGAGGCTGAAGAGTTCAAGCTGGACCATCAGGGTGTCTCGATTCTGAAATTTGATCAGATAAAAACGCGTCTGTTGTTTAATATGGACGAAGGCGTATTTGAGTTGGGCCCAGTCGTGAAATAGCCCGCGAATATCATGCTCGCTGCATGAATATCTATGGCCTGATTAGTAAGTATAAATCTGATACTATTAATCCCTAGACACGGCACATTCTCAGGCGACCTTGCCAGGGAGTCTCTGAACAAGCCATGAGCCGACATCTTGTTGTGAAAAATGTACCTTCTCTTCATTGCAGGTCTTCGCAAAGAGCGAATTGTTAGGTGTGATCTGCACCTTGAAGTGGAGCATTTTGATCGACAATCTGTTCGACCCGGACTTATTCTGAGGTTATCTAGGGCCACCTGAATATATAGATATTGTTGATGCTTGCAGTGAAATGGATTACCTGACTGATAGTTTCAGCGCCCAACCCTTTAACATTAAGTATCTATTTCATATCTTTTTTGGGGGAGAGTCGCTCTATACAAGGCGGTCAAGCATTGCCATCTTCGATTATTCCGATTGAGCGGGATTTCCTGTCTCATGCATCAGTGCCGGGGAGAATATGCGATGTATATCTGTCTGATAAGTGTTCATGGGCTGATTCGTAGTCACGATCTGGAATTGGGACGTGATGCAGATACCGGTGGCCAAACCAAATATGTTGTGGATCTTGCCAGAGCCCTGGCTGAATGCGATGAGGTCAGTCGTGTTGATCTGGTGACCAGAAGGGTCGTAGATCCGGAGATCAGCGATGACTACGCTGAGCCTTTGGACTTGCTCTCACCCAAGGCAAGAATTGTCCGTGTTGACGCGGGGCCTGAAGGGTACCTTGCCAAGGAGATCCTGTGGGATCATCTGGACAGCTTCATGGATAATCTGCTCAACTGGCTGAAGACCCAGCCCCGCATGCCCGATATTGTCCATAGCCATTATGCTGATGCTGGATATGTCGGTGTGCGACTTTCTCATCTGCTGGGTATTCCATTAGTGCATACCGGTCACTCTCTGGGTCGGGATAAACAGCAACAGCTACTTGCCAAGGGGCTGACTCGAAAAGAGATTGGCATTCGTTATAACATGGAACGGCGGGTCGAGGCTGAAGAGGAGGTGCTGGCAAACGCCGACCTGGTGATCACCAGTACTCACAATGAAATCGAAGAGCAGTACAGCCTCTATAACTACTATCAGCCGGAGAGTATGGCGGTCATACCGCCTGGCACCGACCTGACTAAATTTCATCCACCTGTAGCAGGGGAAAAAATCTCATTTAAAAAGTCCCTGGCCAGGTTTCTTCAAGATCCTGAAAAGCCAATTATTCTTGCCCTTTCCCGGGCTGACGAACGGAAGAATATTCTCACCCTGCTGGAAGTCTACGGGGAATCGACCCAACTGCAGAATGCAGCAAATCTGGTGATTGTTGCCGGTAATCGTGACGACATCCGGGATATGGATAGTGGTCCCCAGTCTGTTATGACTGAAATCCTGATGACCATCGACCTTTTTGATCTGTATGGACATGTGGCAGTTCCAAAACGCCATCTAGCCAGGGAGGTGCCACAGATCTATCAGCTGGCAACTGACTCCAAAGGGGTGTTCGTCAATCCGGCGTTAACGGAACCCTTTGGTTTGACTCTGCTTGAGGCTGCAGCAAGCGGATTACCATTGATTGCTACGGAAAATGGCGGGCCAGTGGATATCATCGGTAATTGCAAAAACGGTCTATTGGTCGATCCACTGAATAAAAAGGCGATCCGGCGCAGCTTACTGAAAATTCTGCACGACAATGATTTGTGGCAAAAATTCGCCAACAACGGACTCACCGGTGTTCGCAAACACTACTCATGGAAGGCCCATGCGAAAAAATATCTTTCGCTGATAACGCCGATGCCGGATACACATCAAAGGATACCCACCAAACCTCCCAGACATGTTAAATATCGATACAGGGACAGGGCAATCTTTACAGACCTGGATCAAAACCTGTTAGGTAACCCAACCGGATTGAAGCGTTTTATAGAGGTTGTACGGAATAACCGAAAATGTGCCACATTTGGCATAGCAACAGGACGTCGTTTGGATGATGCACTGCAGATCATGAAAAAGTTCTCCATTCCGATTCCGGATGTATTAATCACCAGCTTAGGCACTAAAATTCACTACTCACAAGGTCTTTCCATGGATGATTACTGGGGAGACCACATTGACCATCTGTGGCAACCCAAAAGCATTCGTAGAGTGATGGCGGATCTGCCAGGCATCAAACCTCAACCGAAACGGGATCAGCATTACTTTAAACTGGCCTACCACTATGATCCAAACAAGGCGCCTTCTGTTGATGAAATCAATACTCTGCTGCACAAAGAGGAGCTGACCTGTAACGTCATTCATGCATTCGGTCAATTCCTTGATGTATTGCCATCAAGGGCGTCAAAAGGGCAGGCGTTGCGCTATGTGGCGCAACGTCTGGATGTGCCTCTTGAGAATACCCTGGTTGCAGGGGGCTCGGGTTCTGACGAAGATATGATGCGAGGTAACACGCTTGCCGTGGTGGTGGCCAACCGACATCATGAAGAGCTCTCTCATATGGTTGACCTGGAGCGTATCTACTTCGCCAGTCAATCCCATGCCTTGGGCATTTTGGAGGCAATCGAACACTATGACTTTTTCAAAAGTTGCCATGTACCAGAAGACATATGACCCAAAAGCTACTCATTTGTACTGATCTGGACAGAACTCTGATACCCAACGGATCTGAGCCTGAATCCCCAGACGCGAGAGACTATTTTCAACAGCTTTGTGACTCTGAAGATGTAGATCTGGCCTATGTCAGTGGTCGTGATAGTTCTCTGGTGATTGATGCGATCAACGACTACGATCTACCTCAACCAGACTATGTGATTGCTGATGTCGGTTCGACGCTATACCAGGTCCATGGATTAAACAGATGGGAGAAGTGGGCTGAGTGGGAGGAAGAGATTGAAAGCGACTGGAATGGCTATTCTCACCAGGCACTTTCTCAACAGTTATCTGATTGGCCTGGCCTTAGTATGCAGGAGCCGGAAAAACAGCAACCATTCAAGTTGAGTTTCTATGTTGAACTGGAGGCTGACCATCGTCCACTACTGGAAGGGATTAGGAAACGGCTCATCAACCTCGGTGTACGGGCCAACCTGATATGGAGTATTGATGACTTGGCAGGGGTGGGCTTGCTCGATCTCTTGCCAGAGAGGGCAGGAAAGTACCAGGCGATCGAGTTTCTGCGTCAGCATCTGGGGTATGAGATAGCGGATACACTCTTCTCAGGCGACAGTGGTAATGATCTTGATGTGCTTACCAGCCATCTGCCCTCAGTGCTGGTAGCAAATGCCCGACCAGAGGTGTTGAGTGAGGCTCAACGAATGGTAGATGAAAATGGTCTCTCCAATGCCTTTTATCCGGCTAAGGGAGGTTTTATGGGAATGAATGGCAACTACAGTGCGGGGATACTGGAGGGGTTGGCTCACTACCATCCGGAATATGCCAGTCGGCTTATGAATCAAAACTCAAGATGACGAGGATTTTTGGGCTAGTGCAGTCTATGCTCCAATTTCATCAAATGTCTGACGCGCACCCTCTCCTCAACCCCTCTTCCATCAAGGGAGAGGGGCTATAAGTCTGCAAATAGAGAAATGAGACATCTATGAACAATAAAAAACTGATTATTTTTGGCGAGGTTCTCTACGATTGCTTTCCTGGGGGTGAAAAGGTACTTGGTGGTGCCCCTTTCAATGTTGCCTGGCATCTACAGGCCTTTGGTCAGTCCCCAAGTTTTGTCAGTCGTGTTGGTCGGGACAGTGAGGGGGATACCATTCTCAGGACTATGTCTCGCTGGGGAATGGAGACCGAAGGTGTGCAGCAGGATGCAGATCATGCCACAGGAAAAGTGACAATCACCATTAATCATGGAGAGCCAAGCTACGAAATCGTGGCGGATGCGGCATATGACTTCATCGATCCACTGCCCTTGCAGGATACCGCTTGCGATACCCTCTACCACGGAAGTCTTGGATTAAGAAACTCGATTGCCCGCAGCGCGCTTGATCAACTGAAAAAGAGTGGTGCAAAGACTATTTTCCTGGATGTGAATTTGCGCCCCCCCTGGTGGAATCGTAAAGAGATATTGGATTGGGTCTCTCAAGCAGACTGGGTAAAACTTAATCGGCATGAGCTTGAGCAGTTACTGGGTCAATCATCCGATCTTCTGTCGCAAGCTATGGATTTCAAGACAACCTACGGTTTGCAAGGGGTAATCGTGACGCGAGGGGAGAAGGGCGCTATAGTTTTGGCTGGTAACGGGGATCGACCTCTGGAGATAGTTCCTGAACCTATCCTCGAAACAGTGGATACAGTCGGTGCGGGAGATGCTTTTACCTCGGTGATATTGCTTGGGCTGATGAAACAATGGTCACTGGAGAGCAGTTTGAAACGAGCACAAGCCTTTGCCTCGGCAATTGTGGGTCAGAGAGGTGCGACAGTCTCCTCCGCATCGTTCTATAGTGACTTTATGGCGCAATGGAATTAGTGTTAACAGGCCTTGATATGAAACACCAAACAAGAGAGAAGCGGTAAGTTGGAGCGACCACAGGCGAACCACTATGTATGAGCAGGTAGCACATTCGCTTCTGAATCAAATCCTTGACGAACTCAAAACAGAGATTCGCAAACGGGACCTGCGCCATTTTTATACCCGTCTGGGTGCCAACTTCTATGGTATTCATCTGCTATTCAATCACCTCTATGGTAAACGGGATGATTTCAAAGAGCAGATGATTCACTTGGTCGAGGTGATGGCAATACGATATGTACAACGACATGTCGACCTCAAACAACTCGACAGTGAGCGAGAGAAACACCACAACTGGTTTCTCAGTCAGGAATGGGTCGGGATGGCACTCTATGCGGACGGCTTTGCCAATAATCTGCAAGGCGTAGAGGAGCGGCTTCCCTACCTACAGGAACTCGGCGTCAATATGCTGCATGTGATGCCGGTTATGGACTGTCCAAAAGGGGCGAGCGACGGTGGCTATGCGGTCAGTGATTTTCGCAATGTGGATTCTCGTTACGGCACTCTTGAAGATATCAATAAACTGGCTCTATCGACACGTAAAAGAGGCATGCTTCTAGTCCTGGATATGGTGCTCAATCACACTTCGGATGAGCATGAGTGGGCGCAGCGGGCGAGGGCTGGCGAACAGAAATATCAGGACTACTACTACACCTTTAAAAATCGTGATATCCCCGATATGTTCGAGGAGACAATGCCGGAGATCTTTCCCGAGACCTCTCCTGGTAATTTTACCTGGGATGAAGGCATGCACAAATGGGTGATGAGTGTCTTCAATCACTATCAGTGGGATCTCAACTACAACAATCCAGCAGTGTTTATTGAAATGCTGGATAACACGCTGTTCTGGGCAAACCAGGGTGCAGATATTCTGCGCCTCGATGCTGTTGCTTTTTTATGGAAAAAGATAGGCACCACCTCTCAGAACGAGCGTGAGGCCCACCTGCTGCTACAACTCATGAAAGACTGTTGCCAGGTTACCGCGCCTGGGGTGTTATTTATTGCTGAAGCGATAGTGGCGCCAGTGGAGATCATTAAATACTTCGGTGAGGATGCAGTAATCGCAAAGGAGTGCGAAATTGCCTACAACGCAACATTTATGGCGCTGATATGGGATGCTGTGGCTACCAAGAACACCCAGTTGCTGATGCAGGGTATACAGAGCCTGCCGACAAAACTGGATCGGGCAACATGGCTCAACTATCTGCGCTGTCATGATGATATCGGTCTCGGCTTTGATAATGCCGATATCATTCGGGCCGGTTATGAGCCTTTCGCGCACCGTAAATTCCTGGTCGACTATTTCACCGGCAGTTATGATGACTCGCCTGCCCGTGGTGCACCCTTCGGCGTTAATCTGAAAACCGGGGATGCTCGTATCTCCGGTTCCCTGGCATCCCTGGTTGGCTTGGAGTCTGCCATTGAGCAGAATGATCTTGAAGCTATCAATGATTCGGTAAAAGTTATACTGCTGATTCACAGTTTAATCTGCTCATTCGGTGGTATGCCACTGCTCTACTATGGTGACGAGATCGGTACTCTCAATGACAGGGATTTTCTCAATGACGAGAATAAGGCGGGTGACAGCCGCTGGATGCAAAGACCAAAGATCGATTGGGATAGAGCCGCACGTCGCCATCAGCACGGTACACCGGAACAGCAGATATTCGATGGATTGAAAAAAATGATTGCTGCCAGAAAAGGTATTCCTGCGTTTTCAGATTTTAATAACCGAGAGCTGATCGACGTAGAGAACCCGCATCTGTTTGTCTTCTGGCGGAGCGATCCTTTCATGCCTATGGGCTCCGTGTTGGTGGTCTGCAATTTCGACAGTGCGCCACAGTACATGGAGCTGAGTGCCTTAGGTAATAGAGGCATGTTCGAATATGGCAATCTCAAAGATCTCTATTCCGGTGAGAGCCCGGAACTATTCAAGCAACAGCTGGTTGTGCCACCCCATCAGTTTTACTGGTTAACCGATCAACGTCCGGAGTCGGAGTTGTATTAGTATCCCTGAGATATTGATATTTATGACAGAGCGTCTTTTGATTGCTCACGGACTAAGTTAGCAGGGGGCTACAGCGGCGTTTTGAAGCCTTCATGGCTGAGTGTCTGGATGCTTATAACCCGGTTGGTAGTTACGATTGGTCTGATAGATTGCTGTGATACTTTCGTGATATTAATGTGAATCCCATGACATACATTACGGATTCAAAAAGCATTAACATCCAGGTGATCTCAGAACAACTTATACTCATGTTCTGGTTAGAAACTTACCAAAGGTAGATAAAAACAGATGCAACGAAAGCTACTCATCGTTGAAGACGAACCGGATATCGCCCATTTGGTACAAAACCATTTGCATGATGCTGGTTACGATGCGGATATAGCTGGAAACGGTGCGGCAGCCATGGAGCTGTTCAAAAAGCATCGATATCAGTTGGTTATTCTCGATTTGATGCTGCCTGATACGGATGGTTTGACACTATGTCGAAATATGAGAACAGCTGAAGACTATGTGGCGATACTCATGCTGACTGCGAAATCCACCGAACTTGATCGTGTGTTGGGCCTTGAGATGGGTGCAGACGACTACCTGACCAAGCCGTTCAGTGTTCCCGAGTTGATGGCGCGCATCAAGGCTCTGTTTCGTCGTATTGATGCCCTCAGAGAGGGTAGTGATAAAGTTGCGCAGCAAGAGACTCTGACCAGTGGCGGGCTGATCATTGATGTCACAAAACGTAAGGTTCAGGTTGAGGGTGAAGATATTGAATTGACGGCTACAGAATTCGACCTGCTGCTATTTTTTGCGCGACATCCCGGGCGTGTTTTCAGTCGTGTTCAGCTACTCGACAAAGTGTGGGGTTACAACCATGACGGTTATGAGCACACAGTAAACTCCCATATCAACCGATTGCGCGCAAAGATCGAAAAAGATCCATCGGATCCCCACTATGTTTTGACGGTCTGGGGCGTGGGTTATAAGTTTCGCGAAGAGAGGGGAGACGCTTGAAATACCAAACTTCCGTAATCTTTCTAAAAAGCTGGCATTGCTGTCGAACCCTGAAAAGCCTGGTTCCGGGTTAAAGCGACTAAGCTCATGTTTCACTCCTTATATGCTCGCCTATCCCTCGCACTGATTGCTCTATTTCTGGTTACCGGGCTTTTATATACCCTGATCACCCTGTCAACCACCGACCGCTATCTGCAAGAGATTACCCAACATTTCAACCGGGATCTGGCGCAGCGCATAGTCTCAGATCGACGGCTTGTCATCGATGGTGCAATGAATGATCTGGCACTGAAGAAAACCTTCAGTGACTATATGGATATAAATCCCAGTATTGAAATCTATCTGCTCGATAAGCTGGGGACTATCCTCGCCTTCTCCGCAGATGCTGGAAAGGTTAAACGCAAGCAGGTGGATCTGAAACCGATAGAAGCTTTTCTGCGCGGAGAAGGCTTTCCCTTGTTGGGCGATGACCCTCGATCCCATGAACGACGCAAAGCATTTTCAGTAACGCCAGTACCGGCAGGTGATATGGCGGCAGGATTTCTCTACGTGGTATTAAGAGGTGAAGAGTACGATATCGCCGAACAGGCAGTGCAGGAGAGTTATGCCTTGAGATACAGTGCTGGCGCTGTTGCGGTCAGTATGGGGTTTGGCTTACTGACGGGCCTATTACTGTTTCATTGGTTGACTCGCCGTCTACAGCGTCTTTCCAGCGTTATGGTGTCGTTTCAGCAGAGTGGCTTTACCCATCAAGAGCAATTAGCGGAGACTTTTAATCCTGAGGGAGATGAAGTTGAGCGGCTAGGGGCTACATTTGAAGCGATGGCAAAACGCATTGCCGATCAATGGGGGCAACTGAAACAACAGGATCGCCTGCGAAGGGATCTGGTGGCTCAAGTCTCCCATGACCTCAGAACCCCGCTTGCAGTACTTTATGGTTATCTTGAAACCCTGAATATGAAACAGAATACTCTTGATAAGGAACAGCAGCAGGAGTATCTGCGAGTAGCCTTAAAGCAGAGCAGGCGTTTGAAAGGAATGCTTGAGGATCTTTTTGAACTGGCTCAATTAGAAGCCAGAGAGAAGCAACCAACTTGTGAGCCAATGCCGTTAGCGGAGCTGGTTCAGGATGTGATTCAGAAATTCCAATTGCCGGCACAACAGTCAGAGGTTCGGGTTGAATGGACGGTCCCTCGTTCACTGCCATTTGTTAATGCGGATTTCGCCATGACCGAGCGGGTACTGGATAATCTCATCGGAAATGCCTTGGATCATACCCAATCGGGTGGGGCGGTTTCTGTGACCATTTCTCAACAGGAGAAGCTGGCTCTGGTGAGCGTCTCAGATAATGGTGAGGGTATTGGTGAATCAGAGTTAGAGCACATATTTGATCCCTTTTTCCGTAAACACAAGAGCGGTCATGAGTCTGGGCATGCTGGCCTGGGCCTTGCCATTGCTCGTCGCATGGTTGAATTGCAGGGTGGAACAATCAAAGCTGAGAATAATGAGTCTGGTGGCGCCTGTTTCAGTTTTACCCTGCCCCTGGCCTGAATTTTCCCACACTAGTCGCCACTGTGATCGATTTGTGATGTTTGCGTGATCAGCCCTGGATGGCTGAGATATAGAGTGATCCCCATGAGTTCGAGATGTGACTGATGGTGAATGGTTTTCCTGCACAATATACCGAGTTTTTGTGGGTGAATCTGGTGGGATAATCGCTGTCTATATGTAGCCAACGATTAGTGTGAGATTAAAATCAGAAGTGGTTTATAAACAGAGCGCGAGCTTAGCCAATCCCCGAACCTGGTAGTCACACCACGACTCTGTACTCAACTGGGTCAGATATCCCATTGAGGGAGTGACTTGTGAATCCCTTGCCTATGTAACAGGAGATATTGAATGAAACGTCGAAGTTTGATCAAACTAATGGGTGTGGCGACTGTGATGCCGATTATTGGGCATTCTGTATTTGCAAAGCAGGGTGAAGAGATGACGCAAGTGGAAAAACTTGATTTGAGCGAGGAAGAGTGGCGTAAGCGACTTACTCCAGAGCAATTTCATATTCTACGGGAAGAGGGTACTGAGCGGCCTGGCAGCAGTGCTCTGCTCGATGAAAAACGTAAGGGCACCTTTGTCTGTGCCGGATGCGATAATCCACTCTTCGCCTCCTCGACCAAGTATGAGAGTGGCACCGGCTGGCCAAGTTTTTATGATTACCTGCCCAATGCCTTGGGAACCAGGAAAGACTATAAGCTCATCTGGCCTCGCACTGAGTACCATTGTGCCCGCTGTGGCGGACATCACGGGCATGTATTCAACGATGGGCCGAAACCGACTGGTTTGCGCTACTGCAATAACGGTGTCGCACTGAAATTTGTGCCAGATGTCTCATGACTGCCAGAATTGGGTTGCTGTTATTGTCTGGTATGCTGGCAACAGCTTCCGCGCAAGCGACAAATACCCTGACACTGAGTAGTCCGGTAGAGCAGGTGCGGCTTGTGGAGCTATATACTTCTCATGGCTGCAGCAGTTGCCCTCCGGCGGATCGTTGGCTAAGTAAGCTGGAGAACCATCCGGGACTGTGGCGTCAGTTGATCCCCATGGCATTTCATGTCGATTACTGGGACGGTCTGGGTTGGCCGGATCGCTTTGCCTCATCCGCATTCAGTCAACGCCAGCGGGACTATCGTCACAGCGGAGCCCTGGGTTCGGTCTATACTCCAGGATTTGTCGTTGACGGGCAGGAGTGGCGAGGCTGGTTTCGTCATCCTGAACTCGCTGCGGGTAAACAGTTACGGGTTGGTCGCCTCACTTTAGCGGTCGATCCAGGGGCAGGGGTTTCCGCTGAATTTATTCCCGAAGCAGGTGGCCATGCCAAGGGCTTACAGGCTAATCTGGCGATTCTCGGATTCGATCTTGTGAGTCACATTGGTGGGGGGGAGAATCGAGGCCGGGATCTATCCGAAAATTTTGTTGTGTTGAGCCATTCCAGGTCTGAATCAGGCGCTGAAACTGGAAAATGGTCATTCTCATGGCCTGAAATATCTGTAAATGATGCCAAGCGGCTTGCGGTGGTGGTGTGGCTGAGTGATCCAGAGACTGGAGCGCCGGTGCAGGCTGCAGGAGGGTGGTTGCCGGGCTAGAGCTTTACGCTATGCGGTCTGGCTGTGACAGGGAATCATTTCTGGCGCTACATAGATAAAGACAATACCATACTAAAATTGCTTGAAGGCAGGTCCTATGCTAAAATTCGCACCAGTTTTTGCGATAGCTGTCGGTCATCAGCCGCAGTGCATTATAATAAAACCCCGATAGCGGGGTTTTTTTATTTAGAGAATAGGTGGTTACGGCCTCCCGTTTTCTGAGTACGACAGGATGGGCCATGTGCCCATTTTTTATTGCGGTGGGAAAAATGAGGTCTGCGCCAGAAAAACTTAAAACCCTTGTACGCCAGGAAGTTGAACTGCTGGGGTTTGAGCTGCTGGGCATTGAACTGACTAGCCAGGGCAAAGGTGGTTCGCTGTTACGGGTCTATATCGACCACGAAGAGGGCATTGTCATGGATGACTGCGTACAAGTCAGTCATCAGATAAGCGGTGTGCTTGATGTGGAAGATCCGATCAAAGAGCGCTACCAGCTGGAAGTCTCTTCACCTGGAATGGACAGGCCGCTGTTTGAAAAGGCTCATTTTGAGCGTTTCAAAGGCAGTAAGGTGCGGGTCAAGACCCAAACAAAGATTGATGGACGTCACCGTTTCACTGGTGAACTGGGTGGCGTGGAAGATAATCAGGTTTTAATTGAAGAAGATGGAACGCTCTATCGAATTCAGATCGATCTGATCGATTCGGCTCGAGTGATACCGGAATTTTGAATTAGGAAACATTTGATGAGTAAAGAGATACTGCTGGTCGTTGATGCGGTTTCCAACGAAAAAGATGTCGGTAAGACAATCATCTTTGAGGCTATTGAAGCCGCGTTGGCATCTGCCACTCGAAAGAGAAATGGTGACGATATTCTGGTTCGAGTGGCGATAGATCGCACTTCCGGAGACTACGATACCTACAGACAATGGGAAGTTGTAGAATCCTATGCGGAAGATGAGCCAGATGCCCCCTTGCGGCAGATTATTCTGGATGCCGCTCGTGAGGAGAATCCGAATATCCAGGTCGGTGAGTTTGTCGAAGAGCCGATTGAATCAATCGAGTTCGGAAGAATCGCTGCCCAGGCTGCTAAACAGGTCATCGTTCAGAAAGTGCGTGAAGCTGAGCGGGCCAAAGTGGTCGAGGCCTATAAAGGCCGGGAAGGTGAGCTGGTCACCGGTGTGGTAAAACGCATCGACCGGGGCAATATCTTCATGGACCTGGGTGGAAATGCTGAGGCTTTCATCGGTCGCGAGCACATGATTCCGAAAGAATCGATTCGGGTAGGCGACCGTATTCGCGGTTATCTCTATGAAGTCAGGTCCGAACCCAGAGGTCCGCAGCTGTTTATCAGTCGCACCATGCCGGAGTTGCTGATCGAGCTGTTCAAGCTTGAAGTGCCTGAGGTTGGTGAAGGTCTGATCGATATCAGGAGCGCTGCGCGGGATGCGGGGTTGCGTGCCAAGATTGCTGTCAAAGCACTGGATCAGCGTATTGATCCCGTTGGGGCCTGCGTCGGTATGCGTGGTTCCCGGGTACAGGCTGTCTCTAATGAATTGAACGGTGAGCGGGTCGATATCATTCTTTGGAATGATAATCCTGCACAGTTTGTAATCAACGCCATGTCTCCCGCAGATGTGGTCTCCATCGTTGTTGATGAAGACACCCATGCAATGGATGTCGCGGTCAGCGAGGAGAATCTATCCCAGGCAATCGGCAGAGGCGGACAGAATGTCCGCTTGGCCAGTCAATTGACCGGTTGGGAACTGAATGTAATGGATGAAGCCCAGGCATCCGAGAAGAGTGAGTCGGAAGCGAAAGGTTTTATAGATGCTTTCATGGATCAGTTGGATGTGGATGAAGACGTGGCGGCGATTCTGGTACAGGAAGGTTTTACCAATGTCGATGAAGTTGCCTATGTACCGATTGAAGAGATGCTTACCGTTGAAGAGTTCGACGAAGATCTTGTCAATGAATTGCGTAGCAGAGCAAAGGATTTCTTACTCACCCGCGCTATCGCCAATGAAGAGGCGTTCCGCGAGCCTGCTGAAGATCTGTTGAGCATGGATGGAATGGATCAGCAACTTGCTTTCACCCTCGCCGGCCGGGGGGTGGTAACCATGGAGGATCTGGCAGAGCAGTCCATTGATGAGTTGATGGAGATTGATGACATGGATGAAGAACGGGCAGGCCAATTGATCATGACGGCGCGAGCCCCATGGTTTGAAGAGGCAAAATAAGTCACTCCTCTAGTGCTTAACAAGTAATCAAGTTCCAGCGTGAATGTGAAACAGAGCAACAGATGGATAAGGCAAATTCGAGAGGCTGATGAATGAGTGAAGTAACGGTAGCACAACTTGCAAATGTCGTTGGCATTCCTGCCGATCTGTTGATGGAACAGTTGGCAGATGCTGGTATCTCGGCTAAAAACGCTGATGACAGGATATCCGATGAAGAGAAGGCGAAGCTGTTGCTGCATCTGCGTGAGAGCCATGGCAAAAAGAAGACGGCTACCGTTGCCGCCCCCAGTAAGGTAACACTCAGACGTAAAACGGTGAGCGAGTTACGTCAACCCACATCGAGCGGACGCAGTACATTGAGTCGCGCCTCCACTGCACCTGCCAAAACAGTCAGTGTTGAGGTTCGTAAAAAGCGCACCTACGTTAAGCGCGCCAACGTGGAGTCGGTTGAAAGTAAGGCCAAAGAAGCTGAAGAGGCACTTAAAGCGCTTGAGGAACAGGAACAATCCATTGAAGTTGTAGATCCAGAAGCAGAATCTCGCAAAGCAGCTGAAGCTGCCAAGCGTGAAGAAGATGAAGCAGCCCAAAAGGCCCAGCTAGAGGAAGCGGCTCAACAAGCTGCCGAGGAAGAGGCAAAACGTCTGGCTGAGGAAGAGGCGGTCAGAGAAGCAGAAGAGCAGGCGAAGCGAGAAGTGGAGTTGCAGAAAGCACAGGCTGCACCCGAGCCTGAACCAAAACCTGCGCCTGTCGCCGAGGCCAAGCCTGACGCAAAGCCAGCACCGGCACGAGGCAAGAAGGGACGTAAAGACAGCAGGCGTGATGAGAAAGGTTCTCATTCCAATCGCAAAGAGCTGCATGTGGCTGAAGGGTTGCGCGGTAAGCGCAAGAAAAAACCGGGTAAGCAACGCAGAGCGGCTGCCAGTGCCAGTGATGCGCAACACGGTTTTCAGCGGCCTACAGCACCAGTTGTCCATGAAGTGAAAGTCCCTGACAGCATCACAGTAGCCGATTTGGCGCAGCGTATGACCATTAAGGCCGCTGAGGTGATCAAGGTACTGATGAAAATGGGCATGATGGTAACCATCAACCAGACCTTGGATCGTGATACCGCCACACTGGTGGTTGAAGAGATGGGCCATGTACCCGTCGTGCAACGTGAAGAGGATGTCGAGGCTGATCTGCTGAGTATTGAGGAAGATGCCCAAACTCAGGGCGAGATGGTTCAACGTCCCCCAGTGGTCACCATCATGGGCCATGTCGATCACGGCAAAACCTCACTCCTTGATTATATCCGGACCAGTCGTGTAGCCGCCGGCGAAGCGGGTGGTATTACCCAGCACATCGGTGCATATCATGTGGATACCGATAAGGGTACGGTCTCATTTCTGGATACACCGGGACATGCCGCGTTTACTGCAATGCGTGCCCGTGGCGCCAAAGTGACCGATATTGTCATCCTGGTTGTGGCAGCCGACGATGGCGTGATGCCCCAGACCAAGGAAGCAGTTCAGCATGCCAAGGCAGCTGGTGTACCGCTGATTGTGGCTATCAACAAGATCGATAAAGAAGATGCAAATCCTGATCGAGTGATACAGGAACTCTCACAGGAAGAGGTCATACCCGAAGATTGGGGTGGTGACACCATGTTCGTGCGGGTATCTGCGAAAACCGGTGCCGGTATTGATGAGCTACTGGATGCAATCCTTCTACAGGCTGAGGTACTGGAGTTACGCGCAGTGGAAGTCGGGCCTGCTACTGGCTCCATAGTTGAGTCTTCTCTGGATAAAGGCAGGGGCCCTGTGGCTACTGTACTTGTTCAGACCGGAACCTTGAATCGCGGCGATATGATCGTATCCGGTAAAGAGTTTGGTCGTGTTCGTGCGATGTTTGATGAGAATGGTCGTTCGATCAAGACTGCTGGTCCTTCGATACCTGTGGTTGTTCTGGGACTCTCGGGTACGCCGGAAGCCGGTGACGATGTGCGCGCAGTGAGCGACGAGCGTCGGGCACGTGAGATCGCTGAGCTTCGACATGATAAACAGCGCTCGACTCGTTTGGCAGCACAGAAAGCTGCGAAGCTGGATGAGATGTTTACGCAGATGGCGGAAGGCGAGACTCAAAGCCTGAATGTGATCGTAAAGGCTGATGTGCAGGGTAGTGTGGAAGCCCTTAAGGAATCCTTGATCAAAACCTCGACTGATGAAGTGAAAGTGAGTGTTGTCGCTTCAGGTGTAGGCGGTATCAATGAGTCAGATGCGAATCTGGCAGTCACCTCGAATGCGATAATTATCGGTTTTAATGTGCGTGCTGATGCGGGTGCTCGTCGAGTGGTTGAAGAGCAGGGCATCGACATGCGCTACTACAGCATCATCTATGAAATTATCGATGATGTTAAGAAAGCGATTTCCGGTATGTTGTCACCAGAGATTCGTGAAGAGATCATTGGACTGGCCGAAGTTCGCGATGTATTCCGCAACTCCAAGTTGGGCGCCATTGCCGGTTGCATGGTGCTCGAGGGCATGGTCAAGCGTAACAATCCAATCCGTGTACTGAGAGAGAACGTGGTCATCTACGAAGGTGCTCTGGAGTCACTGCGTCGCTTCAAAGATGATGTCAATGAAGTCAAGAATGGTATGGAGTGTGGTATCGGCGTGAAGAACTACAACGATGTCCAGCCTGGCGATCACATTGAAGTCTTCGAGCGCACAGAAATTGCGCGCACGGTCTAGGTTTGGTTGGCACCATGATGAGAGGTTATTTGATCTGGCGCAGCAAAACCAAGCCAGCTTCCAAAGTGATCATTGTCCTGACTCCAAGCGAGGTACGTTAAATGTCACGTGACTTTAAGCGCACAGATCGCATCGGGGCTGAACTACAACGTGAATTGGCTGAGCTGATTCGCGAAGAGATCAAAGACGCAGCCTTGGGGATGGTGACCATTCAGGAGGCCAGAGTTGTTCGGGATCTTTCCCAAGCCAAAGTGTTTTTCACAACCTTAGGCGCAACATTCTCTCATAAAGAGAGTGCGGAGCATCTCAACCAGGTTGCAGGTCATCTGCGATGGTTGCTTGGGCAGCGTATGAAAATACGCTCAGTACCAAAACTTCTGTTTGTCTATGACGTTTCGGTTGAGCAGGGGGAGCATCTTTCCAACCTGATCAACGAAGCGCTTACTGAGAAACAGACCTGATTGGGTCTTTTCCCTTCTTAATATTTTTTTAATGATTGTTTAGAGAACAAGTATGGGACGTCGTCGTAATAGAGGGCGCAATATCAATGGTGTATTGCTGCTCGACAAACCTGAAGGCATGACCTCGAATAAGGCCCTGCAAGAGGTTAAATTTCTTTATAAGGCGGCCAAAGCCGGACATACCGGTAGCCTGGATCCATTAGCGACCGGACTGTTGCCGATCTGCTTTGGTGAAGCAACCAAGCTTTCTGCATTCCTGCTCGATGCTGATAAACGTTATCAGGTCAGAGTAAAGCTGGGTGAAATCACCACCACAGCAGATGCAGAGGGTGAGGTCATCGAAACCGCTGATCCCAGTGGTGTCACTGAAGCTGCCCTGCTTGAAACCATGGCGGAGTTCCAAGGGGAGCAACAGCAGTTGCCACCGATGTATTCAGCGATCAAGCATAAAGGTGAGCGCCTCTATAAGCTGGCTCGTCAGGGTATCGAAGTGGAGCGTGAACCGAGAACGATTCATATCCATGGACTTGATCTGTTGAGCTTTGACTTGCCTGAGTTTGAGATGGATGTGCGTTGCTCCAAAGGCACTTATGTCCGCACTCTGGCAGAAGATATCGGCAAGCGCCTGGGTTGTGGCGCCTATGTCACAGGATTGCGACGTACCGGTGTCGGCCCCTATGATGACCAATCCATGTTAACCCT
The DNA here is from genome assembly GCF_058244645.1 of Candidatus Thiodiazotropha sp. AKAK3. NCBI lineage: Bacteria > Pseudomonadati > Pseudomonadota > Gammaproteobacteria > Chromatiales > Sedimenticolaceae > Candidatus Thiodiazotropha > Candidatus Thiodiazotropha sp. AKAK3. The sequence goes on from NZ_JBSYOQ010000036.1 coordinate 61,944, forward strand.
GGAACAGATTCAGGAAGCTTTTGCCGAGCGGCAGTTTCCAGAGATGGATGAGTGGATGTTACCTCTGGAGAGTGCCCTTGCCGAATGGCCTGAGGTTGCTCTCTCTGCAGATGCCGCCTTCTACATGAAGCAGGGTCAACCGATACTGGTGCCCAATGCGCCCACCAGTGGTTGGGTGCGGCTCTATGCCAATAAGACCGATTTTCTCGGTGTTGGACAGATCCTGGAAGATGGGAGAGTGGCTCCAAAGCGGCTGATGCAGGCTAGCAGCTAACTCAGTTACGTAGAGTGCCGAATAGGGAAAAGCTTTAAAAAACCTGAAGTTAACTAGAACTTCTTAGCTTGGATTTCAGCACCTTTTGGTGGGGCATGGCCCCACCCTACCGTACGCACACAAGCACTCTCCCTAGACGGAAGATGTCGCAAAATGCGTAGGGTGGGGCCATGCCCCACCAACCACAGCAGAATAAAGGGGTCTATCCCATCAGCCACAACAGGATAGCCCAGACGTAGGGTGGGGCCATGCTCCACCAACCACAGCAGAATAAAGGGGTCTATCCCATCAACAACAACAGGATAGCCCAGACGTAGGGTGGGGCCATGCCCCACCAACCACAGCAGAATAAAGGGGTCTATCCCATCAGCCACAACAGGATAGCCAGACGTAGGGTGGGGCCATGC
>NZ_JBSYOQ010000043.1:0-9176 GCF_058244645.1 Candidatus Thiodiazotropha sp. AKAK3
TATTGCAATGGCTCAAAAGTTGATAACCGATTAAGCAAATAAGCAGCCCTGGTTAGTTGCGTAGGGTGGGGCCCTGCCCCACCAAAAAGCACAGGGAGCTGCAATATTGCCATGGCTCAAAAATTGATAACCGATTAAGCAAATAAGCAGCCCTGATTAGTTGCGTAGGGTGGGGCCATGCCCCACCAAAGGCACAGGGAGCTGCAATATTGCCATGGCTTAAAAATTGATAACCGATTAAGCAAATAAATAGCCCTGGTTAGGTTTTCACAGGCGTAGTTTGAAGGTAAAAAACAATAAACCTATAAAAAACATTAGTTTTCTACCATACTCAGTAGTCAAGCCGGCTTGAAATGGCGGATGAACTTAACGTATATCAGGGGAGGTTGGTTATGCCGAAAAAGGGTAAAAAGACGAAAAAAAGCGATAGCGGGGCAAAGCGCAAATTAAGCAAGAAATTTGTGAAAATGCATAAGCATCAACATCTCACGGGTCGGGTGGAACTCCTTGAGAAGCAGGTTGCTGAGTTACAACGCCTGCTGTCTGCCGGAGGGGATGAAAAGGTAGAGAGTGATGATATCGAATCAGTTGAGTTATCTGATGATCTGAAAAAGATAAAAGGTATCGGGGCAGTACTAGAAAAAAAGTTACATGGGATTGGTATCAACAGCTTTAAGCAGATTGCCGACTGGAATCAGGCCGATATCGACCGCTTCTCCGATCAACTCAGTTTTAAAGGGCGTATTGAGCGGGAAGACTGGGTGGCGCAGGCAAAAGAACTGGTAGCAAAATAAGCAGCCCTGTCGTTTGTTGATTCAACGGAGTGCTCAATCTTCCTTGTCTAAAACCTGGCAGACGAGTTTTCCCTGTTGCAGCCTGGCTTGGAGTTCATCCCCAATGTTGACCTCTGAAGAGTCGCTAATGATAGCGCCATCAGAAGCACGACTTACGATGGCATAACCTCTTCCCAAGGTATTCAGGGGGCTCAGGTTGTGAAGATCCCTGCCTATTTGAATTAGTTTTGTCTGGTATAGATTCATCCGCTCCTTGAAGGCGCGATGAAGTCGTTCTGTAAGGTTTCTGTTTTGTTGGTTTAACCTTTCCAGTCGTTGTTCCGGTGTCTGCCTGGAGAGGCGAGTGTGGAGCCGATCCAGACGTTGGTTGCGCTGTAGTAGGTTGAATTGAAAAACTCTGGTCAATCGGTCAGCCAGCTCATCCAGTCGTTGCTGACGTTGTTGAAGTCTCTGTTTTGGATGTTGGGTATTGAGTCGTTTACCCAACGCCAGACACCGTTCACTCAGTTGTTGAAGTCGTCGTAACTGATAATGATGCAGACGTTTTGCAATTGTTTGCAGTCTCTGTGTCCACTCCTGTTGATCCGGTGTAACAAGCTCTGCAGCTGCAGATGGGGTAGGGGCTCGCCTATCTGCAACGAAGTCTGCGATGGTAAAATCGATCTCGTGGCCTATGCCGGTTACCACGGGTATCTTCGAGTTTCTGATTGCCCTTGCCACGCCTTCGTCATTGAAGGATTGCAGGTCTTCCAAAGAGCCGCCACCCCGGCTTAAAATCAGTAAGTCACACTCCTCGCGTTTGCTTGCCAGGGCTATCATTTGAATGATCTGTCTGGCTGACTCTTCACCCTGTACCTGGACAGGATAGATAATCACTGGCAGGGCGGGAAAGCGTCGTTTGAGAACGGTCAGTAGATCACGTACAGCAGCGCCAGTGGGCGAGGTGATCAGTCCCAGCTGTTTTGGGGGCATTGGCAATGCCCTTTTGCGTTCTGTGTCGAACAGACCCTCGGCGGCAAGTTTCTGCTTCAGCTGCTCAAAGGCAAGACGTAAAGCGCCTTCCCCCGCCGGTTCCATGTGCTCGGCAATCAGCTGAAATTCACCCCGTGCTTCATACAGGCTTACCTTGGCTCGAATCAAAACTTGCTGGCCGTTTTCCGGTTGGAAGCGTATTCGCTGACGCTTCATGCGAAACATGGCACAGCGTACCTGGGCCGCTTCATCCTTGAGGGTGAAATAGATGTGACCCGATGCCGGTTGCGCTAAATTGGAGATTTCACCACTCACCCAGAGCAGAGGAAAACTACCCTCCAGCACAGCACGGGTCTCCCGCACGAGACGCGAAACAGAAAAGATATCTTTGGTTGAATTTGGCGTTGTTGTTTGCTGGCTCAAGCGGTTTCTTTGCTCAGGTAGGTTTCGAATTCATCCACAGGGAGTGGATGGCTGAAGTAGTAACCTTGGAATATCTTGCAGCCTTTGTCACGCAGAAATTTCAATTGACTGGCATTTTCGACACCAATTGCAACCACTTCGATCTCCATATTCTGAGCCATGTTGATAATGGTTTGAACCAGCTGAGCATCTTTGGGATCAATTGAAATATCGCGTATGAAGGTCCGATCTATCTTGAGTTGATCCACTGGTAATCGTCGGATATAGGCGAGAGAGGCATAGCCGATACCAAATCGGTCGATGGAGAAACACACCCCTAACTTCTTTAGCTGAAGTACCTTGTCAGCTGCCTCTTCAAAGTTTTCAACCAGGGTGCCTTCATGAATTTCCAGGGTGAGGTGGCTGGGATTGACGCCACTCTCCTCGAGAATTGTCTGCACCTGATCGGCGAAATTGGCCTGGTGAAAATGAACTGAACTGACATTTATGGAGAGGCGTATCGGGTTGTGATTATTTTCGTTCCACTGCTTGCTTTTCTTAAGCGCCTCTCTGAGAACCCATTCACTGATCTGTAGAATCTGTCCTGACTCTTCAGCAACATCGATAAAGGTTCTTGGCTCCACCTCACCATGTTTTGGATGAAACCAGCGAAGTAGAACTTCCGTGCTGACAGTATTCCCTTCGAGATCGACCTGGGGTTGATAGTAGAGTGTCAGTTCGTGGTTGGTCAGGGCGTTGCGTAAGTCGTTCTGCAACCTAAGCTGTTGTTCAGCCGCATTCTGCATGCCAGGCAAGAAGAATCGGATTGTGTTTCTGCCTTCCGCCTTGGCTCTGTACATGGCTGTGTCTGCATATTTGAGTATATCGTCACCGCTTTCGCTGTCTAATGGGAAGATGACAATGCCGATACTAGGTGTGATATGTAGTTCATTGTCATTAATGAGATAGGGCATCGAAAGAGTTATCTGTATTTTTTGCGCCCCTTTTCTGGCTTGCTGTGCAGCTACCTGGGGGTTGCTGTCCAGTTCAGCGAACAGAACAATGAACTCATCACCACCGAGCCTTGAGGCGGTGTCTTCATCTCTGATTTCACTGCTAAGGCGTTCAGCAACCTGCTTTAGCAGCAGGTCACCGACTTTGTGACCCAGAGAGTCATTGATCGTCTTGAAGTGGTCGAGGTCCATAAATAAAACTGCACCGGAGTGATTGTGACGGCGACACCTGGACTGAGCTTGACTGAGTCGGTCGATCAGCAAGCGGCGGTTTGGCAAGTCTGTGAGGACATCATAGGTGGCCTGGTAGGCGAGGCGTTCCATTGCTCTTTTCCGTTCGATCTCTGCACTGATCCGGGCAGCAATGATATCCATGACATCAACCCAGTCTGGCGGCATGAATAGGGGTTTTCGTGAGACAACCCAGATAATACCGATTACTACACCTTTGCGGTCACGGATCGGAGAGCCTGCATAGCCTTGCATGTTGAGAAGCACAAGGTCTTTATCTTTTGGAAAGAGATCCTGGATGCCCTGTGGATAGAGAGAGGCGCCCTGTTTCACTACCTTGTCACAAGGGGTGCCACTGATCTGATAGTTGAAATCGTCAACTACTTTATTGTCAATAATTGTGGCAATGGATTTGATTTGTGTTCTTCCTGCCAACTCCCCGACATTCGCACCATCTGCGCCAAACCAGCGGCACAGCTCTCTGGCGACATGTTCGAAGAAATCCTCTCCAGTGATGCCGACCATACTCTCCATTAAGGTATTCAGGGTCTCCGCGGCCCGTTTGCGCTCTGAGATGTCTTGATGGGTACCACAGGCCCGGATTGGTCGGTGAGTCAGTGGATCGAACTCAACCGCACCGCCTGAACCCTCGATCCATACCCAATGGCCACTGGCATGTCGCATGCGGAACTCTACACTGTATGTTTTGCCTTCGTTGAAAGATCGTTTAAATATTGGTATGACACGATCTCTGTCCTCTGGATGAACTCGCTCCTGCCAATCATCGATATTGTGCAGCATATCTGAAGGCTCCAGGCCAAGCGTCTCCATCCATTTTTGATTCACGGTAAGTTCATCGGTCAGCAGGTTCCAATCCCAGAAGCCCAGAGCAGCACCTTTAACCACAAGGGAGAGTTGTTTTTCTGTTTCCCGCAAATGGGAGACATCCACCAGAGTGACCGGGATATGCTCTATCTCTTTGAGTGAATCCGAGAGGGGGAATGAGATCATCACCTGAATCAAATGACCCTTTGAAGTCAGTAAAGGCACTTCGCAGGAGAAAAGGGCTTCTCTTTCACTGGATGCGATTAAGAACTCTTTGAATGCAGTAAATACCTCCGGGGTGATGCTTTTGGGTAACCACTGCTGCAGCTGTTTTAAATTTTTAACGCAGAATAGTTTCAGGGTTGCAGGATTGGCGTTGACAACCCGGATTAAAAACAGAGTCTCTTTCAGTAGATCAGGATGCTCTTCGAGGTGGGATCTGAGATCTTCGACTCCAGAATCAAGCAGTTCATCTAATCTTGCCAGGGCTTTGGAGCTATCACCTTCACACAGTGCAGTGGCTACCCCATCGAAGTAGTTGTGGTAGCGGGCCTCAGTGGCGGCCAGTTGTCGGGTCTTTACTTTGACCCGCCATCTGAGGATCTGAGCGATTGATAACAGGGTGATCAGCAGAGCCCCTACAGCAAAGATTAACTGATACAGCAGAGGTGCAGGTTGTCTCTCGGTTTTCAATGGCTCGAACAGATTATTCATACGCTGGTGGTAGACAGATAGTTCATCTGCTTTCTGGATGGCCAAATGGTAGTCAAGACGCTGCTTTATATTTTCGGCCAGAGGGTTCTTCCGTGATATGGCGTATCGGATATCGAGGGGCATTAAGAGGATAGGGCTGGCTACTGGACGGTGGAAATGGCCAGTACTTGCGCCAAACAGGCGATTGATCAAGCCGGCGTCAGCACGTCCGCTGGCGACTGCCCTCATCACCATATCGTAGGAGTCATAGGTCTCTATTCGGCAATCTATCTTGAAGGACTCGCATATTTCCAGCAGGCCATGTTCAGAGGTGAGGAAGATATCCTTGGACAGGACAGCGATCTTTTTACCATTCAGATCAGGAATGGATTGTATCTCCGAGCCTTCAAGGACGTACATTTGCCCCCAGTTGGCGATAATGGTCTCGTCTGAGAAGAGAAATCGCTTGTTACGGGCCTGATTGAAGGCGATGGCAGGCAACAGGTCTATTTTTCCTGTTGATAATCGATATAGCTGATCACTCCACGTGCCGGGTATATAGCGGAGTTTCCACCCCTCCTGATAGGCGACGCTCTCGAGGATATCGATAAACAATCCTCTGGGCTGCCCCTTTGAGTCGGTGTCAACCGAGGGGGGGGATTTAAAGACGCCCACCCTTAAGGTCGTTGTAGTGGTTGCATGCGCAATGCCGCAAAAAATCAGCAGGATGAAGGCGATAAGGAGAAAAAAAGTTCTGCTACGAACCTGAAAATTGTGCATATCTGCACTTCCTGACTTCATTGTCTAAGTCCCTAACGACTAGCATAGCGCCAGATCGGTGCATTTGCAGATGTTTCTGACCAATTTGGAGGTAGGAGGGGTATTTTGAGCCAGATTCAGGCGCTAATTTCTTATTGAATCGTGGTTGATTTAAAGCTGCCGGTTTACCGGCTAGACCGCAACTTCTATAATGCCCGGCTACTTTATCCCTCCAGCCGGAAAAAATGCTATGCGTGTAATCGAGGAAGCCCTCACATTTGACGATGTTCTCCTGGTGCCCGCCCACTCCCAGGTACTGCCCAAAGATGTTGATTTACGGACGAAATTGACCCGGGACATCGATCTTAATATCCCTCTGGTTTCGGCCGCAATGGACACGGTTACCGAATCACGATTTGCCATTGCTCTGGCACTGGAAGGAGGAATCGGCATCATCCACAAGAATATGGATGCTGCAAGCCAGGCCCGGGAAGTGGAGAAGGTCAAAAAATATGAGAGTGGGGTGATCCGGGATCCAATTACCGTCGGACCCTACGTCAGTATTGGTGAGGTGGTTGAGCTCACCCGCTCCAGAAACATATCCGGGGTGCCGGTGGTGGATGGCAAAGAGCTTGTGGGCATAGTCACCGGTCGGGATCTGCGCTTTGAGCGCAAAATGGATGACCCGGTGCGGAATATCATGACCCGCAAAGAGAAGCTGGTGACGGTCAAAGAAGGCGCGAGCCGTGATGAGGTGATGAGCCTGCTACACAAGCACCGCATCGAAAAGGTGCTGGTGGTGGATGACAATTTTGAACTGCAAGGCATGATCACCGCCAAAGATATCCAGAAGGCCAAAGATAACCCCAATGCATGCAGGGATGAGCATGAGCGTTTGAGAGTTGGTGCTGCTGTCGGTGTCGGCGTAGGCACCGAAGAGCGTGTGGATGGGCTGGTCAATGCCGGAGTCGATGTGGTTGTTGTTGATACAGCCCATGGTCACTCCCAAGGTGTACTTGACCGAGTGGCGTGGGTGAAGAAGAACTATCCTGGCGTTCAGGTTATCGGTGGAAACATCGCTACCGGTGCGGCCGCACTGGATCTGGTCAAGGCAGGTGCTGACGCCGTAAAAGTGGGTATAGGCCCAGGATCTATCTGTACGACACGTGTTGTTGCCGGTGTGGGTGTGCCTCAGGTCACAGCAGTGAGCAACGTGGCCAAGGCTTTGGAAGGGAGTGGCATACCTCTGATTGCTGATGGCGGACTACGTTACTCTGGCGATATTGCCAAAGTTCTGGCTGCTGGTGGTTACTCGGTAATGATCGGAGGCATGTTTGCCGGTACAGATGAAGCACCAGGTGAAGTTGAGATCTATCAGGGGCGCTCCTACAAATCCTATCGTGGTATGGGTTCCCTGGGAGCAATGTCGGGTAAAGATGGCTCTAGCGATCGATATTTCCAAGAGAGCAATGAGAAGGAAAAATTGGTGCCAGAAGGCATCGAAGGTCGTGTCCCATATAAGGGGTCTGTGATGAGTATTATCTACCAGATTATTGGTGGCATCCGTTCCAGCATGGGCTATACCGGATGTGCCAGTATAGACGAGATGCGCACCAAGCCAGAGTTTGTAAGGATTACCAATGCCGGGGTCACTGAATCCCATGTGCATGATGTAACGATCACCAAAGAAGCACCGAACTATCGGCGCGATTGATGAGTCCCTACCGATATCTTACAGGAGCTCTGCCGGTCGATCCGGTAGCTCCTGTAAGCGTTTTGCGGAAGTAAAAAGCAATGACAACTGATATCCATGCCCACCGAATTCTGATTCTCGACTTCGGCTCCCAATATACACAGTTGATAGCCCGCCGCATCCGTGAGGCTGGGGTCTACTGTGAGATTTTCCCCTATGACAATGCCGGTGAAGGACTGGAGGGAACCAAGCCTGCAGGTATCATACTCTCAGGTGGCCCTGAAACCGTGACCGCAGATGAGGCGCCTACCGCGCCTCAGGAAGTATTCGAAATGGGTGTGCCGGTTCTGGGGATCTGCTACGGCATGCAGACCATGGCTGCTCAGCTCGGTGGTGGAGTGGCCTCATCGGATAAACACGAATATGGCTATGCGCAAGTGCGAGCCAGAGGGCATTCCCGTCTGTTGAAGGATATCGAGGATCATACCAGTCCGGAGGGCTATGGCCTGCTGGATGTCTGGATGAGCCATGGTGATCGGGTTGAATCCCTACCGGAAGGTTTTCAGGTGATCTGTGAGACCGAAAATGCACCAGTGGCAGGCATTGCTGATGAGTCACGCGCCTACTACGGATTACAGTTTCATCCAGAGGTAACCCATACTCGTCAGGGAAAGCGAATTGTTGAGCGATTTCTGTTTGAGATCTGCGGATGTGAAGTGCTCTGGACTCCAGGTCAGATCATTGAGGAGACAATTCACAACGTGCGTGAGCAGGTTGGTGAGAAGCAAGTGGTACTAGGACTCTCAGGTGGCGTTGACTCCTCTGTGGTGGCAGCACTGTTACATCGAGCAATTGGTGATCAGTTGACCTGTGTGTTTGTCGATAATGGATTACTGCGCCTGCATGAAGGCGATCAGGTAATGGCGACCTTCGCTGAGCACATGGGTGTCAAGGTGGTTCGGGTCGATGCGGAAGATCGTTTTCTGAAAGCCTTGCGCGGTGTGACAGACCCTGAACAGAAACGCAAGATCATCGGTAACCTGTTTATCGATATCTTCGAAGAAGAGGCGGGCAAGCTTGAGGATGTCTCCTTTCTCGCTCAGGGAACCATCTACCCGGATGTCATCGAATCTGCCGGCGCGAAATCGGGCAAAGCCCATGTCATCAAGTCTCACCACAATGTTGGTGGGCTGCCAGAGTATATGAAGCTGGAATTGGTCGAGCCTCTGCGAGAGTTGTTCAAAGATGAGGTGCGTAAGATAGGTGTTGAGTTGGGGCTTCCCTATGAAATGATCTATCGCCATCCCTTCCCGGGGCCAGGTCTGGGTGTGCGAATTCTTGGTGAGGTCAAAAAAGAGTACGCAGACTTACTACGTCAGGCTGACCACATCTACATTGAAGAGCTGATCAAAAACAAGCTCTACGATGAAGTGAGTCAGGCATTTACTGTGTTCCTGCCAATCAAGTCAGTCGGTGTTGTTGGTGATGCCCGACGCTATGAATATGTGGTCACTTTAAGGGCTGTAAAAACAGTCGACTTCATGACCGCAAAATTTGCCCACCTGCCATTTGATTTTCTTGAAGAGGTTTCAAGACGCATAATCAATGAAGTATCGGGTATCTCAAGGGTGGCCTATGATATTTCCAGTAAGCCGCCAGCTACTATTGAGTGGGAGTGATACGAATTCATAATATATTGAATAATAAGAATAAAAAACAACCCTATTGATAATATATCCTGCATCATCAATGGTATTTTTCATGGTATTTCCGAGTGCTGTAAGGCAGAAAGCA
>NZ_JBSYOQ010000002.1:0-18089 GCF_058244645.1 Candidatus Thiodiazotropha sp. AKAK3
ATCCAATGCGTTGCTTGGATCTACACCTGGGTTGACAATCTGAAGATGATGACCTGTTACACCATCTGACATCGTCTCTTCACCTAAATCAGTGTATGTTCCGTCATCTTCTACACTGACATCGGAATGCTCTCCATCACCTGAGCAATCACCAGTCTGAAAGTTGACCTGTGATTTAACCATGCTGTTATCTTCAGTGAATTTATACACATTGTTATAACTTGCACTCCCATCGTCATTTGCGTAACAGAGGTATTGCGCAAACCAGAGTTGATTTTTATAGTCATCACTCACAGGATCAGGTGTTGGATCTGGATCAGGCGTTGGATCGACATCATCCGCCATACTATGGAAGGTCAGACAGTGATCGTAATCCATACTGGAGCCATCACCCTGATCAATATCAAACCATTCTGTATCAATCGCTACATTATTTGAAAAACAGAGGGTATTGCTGTCTCTCAAATTGAAGTAGGCATCCGCTGATTCTCTATCATCTTCTGGATCATCTTCCTCCTCAATATCATCACACCAATCGCCTTCGTCTTCTTCATCACCACCCTCTTCCCAATCATCTTCGCCTGGGTAATCTGGCTCTGTTGGGATTGGCGGTTCAGGTGGTGGTTCATCTGAGACAGCAGTGGCTGATACAGGCGCATCAGTTGTAGATTCTGATTCTGCTTCACCAGAGCCGCAGTCATCCCAATCGATCATATCCCAATCTTCATAAATGATATCAAAGTGGATTTCGTAACCATCTGTTCCGTCTGGTAGTGTGGCACTGTTACCTACTGCATAGGTCAAGGTAACATATTCATTGGCTTCAGGGGCTACGATGCCATCGACTGGGGTTACACAACTCGCATCTTCATAATATTGAGTTCCAGTTAATATCTCTCCATCGACACCAAATTGATATAGGCGTCTTAAGTGGGTCTCGTTATCATAGTCAACGCATGTTGCACTCATCCATATTTTGCCAGAAATTTCGTTCTCTGTTACTGGATCACTCTCATCATCTGATGGATTATCAGGGTCTGTATCCTCTTCATCATCGGAAGAGTTGTCATCATCACTATCTGGTGGGTTATCGCTGTCACCTTTTTGATCATCTGGCGTTGTAGTATCGTCATTGTCTCCCTTATCAGGTGTCGTACCACCATCGCCCTCCCCGTTATCAGTAACATTGTCACCTTCACCATTGGTTTCACTTTCTGTATTGGGGTTGGAGCCGTCATCATCGCCTCCCCCGCCGCCGCCACAACCTCCGAGAGCCATGGAGATCACGAGAGGCATGGCAAGCAGAGCATAGGGTATGTTTACTTTCTTCATAACAATCCTTGTATATGTAATCGGTTTAATTAAGATTTTGGATCATATGCGATAAGATCTTAAGTTTTCAGGCGCAGGCTGAAGACCATCAAAACGAAAATGGTTAGTATTGAAAATGGAATGTGCTGGAACGTCATCTATAAAAACTCCCTTTTCTTAGATGCGATTTGATTTTTGGAATGTTGCTATAGCTTCCGCTGTTAATCAACCATTCTTGTTGTGCCTCTCTGGTGAGACTATATGGGTTAGAGTGATTGGCAAATTAGGGATTACCCTAGTTATCGCTGTTCATATTCAAAAAAGTGCACTTAAATCACAGTGTGTTTTATTTAAATGTTGATTTGATTATTTCATGTAACTTAACTTCTTGCTCTTTTCAGCCCTTAATGGTGCGGCAGGGCCACACCCTACTTTGGTGAATCTGTTTTGATCTCGATGAGGATAATCTGATTCAGGTCTCTAATAATCTGGGCATTAGCTCAACCAGGTTACAGGGCCGTGTTCTGTAGTCGAGTTGGGCTGATATCAACTTACTCCACCCATCCATACAGGCGCCAGTTGATCCTGGCAGGCAGAAGATGAAAGTGCCATTGGCTACACCTGCCAATGTGCGTGATTGCATTGTTGATGTACCAATGGTTTCAAACGATAAAACCCGAAACATCTCGCCAAAACCGTCAATCACTTTATCCAATAAGGGTGCAACTGCTTCCGGAGTGCCATCTCTGCCGGTCAATCCGGTACCCCCTGTCGTGATAACGACTTGCACATCAGGATTCGCAATCCATTCTGAAACCACTGCCCGGATCGCATAACGGTCATCCGGCACAATTCTTTTATCTGCCATTTTGTGACCATCTTTTTCCAATAAACTCTTCAGTTTTTGACCCGATTTATCATTCTCTTCCGTGCGGGTGTCGGAAACGGTCATCACACTGATATTCAGGGGTATAAACTGATGTTCATTACTCATTCTTAAAGACTCCTGGGTCTTGAATCGTTGCGTTGTATTATAGTTTTGTTACTCAATATTAATTTGGACGCTTTGCGTATATCGCGTCGAATAGCTCTTCGAGCTGCTGATGCGTCCCTCTCAAGCCATCGATTACATCTTTGGCCCAATCAAAGTAGGACTGCCTTCTCACCAGATCCCAACCTATGGGTGGGCTCAGATGCACGTCACGCAGATTTGCAATTTTATCAGCAAGCTTTACCAGCTTTGCTTTGGATGAGAGATCAGGGGCATGATCTATCTGCATCGCTTTACGTTCGAGTTTAGAGAGTGTCTTGTCATCGGTCACTTCCATCACCAATCCTGCGATAACCAGACCGAACTCACTCTCTATCTCTTCAACTGTGGTATCTGTATCCTCAATGGTATCATGCAGCAGTGCCGCTATCAGGGTCTCAGCATCATATACGCCGGCTTCGTTGACCAATATATCCATCAATATGATCGGATGATTGACATAGGGTGTTGCCTGCACATCTTTACGGCGCTGGTCACGATGTTTTCGTGCCGAGAAGAGCAGTGCTCTGGTAATGAGTGGTAGTTGATTATTATCCAATGTTACACCTGTAAAATCGCTAAGTATGTCATTTGCTGCGGTAAGTCCGTTAACCCTCAGCCGGTCTACTAGTTTTGCATCTCTAACCAGACACGCTCCTGCTCAACAAGTTTCCCCTCTTTATAGAGCCAAATGGTAAATACAGACCCTTCACCCGGTTCTGATTCGACACTGATATCACCACCATACTTTTTGATCAGACTATAGCTGACAGAGAGCCCTAAACCTGTACCCTCTCCTGCACTCTTTCCACTATTGAAGGGGTTGAAAATAGATCTCAGCTGACCCTGAGCTATGCCGTTGCCATTGTCGATCACCTCGATCGCCACCCCACCTTCATTCCAATCATAACTTCTCAGAGATACGGTGCCTGCCCCCTTCTCCAGGGCGTGTACTGCGTTAACTACAAGATTCACCAAAACCTGTTGCAACTCTTGTGGGTTTATCTTTACTTCATGAGTTGCTTTTAAATCCAACTCAATTTCAAAATCTGTTTTACTACGCAGATGCCGTACTAATACAAGGGTATGCTCTATGACTTCATTGACATTGATCAAAGAGATTTCTCCATCTATCTGATCGGGACGGGCATATTGCAACAAGCTGTTGATAATATCCTTGATACGAAAGATCTGCTCGATCACCAGATCGATTTCATGTTTAACCGGATCAGCAGCCGAGCCTAATTCAGCTACCAGCAAATCGAGATTACCCAACATAACAGCTGTCGGGTTATTGATTTCATGGGCAACACCTGCGGTCAACTCTCCCAATGCCGCCAGCTTTTCTGCATTGATCAGTTGAGCCCTGGTCTCTTCCAGGGTCTGGATCGTTGTCAGTAGCCTGTTGTTTTTCAACTTCAATTCAGCTGTCCGCTCATCCACCTTCTCTTCAAGCTGATCTGCCCACTGCTGCATCTCTTGATTGCGTTCCTGTAGCAGATCCAACAGCAGGTCAAACTCTCTGGCCAGATCCCCTATTTCATCAGTGGATGCGATATAGCCGATGCGTCTGGTCTGTCCCTCCCGGGTAGCACGTACAACACTCATCATCATTTCCAGCGGTTTGAAAATTGACTTTGCACCCCTGATCGATAGCCATGACGAGAACAACATCAATACCAGAAAGAACAGAACTAAAACAAAGAGTGCCTGCCATAGGGTGTTGCGTGATGGCGCTTCAAGAAAACCGGCATACAACATTCCGACCCGCTCACCATTCACATCGATAATGGGCTGATAGGCGGAGATATACCAGTCGTTAACAACAAAGGCCCGGTCTATCCATATTTTTCCATGATCGAGAACCTGGGTTCTCACCTCATTGGAGACCCGCGTACCCTGGGCTCGCTCATTTGGTGAACGAGGTACATTGGTGGTAATTCTTACATCGTCAAGAAATACAGTGACTGTACCGATACTGCCTTCGGGTAGACTTCCAGGGCCATAGACAAGGTCCCTAATGGTATCAACGAATTTAAAATTACCATTCAACAGAACACCACCATCCAGTACAGCAACCACCTCTCCTCTGGAGTTTTTAACCGGATAGAGTGCCCTGATCATCATCCCCCGCTCTTCTACCTGTTGAGCTGAAGGTCTGGCCCGGGGGGTCGCAAGCAGCGGCATTGCAACCTTGCTGGCCAATCCTGGTGATTGTGCCTCCAGATCCTCAGCGGAGAATATCTCTATCTCAACTTTAGCTGATCCCTGTAGTGCAACGAGTAGTGATGGAGAGGGGTGTGCCCTTTGTGGCTCTGTTGTATCGGACTTGAACAGTAGCTTGGCATCCTTACCCAGTAGATGCAGATATGAGAAGCCGTGATCCTCCTGTATCTTTTCAAGTTGCCTTTTGATAACCGTGCTACTACTCGACTCCAAAGCGGTATTGAAGATATAGGACTCTGCCAACCGCTCCAGTGTATTAAGATAATCTTCCTGCAGACGGTAAAAGTTATCCTCAGCGACTGATAGATCGGTATTGACCTTAATGAATAGCTGTTCGTAGCTGAACTGAGAACCCCAGTAGATCGCCAAACCCAATGCAATCGGCATGATCAGCAGAATGGGAAACAGAACCAGCACCAGCATTTTGTAACGCAAGGTGCTTTGTATGATCCGGATGAGTTTCAGCACGGATCAGGCTATACCCCAAGCTTGCGCTTTGCGCTCTAGCGTCTTACGGGAGATACCCAGTACCCGTGCTGCCGCTGATTTATTGCCATTATTCAGTTCTAATACTTTGAGAATATGTCGCTTCTCCACCGACTCAAGCAGTTGTGATGCTTCTGTCTGTTTGGGCGCAGCCTGACCTTGCTCTATTTCGGTGCCTGTTATGCAGAGACTCGGAGATTGATTTAACAGCAAACTGCGCTCAATCACATTTTTCAATTCACGCACATTGCCTGGCCAATCATAGTGCAGCAGCATCTCGATCTCATTTTCTCCCAAATCGGGCACTTCGATGCCAAGCTCTGAAGCCAGGGTGTTGATAAAGTGGTTTGCCAGAAGTGGAATATCTTCACGTCGCTCACGTAGAGCAGGAATGCGTAAAGATAGAACATTGAGTCGATAATAGAGGTCTTCCCGAAATCCCCCCCGCTGAACTTCATCACCCAGATCCCGATTCGTCGCGGCTATGATACGCACATCAATGGGAACCTCTCGATTTGATCCAACCGGGCGAATAGTTCGCTCTTCGAGTGAGCGCAACAGGTGCGCCTGCATTGAGAGGGGCATCTCGCCGATCTCATCAAGAAAAAGGGTTCCCCCATTTGCATAGGTGAAGAGGCCATCTCTGGATAGATGCGCGCCAGTGAAAGCGCCTTTTACGTGACCAAACAGTTCACTCTCCAGCAGCTCAGCAGACATTGCTCCGCAGTTGACCGGCACAAAGCTACCTGACCTTCCACTTAAATCATGGATCGCCCGTGCTGCCAGCTCTTTGCCCGTTCCTGACTCACCTTCGATCAACACTGTTGAGGGCATGGGTGCAACCCGCTTCACTACGCCACACAAGGCGTGCATCTGTTTACACTCACCAATAATTCCCGAACTGTCATAGATCTGATCAACCTGCCGACGCAGTACAAAGTTCTCCCTCTGCATCTTCTGGCGTTCCAGGTAGCGCTCTACTGAGGCAACCATCTGCTCCATACGGAACGGTTTCATAATAAAGTCTTCAGCGCCTGCTCTAAGTGCTGAGATAGCTGTTTCCAGGTCTGCATGGGCGGTCATAAAGATAACCCCTGTGTTGCCACCCTGCTGCCGAAGCTCTCTTACCCATTCAACCCCCCCGGTACGACCTGGTAGACGAATATCGGTGATGATCAGATCAAAGTGGCAGTGTTGTCTCAGCTCTTCTGCGGAAGCCACGTCCTTGGCTGTCTCAACCAGTCCAAAAAAGCGCCTGAGGCCTTTTTGTAAAAAACTCAGAATACCTGGCTCATCATCAACAATGAGCACTGAAGTCATGCGGGAAGTACCCCCCTCCTTGTGAGGAAATGTTGTGGGCTCAATCCCTGCCACAAGCTCATCAGTTTTTATATTCATCGATCACTGTTTAAGTTCAGCTATGGATTTGACCAGTCGGCTGTGTCCCTTAGTGAGACAAAATGACTAACTCAAAGTGTGTCATTCTGGGAACATTTGTCTCAATTTTGGATTCCCTTGAACAACGAAGGGAGAAACTGACGGTCATCGAATGCAGAATTTGTTTTTATAGTCCTGCCATCACTAAATAGTAGTCAATACAAAACCAATTACTATTGCAAATACCATGACAACAGCAGCAGATCTGTATGGCACTACTTTTGCAGCGTATTTCATTATTGCTACGCCTTGCTGGTTTTTTTTCAGTCATTGAGGCGCATGGACTACTGAAAATCAAGACGGAACGCTAACCCGACTAAGAATTTTGGACGTTAAACTGAAAGATAGAGCCAATCAACCATAAAAATAATCTGTTATTTCAATCGATTGAATACCCGATGAGGACTCATAATGAATAATGCGATAGCGAAGCACTTTCTCAAGCCGCTGTTGGCCTGTCTACTGCTCAGCATGGGCACTGTCCATGCCGATAGTGATCACAACATCAGACTGGCCACCACTACCAGTACAGATAATTCAGGACTGCTAACTGCACTACTCCCGGAATTCCAAGCTGATACAGGATACAACGTGCATGTTATTGCGGTAGGAACAGGTAAAGCATTGCGTATGGGACGTGATGGGGATGTGGATGTGGTGTTGGTACACGCCCGTGCTGCAGAAGATGAATTTGTAAGTCAGGGGCATGGTGATAAACGTTATGGTGTTATGTATAACGATTTCGTCCTGGTAGGCCCTAAGGAGGATCCTGCAGGGATCGCAAATGCCAAGGATGTGACTGATGCCCTAAAACGGCTTGCTGACCACTCTGCAACCTTTGTATCCAGAGGTGACGATTCAGGCACCCATAAAAAGGAGCTTGGCCTATGGAAAAAAGCAGGGGTAACTGCAACAGGATCATGGTATCGGGAAGCTGGCCAGGGCATGGGGAAAGTACTCCAGATCGCTGCAGAGATGAACGCCTACACCCTTACTGACCGGGGCACCTGGTTGGCTTATGAGAAAAAGTCCCCGCTGAAAATCAGTTTTGAGGGTGACCCACTGCTATTTAACCCATACGGCATCATTGCAGTGAACCCCCAAAAGTATCCGGATATTAACCACAAAGGCGCCCAGCAACTGATTCGCTGGCTTATCTCACCAGAGGGGCAGGAGCGCATCAATAATTTCCGTATTGGCGATAATCGCCTGTTTACACCTTCTGCCGATGCAGGAGAGTTTGCATCATTCAACCACAGCAAATGATGTTATGGAGAGACTGACAACCACTACGCTGGCAGCCCTGGAGCTGCTGTTCAGTGGCAATCCTGAACTGTGGGAAATTATTGCAATCTCCTTTCAGGTCTCCGGGATTGCCATCCTGGTGGCTACTCCGCCAGCGTTGTTGGTCGCCTTTGTACTCAGTTATTACCACTTTCCAGGTAGAAGGTTACTGATCTCCCTTAACAGCACGTTACTCTCTGTACCTGCTGTTGTGGTTGGTTTGACCCTGTTCATTCTGCTCTCCCGGCAGGGCCCCCTTGGAGAGTGGAAACTGTTGTTCACCCAGACCGCGATGATACTTGGTCAGATCGCCCTTGCATTCCCGATCCTTGTCGCCATGGGGCACTCTGCTCTGCAAGCCTGTGACAGACGCGCCTGGGAGACAGCCCGCACTCTGGGCGCCAACCCATTGCGGGCGCTGTTAACGATTATGCGGGAAGCCAGATTTGGTCTGATGGCGGCCCTACTTGCAGCCTATGGGCGGATCATTGCAGAGGTTGGGGCATCAATGATGCTTGGCGGTAACATCCTGCACTACACGCGCAATATACCAACCGCCATCGCCCTGGAGTCGAGTAAAGGAGAGTTTGCCCAGGGCATAGCCTTAGGTCTTGTGTTACTTGTGCTGGCCTTCTCTCTCAACGCCTTCCTACAGCACTTTCAAGGAAAGGGGCAACCTGCCTGATGGTTATACCTAAAACTTTTAAAGTTCACGCCTTAAAGAAGCACTTTGCCAAGCGACAGGTTTTACATGAGATCAGTTTCTCACTTGAATCAGGTCACACCCATCTTCTCAGTGGTGACAACGGCGCTGGTAAATCTACCTTATTGCGTATCCTCGCGGGACTTGAAAAACCTGACACTATCCAGCTTGACCTTGGCAGAGGGGTACGTTGCTGGCGAAGTATCAAGAAGGAACTTCAACACCACACACTCTATCTGCATCAACACCCCTATATGTTCGATGGCACAGTAAACTACAACCTGAACTATGCAATTTCTGAAAAGCTTACAAAGCAGGAACGCAAACAGCAGATTGATGAGGCCCTGGAGTGGGCTGACCTGAAGGATCTCGCCAATTCCCCTGCAAAATCACTTTCTGGCGGTGAAAAACAACGCGTCTCTCTGGCTCGAGCCTGGTTGAAAAAACCTGCCATTCTGCTGCTTGACGAACCCACAGCCAATCTGGATCATGAATCTAGACAACGTACTCTCAGCTTGTTGGAGGCGCTCAAAAACAGTGGCTCTGCCATGTTGCTGGCCAGCCACGACCCGATGCACTTTCCATCTTTGATCGATCAGCATCTGCATCTGGATCAGGGTAAACTGATACGCATTAACGAGCAGAATCTGCCGATAGATGACACAGCCCATCCCAGCTTCAGGAGTACCGCATGAACAGTCGGCCAAATTTCACTGCAGTCATATTAGCCGGCGGCCGGGGAAGCCGCATGGGTGGCAGTGACAAGGGTCTGGTTCAGCTGGATGGCAAACCGCTGATTGAACATGTCATCTCTGCCATTGCCCCCCAGGTACAACAACTGGTTATCAATGCCAATCGCAATATTCCCGACTATCAGAAATTTGGCTATCCAGTCATTCGAGATGAACTGAGTGGATACCAGGGGCCTTTGGCCGGCATCTTTGCCGCACTGGAATTTATCGATAGTCCGGATCTGATAACTGTACCCTGTGACGGTCCCAGACTGCCCGAAGACCTGGTAGAGAGACTGGCATCCGCTCGACAAAGTGAGGATGCAGATATTGCTGTCGCATACGATGGCAAGCGCCTGCAACCGGTATATGCACTGATTCCGACAAGAGTGCAACAGAGTTTGCAGCACTATCTAGACGGGGGCGACCGAAAAATCGATCTTTGGTATGCCCAACACAAGATGGCCATGGCGGACTTCTCAGATATTCCAGAGACTTTTATGAACATCAATACGCCAGAAGATCGGAACGAACTTGAACAACCCCGCTCAGCACAGCAGTGAGACTACAGGGATGATCGACTATCCAATCCCCCTGCTTGGCTTCAGTGCCTTCAGTGGCACGGGTAAAACCACCCTGCTGACAAAACTTCTGCCGATACTCAAAAAGGACGGTCTGCGAATTGCTGTGGTTAAACATGCCCAACACCAGTTCGAGATCGATCACCCTCAAAAGGATAGCTATGAGCTGCGCAAGTCTGGCGCAGCCCAGATGCTGGTCGCCTCCAGGGGGCGGATGGCGTTGATATCGGAGACAGATGACAGCAACGAACCCAGTCTGCAATCCACACTGCCACACCTCGATCATCGCGCACTGGATCTGGTGCTGGTTGAAGGCTTCAAACAGGCAGCCATTCATAAAATCGAACTGCACCGGCCCAAACTGGGCAAACCTCTGCTTTGCCTCAGTGACCCCAACATCATTGCCATCGCCACTGATGAGGCGATATGCTCTCTACCAGATGAGTTACCGGTTTTGGATTTAAACCAACCGGATGCAATTGCAAACTTCATTCGCCAACAGCTCTATCGATTCGGAGAACGTCCAATCCATGACCCCACAAGCCACCGATCCTCAAGCCAGCTGCGCTGATCCCGAGCAATCCACAACCCTCCGAGTCACTGCAGCCAGAGAGGCGATTCAGACAGGTATTCAGCCAATAGTCACCACCCAGAGGCTGGCGCTGAGGGAGGCGTTAGGTCGGGTATTGGCAGAAGATATCATCTCCCCCATTGATGTACCGGGACACACCAATTCTGCTATGGATGGTTATGCCCTTATCGGGGAAGATCTACAATCTGGCAGGGTAGAAAAGTTTAAGCTGATTGGCACAACAGTAGCCGGTAAACCTTTTCAAACCCAATGCGGTAAAGGTGAATGCGTGCGCATTATGACTGGCGCCCCTATGCCCGCTGGCAGCGATACGGTGATCATGCAGGAGCAGGCAAAGCTCGATGAGCATGATATGGTCAGTTTTACCTCTCAACATAAACCTGGTCAGAATGTACGCCATGCAGGAGAGGATATCCCCAAGGGCAGCTCAGTACTGCAACCCGGCAGACGTTTGACAGCTGCTGATCTGGGCGTATTGGCATCCCTTGGCTTCGGTGAAGTCAGCGTCAGGCGTAAACCTCGCATCGCTTTTTTCTCCACAGGAGATGAGTTGCGCGGCCTTGGAGAGACCCTCTCAGAGGGTGATGTCTACGACAGCAACCGTTATAGCCTGTATGGCATGCTGAAAGAGTGTGGCGCAGAGCTGTTGGACATGGGGGTGATCAAAGATGATCCGCAAGCCTTACGCCAGGCATTTCAGACCGCAGCCGAGGAGGCGGATATAGTAATCTCCTCAGGCGGTGTTTCTGTGGGAGAGGCAGACTACACCAAAAAAATCCTGCAACAGTTGGGTGAGATTCATTTTTGGAAAATCGCCATGAAGCCTGGTCGACCTCTGGCATTTGGCAAACTGGGTGAAACCCTCTTTTTTGGGCTACCCGGCAACCCAGTGGCGGTGATGGTCACCTTCTACCAGTTCGTGCTTCCGGCGATTCACTATCTTGCCACCGGCAAGCCCTATCACCCCTTCACCCTATCTGCGGTTTGCAGCAACAATATCCGCAAAAGAGCGGGGCGTTATGAATTTATCCGGGGTGCATTTGTATCGGGTAGTGATGGAGCGATTTCGGTTGAATCCGTGGGGCAGCAGGGATCGGGTATCCTCACTTCAATGAGTCGAGGTAACTGTTTCATACTACTGCCGGAAAGCTGTGCCGGCGTTGCAGAGGGTGAGCGGGTGGAGATACAGCCCTTCTCATACCTTGCGCTTGATCCAGTGGCTGGATAGGAAAAATCTGATCAACTGCCCTTTTCAAAACAGTTCAGCAACCGTTCCAGAGTTGCCCACTCCTCATCCTTCAGCTTTCCGTTGAGTGCGGCCCGCTCAATTTTCGCCACAACCTCACGGGTTTTCGGCGACAGTCTCTGATTCATCTGGCGTACAGACATCAACAGGGTTTCGAGATTATCGCCATCGGATACGGCTGTCTGTGTGCGTCCTTTAAGCTTGGGATACTGATACTCCACACCATCCACCGGATGTTGCACATCCATATACCCCTCCGGTAGATCCATACCCGCCTCTATCCGCCTGGCAACCACATCACCCATGTTTCTCCTGCCTGTAACCATCTGGCTCACATGGGCCGGAGTCAATCCAACCTGTTCTGAGAACTCCCTCTGGGAATGGAAGCAGGCGATCTGTTCCACTAGATTGGCTTTCCGTATCGTCTTGATATTCATTATTCGTGAATAATAGCAACTTGCTATAGATCAAACCATGTACATATTGCTATATTTTTAGCATCAAGCTAAAATGCCTGGGCAATATGGATATGAAAACTTTTATAGAAATGGAAGGTCGTGAAGCTGCCAGACGTTTAGCTGTCAAAAGTGGCACCAAATATATCTATCTAACACAGATCGCCTCTGGTTTCAGAAAGCCCAGTGGTCGATTGACCCTGTTGCTCGAACGCTACTCACAGGGCAAGCTGACCCGCTTCGAATTGCGACCCGACCTATATCCAAAAGAGTAGATTGTTAACAAGTGCTGAAGTTCTCCTCCAACTTAAAACCGAAGCACCTTAGAAAGGAAAAATAGTATTTACAAAATGGAACTCTCTAAAAAATGTCCGACTCATTCAAATAGATTGAAGCGTTATTGTAATGAGTTTTCAGAATTTAATGACCGCTGTGAGCAACTCTGTAATGCATTTGAGCATATCGCAACGCACCATGACACTATCAGCAGTTTTGCCGTGAGAGGCATGAAGCAGAATGCCTTGTGGTTAAAAAGACGGATGAAAGAGATGGAACAGAAATTGGAAACATTGTGTGAAGAAGTATGCCAATAAAAAACAGTTAATCACTGCTAATGCGCCATTAATCCTTCTGTTGTGGATTGTTGATGCAGCTGATGAATACTCCCCCTCTCCCCCAGCCCCTCTCCCGCAAGGGGCGAGGGGAGCTACTCTACCTTCCTATCAAACACACCATGATGTAAAAAGAACACCACCTGCCGAATAACCTCATCATCCCGCATAATGAACATATGCTCTGCCTTAACCAACAGGAAATCTTTCATCTCTAACATCTTGGTCCGTTCAACAGCCACCTTGCCATCATCTTTACCAGGAATCTCAGGCAGAAACCAGGTTACCCCCTCTTTCTCTCCAGCAATAATTCCAATCTCACCATCGATGGGTTTAAGTTTGTTGGGCAGACTGTTGTCATCTGTACCCAGAACCTGGCCAGCCGGCCCTAGAATCATCTTATAGAAAATATCATCTTTCATCTCATCAGTGATTTCACTGCCTTTATTGGGGGGTGCCAACATCACGATTCGACCCAGTTTATCAATCTGATGATCCTGCAAATAATATCTTACGAGAATACCGCCCAGGGAATGGGTGACAAAATGGATCTTTTCACTCTGTTTGCTGTTGCAGAAGGCAAGGCCTGACTCAATCGCCGGTGCAGTAACTTCATTCACACTTTGAGTAAGACTGGGATAGCTCTCATTCCATACATGATAACCCTGTTCTTCCAACGCCTCTTCAATCAGTCCTAATGATAGGGAAGAGCGACCCAAGCCGTGCAGAAGAACAACACACTCATTCTGTGATCCCAGTGTGATAGGTATATAAAGCAAGAGTAGTGAACAAAGAAAAAGTCGTTTCATCATCTATTAGACAATCGATTGGCAATTCGTACCATTCTGGCCAACTCTCTTTCCAGTTCCTGGCGTTTGTGGCGAAGATATGCCTTCAGGTTACGCTTACGCAGAAAAAGCAGAAACACCCGAATATTTTCCAGGATTCGCTGCTTTTCACCGCGTACCAGCAGGGCAACTGCTGAGCTGACAACCAGTGTAGAGATATATAACAGCATCCACTTCCAACCATAATAGTTAAATACCAGAAAGGTCTGCAAGCCCCAAAAGAAGGTAAAAGAGAACAATCCCAAAATCATTTTGGTGGTGTCATGTTGATTGGTTCCCTTAGCGAAATGGTGGGAGAGACGTTTTGCCAACTGATAGGGAATATAACTGTTAATGATGCCCCACAAGGCAACCGGAAAAACGACCAGTAACATCCAGATCATTCGCAATAGGTAGAGCCCGATCAATGTGGGTTTGTAATCAACTGACAGGTGATAGTCCTTCACGCCACAATGCTGACATATTTTTTCAAACTGCTTTAACTGAGTGATCAATGCACGGACTTTATCAGGCTCGTAATTCCTGAGTAATCGCTGGGCATCAATGAGACGCTGTTGGGTACGGAATCGTTGCTGCAGATTACGATGATGATATTTACCATGACGAAATGCGAAGAAATTCTCAATTCGGGCAACCAGGTTAATCTCTTCCCAACTCTCTGCATTTAGAGTGACCGACTCCAGACCGACACGGATTCGATCAGTCAATTCAATCACACTCTCTTCTTGAGTGTTCTCTTCATCAAAATCCAGGCTGAGCGACTCACCAAACTGAACCAATACCGCACTGCGGAATTGCCCCTTTTGCGGGAAAGTCAGACCGACAGGAATCACGGCTGGTTTATATCCTGCTACTTGGATCGTTTCCAACGCCATTCGAGCTGCGCCAGTTTTCAGCTCTGTCAGCTGAGGTATGTCATGACTCTGCCCTTCAGGAAAGATAATCAGGGCCTCACCCTTGGCAAGCAACGCATAGCACTGGGAAAAGGTCTCTCTGTTTTTTGAAGTGTCAGCACCCGGATCTCCACGACGAAAAATGGGGACCGCACCCATTCCCTGCAGGATAGGTTTCAGTAGAATATTACTAAACAATCCACTTCGCGCCAGTGGACGGATGGGCTTTCGGGTTGCAGCCTGCAAAACCACTGCATCGGCAAGAGCATTAACGTGATTTGCGCATAATATAATGCCTTGCTTTTCAGGCAGATTCTCAATACCGGAGACTTCAAACCGTTGGTAAAAAATCTTTACAACAAGCCGACAGAAACCTTGCCAGCTCTTTTCAAACCAGGTTAACGTCCCTTGTACAGAATCTATTGACTGCTCTTTTCCCATGGTGGGTCAAGAGTATCATGTCAATGAGATGGAGTGCAGCCACCCTTCATGCTTTCAAATCACACCGAAATACCATGTAGCAATCCGTCACGTTGAAATAATTTATTAACCCGGCGACTAAGTATGTCGTCTTCAGGGTTAATAGGTGTTAGGTATTTAGCGAAACGAATCCTATTTTATCCATAGAGGATAACTCACTACCACTCAAGACCGTCCACACCATCACCAGTCAATTCGGAGCCGTCTGACAATCCAGCTTCGCCGCTTGTGTCAGGATTAACAGAGAGTGCATTGTCTGCCATTTCATATTGAGCTTGCTCGCTATCTTCTAACGCTGCCCATGGATCTGAGGGATCGGCATTCGAATCCGCATCAGAACCCTGCTGGACAACGTCGGCCCAGCCATCGCCTCCCCCCTCATCAAAGTAGTCGGCACCATCGAATGGGTCTTCCACCGTCTCACCGCTAACATCACCTCTTTCATCTCGGTCATGGGACTCATCTCTATCCTCTCGCTCGCCTCGGCCACGGTGCTCTTCTCGATCACCTCGACCACGGTTCTCTTCACGATCTTCTCTATCGCCTCGACCACGGTTCTCCTCACGATCTTCTCTATCACCTCGGCCACGGTGCTCTTCACGATCTTCGCGTTCACCTCGACCTTGGTGCTCTTCACGATCTTCTCGATCACCTCGACCACGGTTCTCCTCACGATCTTCTCTATCGCCTCGACTACGGTTCTCCTCACGATCGTCTCGATCGCCTCGACCACGGTGCTCTTCTCGGTCTTCTCTATCGCCTCGACCACGGTTCTCCTCACGATCTTCTCTATCGCCTCGGCCACGGTTCTCCTCACGATCATCTCTATCGCCTCGGCCATGGTGCTCTTCTCGATCTTCCTTATCACCCCGACCTTGACGTTCTTCTCGATCTTCCCTGTCACCTCGGCCTTGATGTTCTTCTCGATCTTCCCTGTCGCCTCGACCTTGGCGTTCTTCTCGATCTTCCCTGTCGCCTCGACCTTGGTGTTCTTCTCGATCTTCCCTGTCACCTCGGCCTTGATGCTCTTCTCGATCTTCCTTATCGCCTCGACCTTGGCTTTCTTCTCGATCTTCCCTGTCACCTCGGCCTTGGTGCTCTTCGCGATCTTCTCGATCATCCCGGCCACGGCCCTCTTCGCGATCTTCCCGTTCCTCTTCTACAAATTCAGAGTCACTGTCTAAACCCTGTATATTTAAGGTCAACGTAGTCTCTGCAGTACCGCCCTGGTCATCAGTAACAGTTACAGGCACTTCTATAGTTTCAGATTCACCTGTACCTAATTCTTCATAGCTGGAGGCATCGAAGCTATACGACCCGTCTTCATTTACAATAAGACTTTCTACTTTTGAAGTGGTTGAAAAAGTCAGCGACGCACCTTCTGCCAGATCCACATCACTTGCTTCCAGCTGTCCAGTTACAAGTTCACCTTCATCTACTGAAGACTCTTGAGCTTCAGCAACTGGCGCATCATTGGTTCCAGTAACAGTAATTGTCAGGGTGGTCTCTGCGGTAGCACCTTGATCATCAGTTACGGTTACAGGTACTTCTACAGTTTCAGTTTCTCCAGCACCCAATTCTTCATAGTTGGAGGCATCGAAGCTATATGAACCATCCTCATTGATAGTAAGTCCTTCAACATCGGATTCAGTTGAAAATGACAATGTTGCACCATCAGTCAGGTCAACGTCGTCCCCATCAAGCTGTCCTTTTACAACAGCCCCATCATCCACTGAAGTCTCTGCTGCTGTCACCGTAGGCAGGTCGTTGGTTCCATTTACTGTGATGGTTAGTGTCGTCTCAGCTGCACCGCCCTGGTCATCAGTAACCGATACAGGCACTTCTATGGTTTCAGTCTCTCCAGCACCCAATTCTTCATAGCTGGAGGCATCAAAACTGTATGAACCATCTTCGCTGAGAGTAAGCCCTTCAACCTCTGATTCAGTTGAAAAGGACAATGTTGCACCATCAGCCAGGTCAACGTCGCTCCCGTCCATCTGCCCTTTAACAACAGCCCCTTCTTCTACTGAAGTCTCTTGAGCTTCAGCAACTGGCGCATCATTGGTTCCAGTGACAGTAATTGTCAGGGTGGTCTCTGCGGTAGCACCTTGATCATCAGTTACGGTTACAGGTACTTCTATAGTTTCAGTTTCACCAGCACCCAATTCTTCATAACTGGAAGCATCGAAGCTATACGAGCCATCCTCATTTACAACAAGACCTTCTACTTCTTCGGATGCAGTAAAAGTCAGTGTTGCACCATCAGCCAGATCAACATCATTCCCGCCTAAACGCCCTTTAACAACAGCCCCCTCTTCTACTGAAGTCTCTTGAGCTTCAGCAACTGGCGCATCATTCGTTCCAGTGACAGTAATTGTGAGGGTAGTCTCTGCGGTAGCACCTTGATCATCAGTAACGGTTACAGGTACTTCTATGGTTTCAGTTTGTTCAGCACCCAACTCTTCATAGTTGGAAGCGTCGAAACTATACGACCCATCCTCATTTAGAATGAGTCCCTCCACTTCTGAAGAAGTTGAAAATGTCAGCGAAGAACCATCAGCCAGATCAATGTCATTTCCATCCAGTTGCCCTTTAACAACAGCACCTTCTTCTACTGAAGTCTCTTGAGCTTCAGCAACTGGCCCGTCATTGGTTCCAGTGACAGTAATTGTCAGAGTGCTCTCTGCGGTAGCACCTTGATCATCGGTAACAGTTACCGGCACATCGATAGTTTCAGCCTCTCCAGCACCCAGAGTTTCATAACCCGAAGCATCGAAACTGTATGAACCATCTTCATTAATAGTAAGACCGTCAACATCACTTTCTGTTGAAAAAACAAGTGATGAACCTTCAGCCAAATCAACATCATTCCCGTCCAACTGCCCTTTAACAACAGCCCCCTCATCCACTGAAGCCTCTACTGCTGTCACCGTAGGCAGGTCATTGGTTCCATTTATTGTGATGGTTAATGTCGTCTCTGAGGATGCACCTTGATCATCAGTAACAGTTACCGGTATTTCGACAGTTTCTGATTCACCAGCACCAATCTCTTCATAGCTGGAGGCATCAAAGCTATACGACCCATCTTCATTTATAATAAGACCTTCTACTTCTGAAGTGGCTGAAAAAGTCAGCGACGCACCTTCTGCCAGATCAACATCACTGGCTTCCAGCT
>NZ_JBSYOQ010000026.1:0-95515 GCF_058244645.1 Candidatus Thiodiazotropha sp. AKAK3
CAGCCGCGATTGAATAGGCTTGACGGGCCGTCTTCATCTTCTTGTGATCTTCCATCACTGCTTGTAAAAGTGCCTTATGCTCCTGCGTCAGGCTAACCAGTGCTTGCTTGAATGGCTTTCCGTCGAATTTTCCGTTTTTGACCTGTTGCTCGAATAGGGGATCTTCGCCAATGGTCTCAATGGCGTAGGCCAAATCTTCATGGAGTAGATTGATACGGGAGATGATGTCGCTTGTGTCACTCTCTTCCTTGAAACGGCGATAGAGTTCGAGGCGGCTCAGAAGCGCAAGTTTTGACTCTCCAGCTGCATTGATCGAAGCCCATCTCTCTTGTTCATCTACTGCATCGGCATCAGTTTCAGAGCCACTCTCGGCATTCATATCCTGTCGCATCATCTCTTCACTGGAGATGCGTTCCACATCGACCAGGAAATCAAGAAAACTTGAACTGTTTTGAGTTAGTGCCTGTTCTCTTTGCAGATAGTCATGATGAAGTTTTATGAGCTGGCCCTGGGTAGCGGAGAAGTTTTGCATTCGGGTCTTCAGGTCGTTGATAACACCTGCTTCAACCTGCTTGCTGGCGATCAGATTATCTAATGCTACCTGAGCTTCATCTTTGGCTTGTTCAATTTTTGTGTGATCGCTAGCGTTTCCCAATAATACAGAGTCTACAGCGATCAGCTCCTTTTGAACGGCACGGATGCCTGCTTCAGTGGTTGCCATGGCATCCCATACCGGGCCGGTGATATTGGCAAGGGATATCGAAAGGGAATTGATGATCCAGTAGCTGGTGCCACCGGTAACCAGTAAAACCAGGACCAAAGTAACGAATCCGGCTGCGATTTTGGTGCCGACGTTGATTCGCCCCATAACAAGCCCCGCTTTGTAATTATAAGATATCCATTGTTAACAGCTGTTAACTGTTGAGCTTTTCGGCCTGCGTAACCTTTCCTTTAGATTGTTCTCTATTGAGATAGCCGTGTGGGAGTGAATTTAAAATTGTTTCGTGCAAAAAATATATTGCTTTCCATGGGCTTAAGTCTGGTCGTTGTAATTTGCCATTTGTCGGTAGAGTGTGCTGCGATGGATGCCAAGCTGACGTGCTGTGGCGCTGACATTGTTTCCATTCTCTGAGAGTGCCTTTTCGATGGCCTGACGGGTAAGTTGCTTGAGGTCGGTTTTATCTGTCCGAGTGTTAATGCGGGGCTTTTGTATCTCACCCGGCAATTGGCTCAGGTCAATGGTCTGTTTCGGATCGCAGAGCACAATCAATGTGCGCAGTGTGCTGGTTACTTGGCGAAGATTGCCTGGCCAATCATAATTTACCAGGGCGGCCAATGCTGTTTCACTGAAGGTCAGCTCTTTTTCACTACCCCCAAGCATGCGCATCATCTCTTCAATTATCTGCTTACAGTCCTCCCTTACACGCAAGGGGGGCAGCTGAAGGGTGAAGTCCTGAATTCGGTAGTAGAGGTCTGCACGGAACTCGCCTTTATCCACAAGCATAGGTAGGTCGCGGTTGGTGGCGCAGAGAAGGGCAAAGTCGACTGTAATCGGTTGTCCTCCACCCAGAGGTGTGACCTGGCGTTCCTGTAACACCCTCAGTAGACGGGCTTGAAGGTTGAGGGGCATGTCGCCTATTTCGTCGAGAAAAAGAATGCCGCCATCAGCTTCCCTTACACGGCCAGGCATACCGCTACGTTGGGCGCCGGTAAATGCACCACTGGTGTAACCGAACAGCTCTGATTCGATCAGGGTTTCCGGTAGGGCGGCGCAATTGACTGCTACGAATGCCCCGCTTTGACGTTGGCTGCTGGCATGCAGGCGACGGGCAAAAACCTCTTTGCCAACCCCTGTCTCACCTTGGATCAGTACCGGGATTCCGGCATCCAGAACTCGCCGTGCCTTATGCAGAAGATCTGATGTGGTTGCATCGAAGTAGTGCTGATCCTTCGATGCCGCTTTGGGGCTGTTGGTGGCTACCTGTAGTGTTTGACGATGGTTTATTTTGCTGTGGAAGATCTGCCCTCTTGGGGATTTCATCCCTTGGCTGGAGATGCTCTCCTTGTAACTAGGAAGCTGCAACCATTGTCCAGCGTTGCTGCCGATCAGTCTCTGCCAGTCGGCATCGAGTAACTGCAGGGCAATTCGATTTGCGCCGACAACCTTGTTGTCATCCAGAATCAGTATGCCTTCTCGATGTGTGCCCAGCAGGTCTTGTCGATGGTGAAACCGAAGCAGGCTACCCGGAGCTGCATTGCTGCTGCTTAATCTGTGCTCGATGATCTGGATGGCAAGTCGCACCATACCGAGGGCTTGACGGTGCATGTGTTCAGAATCACCTGAGACATCAAGTACACCCAGCAGCTCCCCTTGTGGCGATATGATTGGCGCAGCGGCACAACTCAAAATGGTATTGGCATCGAGAAAGTGCTGACCGCCCTGAACCAGCACAGGATTTTTTTCGATCAGTGCGGTACCAATGGCGTTGGTTCCTCGATCGGGTTCAGTCCAGTGTACCCCTGGCTGGAGGTAAACTTGCTGGGCTTTACGCAAAAAATTGAGCCCACCAGCGGCATCCAGGATCAGCCCCTCATCATTCGCCAGCAGTACCAGGCTATCGCTATCGGAGACCAGTTCAGCCAGGGCGTCCATTTCGGGTTGGGCAACATCCCGTAATCGCGCCATTTTTTCCCGACGTTCATTGAGCTGGTTACTGTCGATTCGCAATGGGGGGGAAGTTTGGCTGTTATCCAGTCGTTGTGCGCATCGTTGCCATGAGCGTGCAATAACTTCAGGCACCAAGCCTGCAGGGTTCTGGCCCTTTTCGAAAAAGAGCTGACGTGCGGTAGTGGTGTCGGCTCCAAGGGCTTTGTGCTTTGTCATTGTTTCTCCGCATCTGCGCTGTGTGGCGCGACAGCAAGGGTGTCGCATTTTGCGACAGATCACTTGGCTTGGGTTGTCAATTAAGTGAGCTATGAGTGTAGACGTTCTGGTGAAATTC
Source organism: Candidatus Thiodiazotropha sp. AKAK3 (assembly GCF_058244645.1). Lineage (NCBI taxonomy): Bacteria > Pseudomonadati > Pseudomonadota > Gammaproteobacteria > Chromatiales > Sedimenticolaceae > Candidatus Thiodiazotropha > Candidatus Thiodiazotropha sp. AKAK3. The sequence continues at coordinate 3,003 of NZ_JBSYOQ010000026.1, forward strand.
GCCCAGTAGACTTATAACTAATTGATTTATCTACATTAAATACCAATAAGCAGGCTCCTCCTCCATTTGCCTGGCATGAAAACTGCCATTCCGTATGCCAGCAGTCTATCGATATAAAATGATAAACGGAGGATTGTATGACTAACCCTGCTACAGCAGTGGAGAGATCTGATGGCTATGAAAATCATCGGTTCACTGAGCACAACAGCACTCCTAGTGAGAGCCTTGCCAGACGCAGGGATGCGACCGCTGTTCAATGGCGTCGATTCCGAAATCGCCAGCCACTGGCTGAACCGCATGGCTTGCAAGAGGATATCCTCGCTTCCTGGGAGCGTAGCGTAGGTGATGTAGAGACATTTCAATTGCACGCCCCTGGAGATGACCGGGCCTGTGCAGAGCGCTATTGGCAGGAATCCTTTATAGGTCGAGCTGCGGAGTCTTCTTTAAGCGCTATCGTGGAGATGGCTGAGGAGGGTGATCTGGTTGCATCAATTGCCGATCCGAATGGGCGATTGATCTGGCTACATGCTGGTGAGCGAATCCGGCAGCGGGCAGATCGAATCAACTTCAATGTAGGCAGTCACTGGCATGAACAGGCCATGGGGACCAATGCAATCGGGCTCTGTTTGGCGTTGTGTCGTCCCACTACAGTGTTTTCTTCTGAGCACTTTCAGCCTTTTGCGCACGACTGGGTCTCCTATGCGGCGCCAATCAGCTACCCGAACGGAGGGGAGTGTGCTGGCGTTCTGTCGATCTCAACTCTGTGGCAACAACACACCCCCTTGGGAGAGGCGGCAGTTGCAGAGCTGGCACGATCTATTGCTGGGGAACTGTCTGACAACCAACCCAAAGCTGAACTTGAGATCTATGCGTTAGGGCAACCCAAAGTTCTGTTTCGTGGCAGAGAGCTTCGACTGCCGCTGAGGCAGATAGAGATTCTTTGTCTGTTGGCGCTGAATGCCAGAGGATTGAGTCTGGAAACATTTCATGCCGCGCTCTATGGCGATACGGCGGTTTCATTGTCGACCTTGAAAGCCGAACTGTCGCATCTGCGTCGTCTGCTGGATGGCAAAATTGGTTCACGTCCCTACCGTTTACAAATATCAGTATGGGGTGACTTTATTGAGATCTGGCAAGCATTACGAAGGAAGAGTAGTGGTGAGGCATTCTCTCTCTATCGTGGCGCCTTGTTGCCAGATTCTGCATCACCAGAGTTGGAGGAGTGGCGGCACTGTATTGATGCGGTGATGAGTCAGGCGCTTGGTAATTGTCAGGATCCCACGATGCTGATGGACAAGCTTTGTCGCAGTACATCAGGTAGTGAGCTTGTGCGAGAACGTCTCTATGAGATTATGTCAGCAAATCAGGTTTGAGCGTTAAGCTGCTGCTGATTAGCAGCTATTTCTGCGGTGAAGGAGAGGCCATGCCCGAATGGCACTTACTTAAGGGGATTTGTTACGTAGAACGAGAATTTTCTGAGGTAACCAAGCTGTTTTGGTGGGGCAGGGCCCCACCCTACGCCCTGAATTGAACGGTAGGGTGGGGCCCTGCCCCACCAAAACGGCTTAAGTAAGTGCCATTCGGGCCATGCCCCACCTTTACTGCAGAAATATTGAGCAACTAAGGTTTAAAAGAAACCCAATGGGTTCACATCATAGCTGACCAGCATGTTCTTGGTCTGTTGATAATGGTCGAGCATCATCTTGTGGGTCTCCCGGCCTACACCGGATTTCTTGTAGCCACCAAAGGCGGCATGGGCTGGGTAGTGGTGGTAGCAGTTGGTCCAGACGCGACCTGCCTCGATACCACGGCCCATTCGGTAGGCTTGATTCATATCCCGGGTCCATACCCCAGCACCGAGTCCGAATTCGGTGTCGTTGGCGATGGCCAGTGCTTCAGCCTCATCTTTAAATGTGGTGACGGAGACCACCGGGCCAAAGATCTCCTCCTGGAAGACGCGCATCTCATTACTGCCTTTGAGCAGGGTAGGCTGAATGTAGTAGCCAGAGCTATGTGCTTCATCCATAGACTCAGTGTCACCACCAATGAGGACTTGGGCACCCTCATCCCGACCGATGCGAATGTAGTCGAGGATCTTATTGTACTGCTCCTCGGAGGCTTGGGCGCCTACCATGACATCGGTATCCAGTGGATTGCCTCGGGTGATCTGATTGGTTCGCTCAATCACCATTTCAATGAACTTCTCATAGATCGACTCTTGCACCAATAGGCGTGAAGGGCAGGTACAGACCTCTCCCTGGTTGAAGAAAGCCAGTACTGCGCCTTCCACACACTTACTGACAAAGTCATCTTCCTGGTCAAGCACGTCCTCAAAGTAGATGTTGGGCGATTTACCGCCCAGTTCAACGGTTGAGGGGATGATGTTATCTGCGGCGTATTTCATGATCATGGAGCCGACAGGTGTAGAGCCGGTAAAGGCGATCTTGGCGATACGTGTACTGGTTGCCAAAGCCTTACCTGCTTCCTGACCGAAGCCGTTGACCACATTCAGTACACCTGGCGGTAGAATATCCTGGATCAGGTCGACTAGTACCATGATAGATGCGGGTGTCTGCTCCGCAGGCTTCAACACTACACAGTTACCTGCAGCCAGGGCTGGCGCCAGTTTCCAGGCTGCCATCAGAATTGGGAAGTTCCATGGGATGATCTGGCCGACGACACCCAGTGGTTCATGAAAATGGTAGGCAATGGTCTGTTCGTCGATTTCACCAATACTCCCTTCCTGGGCACGTACACAGCCAGCAAAGTAGCGGAAATGGTCCACGCAGAGGGGGATATCGGCATTTAGGGTTTCCCGTACTGCTTTGCCGTTGTCCCAGGTCTCAGCGATGGCCAATGCTTCCAGGTTGGCTTCCAGACGGTCAGCAATTTTCAACAGCATATTTGACCGGGCAGCAGGGGATGTCTTGCCCCAGGCTTCGCGGGCAGCATGTGCAGCATCCAGTGCAAGTTCGATATCCTCTTCTGTGGAGCGGGCGATTTTACAGAAGGGTCTGCCATTGACTGGGGATATGTTGTCGAAGTACTCCCCTTTTACAGGGGCGACCCACTGGCCGCCGATAAAGTTTTCGTAAGTCTCTTTGAAGTTGATTACCGCGCCTTCGGTGTTGGGGTTGGCATATACCACGGTTGTTCTCCTCACAATTGGTGATGGGTTATGTCTCTTATATTCAGGGGTGGGACCCCCAGCTGTTAGCACAGAGTAGAGTGACTAGGTTGGGAAAAGGTTGGTTTGGTGGGGCATCTACTGCTGCAGCTGGAGATTACCTGCGCTTTAAATTCGAGAGGCGATCCCAGGATCATTTGCGGGAAAAAATAGAGAGCGATATTTTCAGCTAAGCTGAGATTAATCTGGCATCAAATGGGGGGGCTATGAATCTGGATAAACTTCGTGATCAGGCTGCAGCCTCTATCCGTCTCTGGGCCCCTGAATTGGGGGATGCTTCGATATTGGTGGATGAGTGTCTGGCCAGCGCAGCTGACTCTTTCAGTAATGATTTCATTCTCAGCCTCAGCCCACAGGCTTGGGGAAAGATAACCATCATCTACCATAAACATTTTCTGGATACAGAGAGTGATGTGCCCGTGGGAGAGATGGTGGCTGAGGTGGTGAGAGACGCTATTGATACCAAGCGAATCGACTTTCTCACTCAAAGCCTGGCACAGCAGTGGCAATACCGAGAGGATAAGTCAGCCGGTGTAAGAAGTGTACTTTCGCTGGTCAAGAATAAGAAATAAGATCTTGAGCCTGGAGGCCAGCAAACGCTGCTCGATCTTCGTTAACGAATTGTCGTGAAGAGCGCTCTATTTGTAGTAAAGCTGACAGATTAAGGGCTGGATCTCTGATTTACCCAGTAAAAGTACGGTGGTATCTCTCTTGCATCCCCCCTAACTCATTTGCAGAGTGACGAGAAATCAAATATGAAAACCTACCTTGACTGGTCCGAATATACGGATGCCGGTATGGGGGATGCCTATGCTGATATACCCAAATATGGTGGTGATTTTGCCAAGGCGGTAGCCGTTTGTATCAACAGCCGCCAATGCGAGAGTAGTGGCAGAGGTGTGATGTGTCCCAGTTTTCGACTGGATGAGGATTCGGCGCTTTCAACAGGAGCACGTGTGCGCTTACTCAAAGCGGCACTGAATGGTGACCTGGGTAGTGAAGCATTTCTGCAATCAGAATTGGTTGAGGCGATGGATCTCTGTATCAGCTGCAAGGGGTGCAAGCGGGAGTGTGAAAATAATGTGGATATGTCCCGCATCAAAATCGAATACCTGGCACAGCTCAATGCATCAAAAGGGCTCTCACTGAGAGCGCGTCTTTTTTCAGATCTCCCGAAACTGCTTGCCAACTATCCCTCGCTTGCCAGGTTGACCAGCTATCGCAACCGACATCAGTGGTTTGCGAAGCTGATGCAACGTCTTCTGGGGATCAGTGCAAAAGTAACCTTACCTGAACCAGTTGCTTATTCTTTACATCAGATCACCCAGAAAGCGGATAGTGACAAAACGGTGGTTCTGTTTGCGGACACCTTCTGCAAGCACTACTCCCCAGAGATTGTTGTCGCAGCAGTGGAAGTTTTGAATGCTGCTGGTAATCAGGTGAGGTTGATTGGTGGGAGTGGCGGGGAGGCTGGTTCATCCGCTCTCTGTTGTGGTCGAACCTACCTATCACAGGGGCGGGTGGATGAGGCGCGCAAACAGGCTCAACAGTTACTGGATGTGCTGCTGCCCTATGCTGAGGAAGGTGTGCCCATCATAGGGCTTGAGCCCTCGTGTCTGCTTACGCTACGGGACGAGTACAGTGCGTTGGGGCTGGGCAATGCAGCGAAAGTAGTTGCCAGTCAGTCGCTACTATTCGAGGAGTATCTGGCAAAAGAGTTGACCTCGGGAAAGGCTCAGTTGCCTTGGCGAAGTGAGTCTTCTGATGATGAGAGTATTCTGGTACATGGCCATTGTCATCAAAAGGCGGTTGGTGCAATGAAGTCGATGCGTAAGGTGTTGAAGCAGGTGCCAGGACTTAGGTTTGAAATGATGGAAGTGGCCTGCTGCGGTATGGCAGGTAGTTTTGGCATTGAAGCGGAACATGCCGAGATGGCCAAAGGGATGGCTGAACAGGCGCTACTGCCTGCCTTACAGCAGCAACCGGATGCGGTGGTGGTATCGAATGGATTCTCCTGTCGTCATCAGATTGATGAGGTGTCAGATAGAAAGGCTATTCATCTGTCACAGTTACTTAGATCCCGGCTGTCGATTTAATGTTTAATATCTACTGAAGAGGTGTGTTTGAACTCTTTTTGTTACCATACGTTACCTGTTTTTTTAATTTAAATGGAGTGATTGGGTGATTAAGGTCTTAAAGTATCTGTTGGGCGGTTTACTCATGATTGCCAGTGTCTCAACCGCTTTGGCAAAAGTAATCGACTCTATTGATAGCTATGGTATTTATGTTGTTACATCGAACGGCTATGTCAAAGTGGAGTCGTATTCTCATGATTACGACTTCGTAGACTTTAACTACGCCAATGAGATCCCTTTTGCTGCTCGCGGCGATGATGCTCTGAAACTTGTTGTCTATGCTAAGAAGTTCGATCCAAACTCTGTTGAGTTGGAGCTTCGCCATCTTGATGTGGTGGTCAAACGTGAGAAGATCGGTTTCAGTGTTAAGCCACTCGATAAAACTGATATGTACGAGTTGCATGCTGATGCACCAATTAGCGATGGTGCTATGCTGCATGTACGGTCTTGGTTGCACTTCGATAGAATGGGTGTTGTCATGCTTGGCGACACCGAAGCAGAGTTGGTCAAGTTCTTTAGCCAGAAAGAGATGGAGAATGCAACTGCTGTCACTCAGTATCTGGATGACGCACGAGTCGCGTTTCCAGATAATGACGAACTCAAGGTGCTGTCAAAATATTGGAAATCCGCAGCCAAAGCTGAGAAGGATATTCAAGCTTATACCTATGTTGATGAAAAGTGGCAACAGTACGAAAATGCAGAAAAGCTTTCACTCAAGGCGCGTTACCTTAATGCTGTGATGGGTGAAATTAACGGCTATCTCAATCAATACCCCGATGGCGTTAAAGCAGAAGAGGCGGAGCAAAGACGGCTCATTGCAGAAGAGAAGCTTGAAGAGTATGAAAAATTACTTTAGCAAAAAAGCGATATGAGCTGACATATTAGTATTACTGAATGGTGTTTTTAAAGATTCAGTATGAGATATGCCGGATGTCACCCGCTTTGGTTTTTTTAAGTCCATATTGATATGAATAGATGAACTGTGCTGTTTATCACGTAATATGGATCCATGGTCTTTGTTTCTGACGGCGCTGCATGCCAGACTCATTGTTGAAAATTTGGAAATACTTAGTTAGAAAGTATTTCATGATATATGGAACTCAAGGAGAGAAATATCATGATGGTTCGTGGTGAAAAGAAAGATAATAAAACCTGTTTAATTGGTCGACGACTGTTATCTGGGTTGCTGTTGGGGGCAAGCCTGATTGCTCCACTTGGTGTGAATGCAGCAGCATGGATACCAGAAGAGCTGTTTGTTGTTGATCTGGTAAACCTGCAACGTGGGTTTCATAATCTCGATCCGGTTCAAATGGATCAACGCCTACACGATTCTGCCTTGGCAACTTCCCAGTCGATGGCGGATTACAACTATTTCAGTCATACCACTTTGGAAGGGCCTAATGCTGGACAAAATCCGGCGCAGCGTATCAGTGATGGAGGATATGACTATAACCGCTGGGGTGAGAATATCGCTGCGGGACAGGGTCGTGCGCCAACCCAGTTCAACACCCCCTCGCCGGCTATCGATGCTGCACATGATGTGATGTACGGCACTGAAAGTTTTGAAGAGATAAATGCCTTTTTCACAACCAATTCCAATGTTACTGCAGCGGGCTGGGATGATTTGGGTAGTGGCCTGGATGGAGATGACTGGGATGACTGGTATGTCGCCCAGGACGGTTCTGCAGGCTGGATGGGGAGTAGTGGCCATCGTAATGCCATTCTAAACGGTATGTATGATGACCTGGGCGTAGGTTATGTTTGGGATTCGACAGATAGCCTTGTGAGTGCGAGTAACCCGATCTTTCTGGACGGGGAAGGGGAGTTTACTTTCCCGTTATATACCTATTGGACTCAGCATTTCGCGAGCGGAGACTCAGTCGAGGCACCGGCCCCTGTGCCCCTGCCTGGTGCTTTTTGGCTACTGGGTTCAGGTCTGTTTGGCCTGATCGCCATGAGTCGTAAGAGAAGAGCTTCTGCTTGAGGTTTTTCTCTATGCAGCAGGGATTGCTCTGCTGCAGGTGCCTTGATGGGAGCATGCAGTTACAATGAGGAGAGGGTGAGCCAGAGTGCCCCTGCACATAGAAGAGGTTGGGCATGGGATGGTAAGCAGACGAGAGAGCTAACCGCCTGGTGAATAACTTGTTCGGGACTATAAAAAAACCGGCCAAAGGCCGGTTTTTTTATTTCCAGACTTTCAAAATCAGCTATAGGGCTTTGATTTGAACATTCAGGCGGCTCTTATGGCGAGCAGCCTTGTTCTTATGGATAAGTCCCTTGCTGACGGCGCCGTCAATGACCGGCACAGCGAGCTTATAAGCTGCTGTCGCGCCTTCTTTTGATCCGGCTGCAATCTCTTTGGCAACCTTCTTGATATGGGTACGCATTTCGCTACGCTGAGCCTGGTTACGGCTGTGACTTTTGTCGGCTTGGCGAGCGCGCTTTCTTGCTTGGGCTGAATTGGCCAAGGTTCTCTCCTAGAAGAAACTAGCTTTTCAAAGGGGGCGCATTCTCTCCAAAAAAATTGTCCCTGTCAACATCTTTGATCTAAGTTGTTTCTACTGGTATGGTCGCCCGGCAGGTCTTCGACAGGCGGGCCTTTAACCAAGACAGATTGAAAGGAATAGATTCTGGCCTCTTTTTTTCGCTCATTCGCTGCTGTTGGCAGCTATACCATGCTGTCGCGCATTCTTGGTTTTGTGCGGGATCTCGTGCTTGCGCGGATGTTTGGCGCAAATGCGGCGACTGATGCGTTCTTTGTCGCCTTTAAAATCCCCAATTTCTTACGCCGTCTGTTTGCTGAGGGCGCCTTCTCTGTCGCCTTCGTGCCGGTGCTCAGCGAATACCGCACCCAACGCTCTCAGAAGGAGCTGAAGACCTTTATCGACGATATGGCAGGCACGCTTGGGCTTGTGGTGCTGCTGGTCTCTCTGATCGGGGTGGTTGCTGCTCCGATCCTGGTAATGATCTTTGCTCCTGGCTTCTGGAATGAAAACGAGGGTAAGTATGAGCTGACTGTGGAGATGCTCTATCTCACTTTTCCCTATCTGTTTTTCATTACATTGACCGCCTTTGCGGGCAGTATCATGAATGCTCACAACCGATTTTCGGTGCCCGCTTTTACCCCTGTATTACTTAACCTGTCGCTGATTGGTTGTGCAGTCTGGTTATCGCCAATGATGGATGAACCGGTTGTCGGCCTTGCCTGGGGGGTGCTGATTGCTGGCATCGCTCAGTTCCTCTTTCAAATACCGTTTCTGAGGCAGATCAGGTTACTGCCGAGGCCGAGAATAGCGTTCAAGGATGCCGGCGTGGTAAGGGTAATGCGCTTGATGATCCCTGCACTGTTTGGTGTTTCTGTCAGCCAGCTCAATCTCCTTCTGGATACGCTGATCGCTTCGTTTTTAATCAGTGGCAGTATCTCCTGGCTCTACTATTCAGATCGCTTGATGGAGTTTCCTGTTGGCGTGCTGGGTGTGGCGTTGGGTACGGTTATTCTGCCGAACCTTTCTCGCAAACACGCTGAGTCATCGCCCACTGAGTTTTCTCACACCTTGGATTGGGCATTGCGTTTGAATCTTGCTCTGGGTATTCCGGCAGCGGTAGGAATGTTTATGTTGGCTGGGCCAATGTTGGCGACGCTTTTCTATTCCGATGCCTTCGGTAGTCATGATGTGGATATGGCTACCCTGAGTTTGATGGCCTACACGCCGGGTCTGATGGCCATCATGCTGATCAAGATTCTTGCGCCAGGTTTTTATGCCCGTCAGGATACCAAGACGCCAGTTAGAATCGGTATCATTGCCATGGCCGCCAATATGGCTCTGAACTTATTGCTGGTCTTTCCCCTGGCCCACGCTGGGCTGGCATTGGCAACAACGCTCTCATCCTGGCTCAATGCCTACCTTCTATATCATGCTCTGATAAAGCAGGGAATCTATCGACCCCAGCCGGGCTGGCCCGTGCTGCTGTTACGTATCGCGCTATCTGCTCTGGCAATGGGGTTGCTGCTCTGGTGGGGTGCTGGGGCGATCGATGGATGGCTGGAGGCTACGGCCTGGGGTCGGGCGGGCCGTCTTACCGGATTGATAACGGTTGCTATGCTGCTCTACTTTCTTCTGTTTTTCCTGCTGGGTGGCCGCCCGAGCCATTTTCGATCTGTAAAAAGCTGAATCCATCTCACTCTGCGACTCGTATTTTAAGGGTACAAGCAGTTATTAGAGGTGCCCTTAAGTATGTGAGTGGTGATCTGCTGTTTAATCACGACCGCTATGCCGGAGAATAATAACTCGACCGTTATCCGGTAAATTGCATTAGCTGCGTGTTGTCTGCCTCGACAGGTCTGTTTTCCTGTCTTGAGCAGACCTTTTTCCCTCTAAACCCCTCAATCTGTGTAATAGGGATGCCCAAAGATGCAGCAGGGCCTATAATCCTAAAAAAATCAGTTGACCGCTCCATTCTAATAGCAGGTTTCTGATTTTGATAGAGAATAGCTTCGAAGGTCATGGTCACCTGTTGGGTGAATCACGCTACAGAGTGAATTGCACGCTTGTGGCGGCACATGGCGGCGTTGCAACTCCTTGGAATAGCGGGCTATTCCGCGTCGTTGCGCCTTGCCCTGCACCGCCACAAGCGCACACTTCACGCCGTCCAACTGATCTTTTTAGGATAATCGACTGCTTGATTCTGAGCGGTTTCTGTTAAGGTGCCTGGTTAATATATGCAACTGGTTCGCGGTCTACACAATCTGAAAGCAGTCCATCATGGCTGTGTCGCCACCATCGGTAATTTCGATGGGGTACATCTTGGGCATCAGTCGGTATTCAATCATCTGATAGAGAAGGGTAAAGCACTGGGTCAACCGACGACTGTGGTTACCTTCGAACCTCAGCCTCGCGAGTTTTTCCAGGGTGACAAAGCGCCTGCCCGGCTGACTCGTTTGAGAGAGAAGCTGCAAGCAATTGAAGATGCGGGGATAACGCGTGTTGTTGTATTGGAATTCAACAAGCGTCTGGCTTCCATGTCGGCAGAGGATTTTGTTGAGCAGTTGTTGGTAGAGGGATTGGGTGTTCGATTTCTCTCAGTGGGTGATGATTTTCGTTTTGGGCATGGCCGGGAAGGGGATTTTGAACTGCTGAAAGCTGCTGGAGAACAGCATGGCTTCGAAGTGGAAAACATGAATACTTTCCGGCTGGATGCAGATCGTGTCAGCAGCACACTTATTCGGGAGCTTTTGACTCAGGGGGATCTGCAGGGTGCAGCTCAGTGTCTGGGGCGTCCCTACCGCATCTGCGGCCGGGTGGGGCATGGGGCCAAGCGGGGAAGAACCATAGGCTTTCCAACCATGAATGTGGATCTGCACCGACAGGTCAGCCCTCTGGATGGGGTTTTTGCAGTGAAGGTGGATGGACTGGAATCTCAACCCCTGCCGGGGGTGGCGAACATCGGTGTGCGTCCGATGGTGGAGGGGGATCCCCGCTATCTGCTTGAGGTCTATCTTTTTGATTTTGATCGCTCAGTTTATGGTGAGCATGTCTCGGTGGAGTTTGTACACAAGCTGCGTGACCAGCAGCGTTTTGACTCTTTTGAGCTGCTGCGTCAACAGATTTGGCGGGATGTTGATCAGGCCCGGGCTCTTTTGGTGTCTGTGGATTGATGTGGCCTCAATATCAATCATGCGCAGCAACGAACAGAACCCTTTCCAAACTGTGATACCTTATGTTTAATTATTATCTATTGAAACTTTGCGCCAGAGGCGTTTTTAAGTTTCAATATCCCATTTTTTGCATCCCCAACAGGTAGCACTCAGTGAGCGACTACAAGCAGACTCTCAATCTTCCGAAAACAGATTTTCCTATGCGGGGGAATCTTGCTCAGCGTGAGCCGGAGACATTAAAAAAGTGGCAGGAGCTGAAGCTCTACCAAAAGATCCGTCAGGTCTCTGCCGGGCGAAAAACCTTCCTCCTGCATGACGGCCCCCCCTATGCCAATGGGGATATCCATATTGGTCACGCTGTTAATAAGATTCTCAAAGACATCATCGTCAAGAGTCGGACCTTGGATGGGTATGATGCGCCCTATGTGCCTGGTTGGGACTGTCATGGTCTGCCGATTGAGCTGCAGGTCGAGAAAAAGATCGGCAAGCCGGGTAAGAAAACCACCACTGGTCAGTTCCGCAAGGCGTGTCGTGAATACGCAACAAAGCAGGTGAATGGCCAGCGTCAGGATTTTATCCGTCTTGGTGTGTTGGGTGACTGGGATCATCCCTACCTCACCATGGATCACCAGTTTGAGGCAGATATTATTCGCTCACTTGGAAAGATTGTGGACAATGACCACATCCAGAAGGGCTATAAACCGGTTCACTGGTGCACCGATTGTGGTTCGGCTCTGGCAGAAGCTGAGGTTGAGTATCAGGACAAAGACTCCTTTGCCATTGATGTCGCCTTCCGGGTGGTGGACGAGGCTGCTCTGCTGGAGCGCTGTCACCATGTGCCTGAAGGTGGCGGTGAGGGGCCGGTCTCGTTTGTGATCTGGACAACCACACCCTGGACCCTACCCGCCAATCAGGCGGTGGCACTCAACCCCTCTTTTGAATATGCGATGGTTGAGTTTGAGGATGATCAAGGTAAGCGACGATTGATGATTGCCGATGATATGCTCAAAGACGTCATGGATCGCTACGGTGTGGAGCGCTACCACGTCGTGGCCTACGCCAAAGGGGAGGCTTTTGAAGGTCTTCTGCTGCAACACCCGTTCTATGATCGTCAGGTGCCGGTTATTCTTGGCGAGCATGTCACCCTTGAGGCAGGTACAGGTGCGGTACATACAGCACCTGGACATGGCCTGGATGACTATCTGGTCGGCATGCGTTACAAGCTGGCGGTGGACAATCCAGTAGGCGGCAACGGCTGTTTCGTTGAAGGAACCGATCTGTTTGCAGGCCTTCATGTGCTATCTGCCAACGAGCAGGTTATCGAAGTGCTGCAGGAGAGGGGGGCCTTGATGCATGAAGAGCGGCTGCGCCATAGTTACCCGCACTGCTGGCGGCATAAGACGCCGATTATCTTTCGCGCCACACCCCAATGGTTCATCAGCATGGATCATAATGGTTTAAGGGCATCGGCTCTGAAAGAGATCGAAAAAGTTAACTGGATGCCCGACTGGGGTGAGGCACGCATCAAGGGGATGGTTGAGAATCGTCCTGATTGGTGTATCTCTCGTCAGCGTACCTGGGGGGTGCCGATCACCCTGTTTATTCATAAACAGAATGGACAGCTACACCCAGATACATCAAGTCTGATCGAACAGGTGGCCAAACTGGTTGAAGCTCAAGGTTTCGAGGCTTGGTTCAATCTGGATCAGGAGCAGTTCCTGGGAGATGATGCTGCCGACTATGAGCAGGTGACTGACACTCTGGATGTCTGGTTTGACTCTGGGGTTTCACACCATTGTGTTCTGGATGCCCGTGAGCAACTGACTTTTCCCGCCGACCTCTACCTGGAAGGTTCGGATCAACATCGGGGCTGGTTTCAGTCTTCACTGATGACCTCTGTGGCAATGAATGGCTGCGCACCCTATAAATCTGTGTTGACCCATGGGTTTACCGTGGATGCCCAGGGGCGCAAGATGTCAAAATCCCTGGGAAATGTGGTAGCTCCTCAGAAGGTTATTAAGAATCTGGGTGCAGACATAATCCGTCTCTGGGTGGCTGCAACCGACTATCGCAATGAGATGACCGTCTCTGACGAAATCCTCAAACGTACTGCTGATGCTTATCGCCGGATTCGTAACACCGCCCGTTTTCTGCTCTCCAACCTGAATGGTTTCGACCCAAAGCAGAACCTGGTTGAACCGGCGCAGATGATTGAGCTGGATCGCTGGGCTGTGGACCGTACCCTGCAATTGCAGCAGGAGATCGTTGCGGCCTTTGCGGATTACCAATTCCACGTTATCTACCAGAAGATTCATAATTTCTGTGTCAATGAGATGGGTGGTTTCTATCTCGACATTATCAAGGATCGCCAGTATACGACTCAGGCTGACAGTCTGCCCCGGCGCTCCTGCCAGACTGCCATGTACCATATCATCGAGGCAATGGTGCGCTGGTTGGCGCCTATTCTGAGTTTTACCGGTGAAGAGATCTGGCGCTCGATTCCCGGTGAGCGCAGTGAGAGTGTCTTTCTTGAAGAGTGGTATCAAGGCCTTACTCCCCTGGGAAAAGATGACCGCTTCAATGCTGACTATTGGCAGCAGATCATAAATGTGCGCGAATCAGTGAGTAAGGGAATGGAGTCTTTCCGTGCAGCGGGCAACTCATCCCTGGATGCTGATGTGTCGATCTACTGTGATGGTAATTTGAAGTCGGTACTTGAGCAGTTGCAGGATGAGCTGCGTTTCGTGCTGATTACTTCAGAAGCAAACATTCTGCCTCTGGATGAAAAACCGGAAGAGGTTGTGCTGGATGATGAACTGGGTATTGGTATTCATGTCGCACCGTCACCACATGAAAAGTGTGTCCGCTGCTGGCATCACCGAGAAGAGGTGGGAGCCAATGCCGAGCATCCCGAGCTCTGTGGGCGCTGTGTGGAGAATGTCTCCGGTGATGGTGAGCCAAGGCGCTTTACCTAAAGGGATTTAGTGATGATCAATTGGTTGTGGCTCTCAGTTCTGGTGATAGTGCTGGATCAGGCGACGAAGCAGATTGCTGAGAGAATGCTGACTCTCTATGAGTCGGTCTATGTGATGCCTGTGTTCGATTTGACCCTGCTCTACAACAAAGGGGCAGCATTCAGTTTCCTCAGTGAGCAGGGCGGATGGCAACGGTGGTTTTTCACAATTCTGGCGATCATTGTGACTACTGTTTTGACGCTATGGCTATGGCGGCTGAAACAGCAGGAGAAGTGGGTTGCTGTCTCTCTCTCGTTAATTATCGGGGGGGCTGTGGGCAATGTTATTGATCGCATTCTGTTTGGACATGTGATCGATTTTCTTCACTTCCACTACCAGGAGTACTACTGGCCGGCATTCAATATTGCCGATTCTGCAATCACTCTCGGGGTGGCAGTCATGATGTACGATGCCCTAGTGCTGGCAAAAAAGCGCGCCTGATCGACTTGGCCATCTCTGTAGTTGATATACTTGGTTACATCGCCAGTCTGTATCTCTCTGAACCGCTGAGTAAGGATTGACCTGGTATGAAGTTTGGAATTGATCGCCTGATAGAGGAAGTCACGCTACGGCGTCCCCTGATAGGCAAACGCGTTGCCTTGTTGGCTCACCCTGCCTCAACCACGACTGACCTGACCCATAGTCTGGACGCCCTGGCTGAGCTGCCAGAGATCAAACTTACTGCTGCCTTTGGCCCTCAGCACGGATTGCGTGGTGACAAGCAGGATAATATGGTGGAGTCAAAGGATGAATATGACTCTCGTCTTGGTATCCCTATCTTCAGCTTATATGGGGAGGTGCGTCGCCCAACCGATGAGATGATGGCGTGCTTTGATCTGCTGCTTATAGACCTGCAGGATCTTGGGTGCCGCATCTATACCTTTATCACAACCCTGCGCTATATGCTCGAAGCCGCGGCCAGGCATGGCAAGTCGGTATGGATTCTTGACCGTCCCAATCCGCTAGGCAGGCCTGTGGAAGGTCTAATGTTGCGTGAGGGTTGGGAGAGTTTCGTTGGCGCCGGTCCCATGCCTATGCGACACGGACTAACCCTTGGTGAGATGGCTTTGTGGTTCGTTGATCATTTCAACATCGATGTGGATTGCAAGGTGGTGAGCATGACCGGTTGGCAAGCTGAATCACCACCGGGTTACGGTTGGCCATTGGGTGAGCGTGCCTGGATCAATCCCAGTCCAAATGCCCCCAACCTGTCGATGGCCAGATGCTACCCTGGAACCGTGATGCTTGAAGGAACAACCCTCTCGGAGGGGCGTGGCACCACCAGGCCGTTGGAACTCTTCGGTGCGCCTGATATCGATGCTTCGGCCTTAATTCGCACCATGCATGAGATAGCGCCGCAATGGCTTAATGGCTGTCTGTTAAGAGCATGCTGGTTTGAGCCCACCTTCCACAAGCATGTTGGTCAGCTCTCTCAGGGTGTGCAGATTCATGTGGAAACAGCTAACCACTACCAACATAGTGAGTTTAAACCCTGGCGTCTGCAAGCGCTGGCTTTCAAAGCGCTACGGCAGCTTCAGCAAGACTATCCGCTTTGGCGTGATTTTCCTTATGAGTATGAGTTCGATCGCCTCGCTATTGATCTTATCAATGGTTCCAGTCTGCTTCGGGAATGGGTTGATGAATCTGAAGCGAAGCCGGGTGATCTTGAGCATATTGCAACTCGGGATGAATTGGCTTGGCGTGAGGCAATAGCGGCAATAAAACTCTATTGAGCTTCAGCTTGGTAAGCTAATATTTTGACTTTTTAAAAGAGAATCTTGAGTGCCAGTCAAAACAGAATATTCTGCTTGATATAACAACACTTTTATTGCTTGGATATGCCTTAATACTTGGTAGAGGTAGCGGAAACCGATCATGAATAACAACACCTTTTCAATTTCTTTGATAGTCGCCACACAATTAATGCTTGTCGCCTGTGGCGATGATAGTGAACTACTGCGTCGAAGCTCGTCACAACAACAGGATGCCAAGCCATCGCAAGCCATTTCGCTGCCACTGAAAAACCCGAGTTTCGAACAATCCGAGCAACAACTTCAAGGCTGGGGGTTTTCACAACATGCGGGAGTACAGGCGTACGCAGTATCCATCGATACCACCAGCAGTACCGATGGTAAAAACAGCTACCGTATCGAACGAAAGCAAGTTCAAGCCTGGGGTATGATCAAGCAGCAGTTGCCGCTCGATAGTGCCACGGGTAAATCCATCAAACTGACCGCTATGGTTAAGAGCGAAAACCTGGGTCCGGATGGATTTGACCTCAATCTGGTGTTTCGAAAAGCCAATCGAAAATTCATTCGCAAGATCAGTACAGAAGCCATCACGGGCAGCAACAACTGGCAGCGAGTTGAAGCCACAGGCGTTGTCCCGGCTCATACGGCTTATTTGCAGGTTACCGCAGTATTGAATGACGCAGGTACTGCCTGGGTGGATGATATTCGGGTTACCCTTTCCGAAAAGGAGTAAAGTGGCTTAACACTCCTACTTGCAGGATATTGAAACCCGCATCTCATCTGCAGGAGCGACCTAGCTTAATACGCCCTACAGTGATGGTACAACCCATCTCACATTTGAACCATTGGATTTCATTACCAAGCTGACAGCGCTGTTTCCCAAGCCAAGAGTGAACCTGAACGGTTTCAGGGGATATTTGCGCCCAATAGTAACTACCGTGTTGAAGTGACGCCACGTCAAGCGTGGCAAGGGCTACCCCCAATACATAGGGCGAAGAAAAAACATCAGAATACCACCACCAGATCAGCTGCCTGCTACGCGGGCCTCACCTGCTTCGGACTGGTTTATACAGCAGCGGGGTTTCACACTGACTATTACTACGCATAGTTGAATGGATTGAGACTGAAAGGACGGATGATTCAAGTGTATCCTGCCTTGATATGTAGGGAGCGGTTACCTTTGGTGCTGATTTTATAGTGGTATTATTTCTTAGATCTGTTTTTCCAATTCGCCCATGGATCTACACTCTTTTGCGAGCGTTGCCCCGCTGATTTTTCTCGTGCAACTGACTTGTTTGTATGCTTTTCGCGCAACCGTTCAGCATCCTCTAAGCTCAGTTCCCTGGGATCTCCCGGGGTTTGATCTTCTGGAATAATCCGATCTCTTGGTGGCAATGAAAATTGTTCAGTCGATGCTCTAGGTAAACTTTTAAACTGATATAGATAGAAATTTTCAACTTTTTCACGCGCCCATTCTGTTTTCTTTAAAAACTTAATACTGGAATCAATACTTGGATTTTTTCTAAAACAATTGATATTTAAATAGGCAAAGAGTATTTGAAAACCATACTGATCTACAATTTCAGTCAACAACTTCTTCAAGCCTACACCGTGAAGGGGATTGTTTTTGTAGTTGATCTCATTACTCATATGATTGCCCGTTCCAAGGAGGTAAGTAGTAGTATTATAGCCATAACAGTAGAGTTAAGATGTAGCTACACAGATCCCTATCATGATACCTGTATTGTCGCGTACATACTAACTTAGTTATCAATAAACAATTCGCTACTACTATCTTTTACTTAACGATATACACATCGCGTTGATTTTATCTCTATCAAAGGGGGGTATCGTATAGTCATAGTGATTTAGATATATCGACTTTAAATCTAAAAACCTTATCGATGACAAGCGCCGCAAGCAAAATAATTGACCAAGCTATCAGCGTAAAAATCAACTTGTGGAAAAACAAATGGTCGCCAATAAGCATTTTATATTAGATTATTATTAAACTGTTTTTGGGTAGTCTCAGTCATAACGTTCTATGTTTTAGGACAAGAAACATTAGTGATGGCTATTAGAAAATTCTCGGCTTCCATTTTGTTCTGTTGAGATGAAATTGTAATAACGGTTGTCTAAATCAGTTTTAGTTAAAAAAATTCAGATGGGCGAGTCAAATCTAAATAATCTTTTCGAAGGGTGACTGCTGAGAAGGGCGTCCTGCCATCCGGTATCGTATGAACAAAACTTGAAAGGATCCTGAATATTATTAAATTATTTGGGGCGTCCTCCATATTTATAATATCACCTATAATCTGGTGGCCAAATTTACTACGCCACTACAATATCTTTCCCATATAGTATGTTGGATGCGGTGAGGCACGAACCGCATCAATAGCAGAATGCAGCGATTCTCAAGCAACAATGATGCGGTTCGTACCTCACCGCATCCTACATAGTATCCATGCTGCACGTTACGAGTTGAGATTGACGCCCCGCCATCCGGCATCGTATGTACCAAACTTGAAGGAGTCCTGAAATATTATTTTAATTTTGTTAGGGCGTCCTACATGTTTATGATATCACCGATAATCAGGTGGCAAAATTAACCATGCTACTACATACCGTCAAGTAAATCGCTTTAGTGATTTTCGGGGGTCTTAATACTCCTAATTGCAGGACATTGAAGCCCGTATGTCATCTGCAGGGTCGACTATCCTCCAATCCTCCAAGGGCTTTATGCAGTAAGTAAAGCCACTTTCAGTGACCACTTTTGTTGTGCCATCGGCTTGGGTTGTGATGCCTGGGGGTTCTCTTTTTGGATTTAAAGCTCGATCTAAAATTGCAGATACTGAGTCCTTCTTTTGCGTAGTGGTTTGAATACTTACATCGCTGGAGAGTTTGTCGATCATCTCTGATGATGAAGAGATAATTTGAGCTGAGGTTACTCTGGGCTTTGATGTGTCAGGCGAACTGCTGTGATGTTTGTTTTGCTTTGAATGCTCTAATGGTGCTGGTCGCTTTTTTCTCTGCGACTTTGGCGTAATAGTTTCAGTTGTTTCAGTATTCGGCAAAGCAGTTCGTTCGTGATTGTTAAATGGCTCTATCTTCTGATGTATTATTGCAACCTCTATTTGAGAGCGCTTTGTTGGAATATACTCACCGTGATTAAACTCCAGTCTATTGGCTATGAGCCAAAGCAATAGCAGATGAAAAGCTACTGAAATAAGCAGTGCGGGAGGTAAAACCCTAGTCATTTTCGTTCCATGAAAAATGTGCTAGTTAAGATTGCCGAATATCTCTCAGCGCATGGTTACCAACTCTTCCGCGGCACTTGGATGAATGGCTATGGTGTCATCAAAATCTTTTTTCGTGGCACCCATCCGCATCGCTACAGCAAAACCCTGCAGCATCTCATCAGCCCCCATACCAATCACATGACAGCCCACTACTTTCTCTTTGGCGCCAACAGTAACCAGCTTCATAGCCATTTTGCTTTGGTGTTTGGTAAAGGCGTGATACATCGGTGTGAATCGTGATTGGTAGATCTTTACCGCGTCACCGTGAATCTCCCTCGCCTCGCTTTCAGTCAGTCCGACAGTAGCAATTGGAGGGTGGCTGAAGACCACTGTTGGAATTAAATCATAATCAAGCTTTCGCTCCTTCATTCCACCGAAGAGTCGGTCAGCAAGGCGACGCCCCGCAGCGATAGCAACAGGTGTCAGTTGGGCTCTGCCGGTGACATCACCAATAGCGTATAGGCCAGATATATTGGTATTTTGCCACTCATCGGTTGGGATATATCCATGCTCATCAGTGACTACCCCTGCGTTATCCAGATCTAATCCATTTGAAGCCGGAGCTCGTCCAATGGCCCAAAGCAGTTGCTCGAATCGGCCAATGAGCTGTCCTGTGTCGGCACAGATCAGGTCAAGACCTCCATCCTCTTGTTTGATTACTTCACCAATTTGGGATGAGGTAACGATATTGATGCCTGCATCGATCATCTCTTCCATCAAGCACTCACGTAGCATGGCATCGAATGGCCGCAGCAGATGCTCACGTCTCAGCAGCAGGGTTACATCACTGCCCAGAGCGTTGAGTAAGCCAGCGATTTCAACGGCTATATAGCCGCTGCCGACTACCGCAACCCTCTTTGGCATCTCCTCCAAGGCAAAAAAACCATCCGACGTGATGCCATGTTCAGCGCCAGGCACTGAAGGGATTTGGGGGTAGGTACCAGGGGCGATAACAATATGATCGGCATGAAGCCGTTTGCCGTTGACATCGAGGGTGTGGCTATCTACGAATCGGGCGTAGCCGTCGATTTCATCAATATCTGAATCTTTCAAATAGGTGTGGTACCAGCCATTGATGCCTGCAACGTACTCATCCCGTTTCTGTTTAAGCGTATTCCATGAGAATGAGTTGATATCGATATCGAAACCGTAATCTGCTGCATCATGCAGGGTATGGGCAACACTGGCGCCATACCACATCACCTTCTTCGGTACACAGCCGAGGTTGACACAAGTGCCGCCGATTCGTTTGGCCTCGATGACTGCGCATTTTGCGCCATACTTCGCTGCCCGCTCCGCCACAGAGAGTCCGCCGCTACCTGCGCCAATAGCGATTAAGTCATAGTGTTTGGTCATCGGTTTCCTCTTCTGTTATGAGCACGGACCCAGTTATTCGGAGTTAGTGAAATGCAGTTGTATAGGTTGAGTCGGGTCATGAGTGAGACACATTGTCTTTGATGAAGTGCCCGGTTATTGCGAGTAGGTTTAGGTTGAATAACTAACCAGGACGAGTTGCTGCAACAATAATAGCACTGTTCTCAGTGCATTCTGTCGGCTGACTCTATTGAATCACTGGCATTTCACTAAATTAATTCCTCCCCTTTAAGATCCGATTAAGACTCGCTCTTTACTCTAGGCGCCAAGTTAAATTACTGGAGTAGTGAAATGGCCAACGTAAGGAAGCGTAATGAGATTACCATGGGACCTCATCCCAGGCTTGTTGAAACATTAGAGCCGGGTATGGCGAAACGCAGCAGTGCGGAACTGTTCGTCAAAGAGTGTTTCAAGCAGCACTATGGTGCTGATATTCATCACTTTATGCCGTTGCTGATGAGTCTCAGTGATCAGCAGGATAAGATGATGGCAGTGCTTGGTTTCTGTCATGCAGATAGAGATCCATTGTTTTTGGAAAACTATTTAAATCAACCGGTTGAGCAGGTTTTAGCTTCCAAAATAAGGATGCCTGTGGACAGGGCTAGACTGGTCGAGGTTGGCAATCTCGCTGTCGCTACAGCAGGGGGAGGGCGGTGGCTGATTACAGCGCTGACCGCTTACCTTTCAAATTCAGGTGCTGAGTGGGCCCTGTTCACGATCGGTCCGGCTTTGATTAATGCCTTTAATCGCCTGGGGCTGGAACTCATAGAGTTGGGTGAGGCTGAACCTGAATGTCTACCTGATGACGAGCAGCTCCGTTGGGGCCGCTACTACGAGCAGAGGCCAAGAGTCATGGCGGGCAATATCGCCCATGGCCACAAGGTGCTGCGGTCTCTCTGCGAGCAGGAGCAGCCGATGCTGGAGTTGTGGCAGAATGCTGAGCAGGCTGGGAGCCAAGTGGCATGAAATTGTTTGATCGCATCTCACAATATGCGCTTGAACAGCCTGATGCACCCGCAATCGTAGCTGGTGAGGATCAGATAACCTATGCAGAGCTACAACAGAGTTTAAGTCGTTTGAAAGCTGAGCTGCGGGCCTTGCAGGTCTCAACGCTCGCTCTGGCCCTGGACAATGGGCCTGCATGGGCACTGCTCGACCTGGCTGCCATCTCTTGTGGTATCACCCTGGTGCCGCTCCCCCCTTTCTTCTCTCATACGCAGCTTGAGCATGCCTTGAAAGCGGCTGGGGTGGAGATGGTGATTACTGATAATGGTCAGGGATTGCAGCAAAGTCTGCCTCAGCTCTCCCTCTCTGAAGTGCAGAATTTGCAACTATGTGGCCACACCCTGACGTGCCTGGCGACTGCTCTTCCACCACAGAACCTGCCGTCCACTATTTCAAAGATCACCTTCACATCAGGCACAACTGCAGAACCCAAGGGGGTGATGCTCGAGTGGATGCATATGGAGCAGGTGGTTGAATCCCTGGCTGAAGCGGTTGATGTGTCTACCAGTGACCGACACGTGGCTCTGACGCCAATGGCTGTTTTGCTTGAGAATATCGCAGGTCTCTATATTCCACTATGGTCAGGTGCCAGTGTAGCGCTACCCTCACTCAGGGATACCGGTCTGCTGGGTGCAGCTGGACTCGATGCGCAGAAGATGTTGAATACAATGACGCGTTACGACGCCACCACTGCCATATTCAGTCCACAAATGTTGCAGGGCATGGTTACAGCGCTCAATGCCGGTGCCCCCTATCCTGAGCAGCTTCGTTTCGTTGCTTTAGGTGGAGCCGCTGTATCCAAGCGGTTGCTACAGCAAGCGCTTGAATTACAGTTGCCGGTCTATGAGGGATATGGATTATCTGAATTTTCATCTGTCGTATGCCTGAATCGCCTTGGGGATCAGCGTCTGGGCTCTGTCGGTAAGCCACTCAAACATGTGGCGCTGAAGATTGCTGATGATGGAGAGGTTCTGATCAGTGGAAACTGTTTTACCGGCTATCTGGGTGATTCCAAACAGGAATCAAGTAAGCGCTGGTGGCATAGCGGGGATATTGGTTTTCTCGATGATGACGGCTTCCTGCATCTGCAAGGTCGTCGTCGGCATGTTTTTATAACGGCCTATGGCCGCAATGTCTCCCCTGAGTGGGTTGAGCGGGAGTTGGTGATGGAACCGGCGATTGCACAAGCTGCAATATTTGGTGAAGCAAGACCCTGGAATTGCGCCGTCATCCTCCCATCAGCCAGTGCAGGAGATATCGATGTCGAGGCAGCAATCGAACAGGTCAATGCGCTGTTGCCTGACTATGCCCGCATTACACAATGGCTGATTGCAGATAGTCCATTTGGCATAGAGAACGGTCAACTGTCCGGTACCGGCCGACTCCGTAGAGAATCCATTTATCAATATTATCAGGAGCGCATTGATGCACTCTATCTAGAGGAACTTGTCTCATGAGTGATTTTTTTAACCAGTTGTTAGCCGAGACCGAAGAGGAGCGGGCGGCGCTATTTGAAATACCATTTGTCCAACATGGGGCAAAAGGTGAGCTTTCACTAAAGAGCTATATCGCTTTTCTGACTGAGGCCTACCATCATGTGAAGCACACCACGCCTCTGTTGATGGCCTGTGGTTCCAAAGTGCCTCATCAGATGGAGTGGCTGCGTGATGCTATGGCGCACTACATAGAAGAGGAGCTGGGTCATCAGGAGTGGATTTTAAATGATATTGAAGTCTGTGGTGGTGATCCAGAAGCCGTCCGTCATGGGACACCGGGGATGTCTGCCGAACTGATGTGTGCCTATGCATACGATATTGTTCAGCGACGCAATCCAATCGGTTTCCTTGGTATGGTGCTGGTGTTGGAAGGAACCAGTATTGAACTTGCAACCAAAGCGGCCAAGGCAACCCAGGCTAATCTCAATCTGCCGGACAAAGCATTCACCTACCTGACCAGCCACGGTTCACTGGATATCTCCCATATGCAGTTTTATCAAAACCTGGTTAATCGTCTAGAAAGTGAGGATGACCGTCGTTTCGTGATACACACAGCGAAACGTTTCTACAAGTTATACGGCGATATTTTCCGCAATCTTCCGCTGGTATTAAACAACGCTGTCGAAGCGGCTTAGAGGTGGCATCTATGAATAATATAATGCTCGGAAATGTCATGCCCTGGTTTATTGATCCAAGCTATCTTCTGGAGTGGCTTGAATGGGCAATGATTACCGTATTGATTCTGATGGTTACTGGGGTTATCTATGCGGGTCTGCACTTCCTTCTTTCAAATCAAACCTATTTTCGTTTTGTGAAAAGCAAGCAGGAGGGGTCTGAATTGGCTGCTGGCCATGAAGATCGACTGGCTTTATCCCTTCCTTCTAATGGTAATATTCAGGAGGATGAATAGGATGAAACTTAAGGGTGCAAGAATTATTATAACCGGTGCTGGTGGCGGGATCGGTTCTGAAGTAGTTCAGAAGTTGGCTGCACAAGGTGCCAGGTTGGCACTGTTGGGAAGAGACGAATCAGCATTGCAGCAAGTTGTAGACAAGGTTGAGGGGGCATCCTCAAAATTACTATTGTTTCCGGTTGACCTGCTTGATGCTCAGGCGCGTTCGAATGCAATCGACCAGTCAATAAAGGAGTTGGGTGGTGTTGATATATTAATTAACAATGCTGGCCTGCTCAGCTTTAGGCCTTTTGCTGAAGAAGATCCGGAGATGATTAACCGTATCATTCAACTTAATACCCTGGTACCAATGCAGTTGGCCCGGCAGGTTGTAAACAGAATGATGGATCAGGGCAGTGGGCAGATAGTCAATGTAGGTTCAACCTTCGGGTCTATCGCCTTTGCCTGGTTTGCTTCATACTCAACCAGTAAGTTTGGCTTGCGCGGGTTTTCAGAGGCACTACGACGTGAGTTGGAAGGTACAGGCGTTGGCGTTACCTATGTCGCTCCCCGGGGTGTTAAAACCAAACTTAACTCTTCAGCAATTTATCGCATGGCTGATGCAGTGAAGATGAATATGGATGAACCAGAGTGGGTCGCCGCAAAGATTGTGGATGCGATCGTTAAAGACAGCAAAGATGTCTATCTGGGTTTTCCCGAGTCCTTGTTTGTCCGTATCAATGCATTGTTGCCGAGAGTGGTGGATGGCGCGTTGAAAAAACAGAATCATAAAATGATGGCTTTTACGAAAGAAGGTGTGTCATGAAAAAGTTGTTCTTACTCATACTATTTGCCCTGGGTGCCCTGAATGCTGCAGCCGAAATGTCACCCGAAGTATTAGCTATAAGCGAAAGCTGGGCGGAAATTAAATATCAGATGCCGGCGGATCAGCGGGTCGAAGCACTGGAAATGCTCAGTGAAAAGGCGGAAACCCTGGTTAAGGATAATCCTGGTGCAGCAGAGCCTATTGTATGGCAAGCAATCATCGTTTCGACACTGGCCGGAGAAAAAGGCGGTTTAGGTGCACTGTCACTGGTTAAGGAGGCAAAGAAACTGCTTGAGCGGGCAGAAGCCTTCGATCCTGATGTGCTGGATGGTTCTGTTTATACCTCACTTGGCAGTCTCTACTATCAGGTGCCCGGATGGCCGATCGGCTTCGGCAGTGATGAGAAGGCAAAAAGTTATCTGAAGAAGGCATTGGCTGTTAATCCAAATGGCATTGATCCGAACTATTTTTATGGTGACTTTCTACTGCAGGAAGGGGAGTACAACGAAGCTGCAGAAGTATTAAAGCGCGCATTGGCAGCACCTGCCCGTGAAAGCAGACCCATTGCAGATGCCGGTCGCCGTGCAGAGATTGAAGAGGCATTGAAGAAGGTTAAATTAGCGATGCAATAGTAAGACTATTTGCTGGTAATTATCTCTCAAATAATAGGGTGCGGCAGGGCCATGCCCCACTAAAAGACATGATGAATCGTAGGGTGCGGCCCTGCCGCACCATCTGGGTGAGCATTCACTAAAAACCCCAGATAGTTTGTTCATTACCAGCGTCTCTACACCGACTTGTTAGGTGGTTTTGGTTTTTAGTTGGACATGGTGCGGCAGGGCCTCACCCTACAGATCAATTTAATTCGGGAGTCAGCACGAGCCCCCCTGCGAGTCACTTTCCTCGTTGAATGCTGCTGCCCGTAGCCTGGATGAAGTGCAACGGAATCCGGGAGAACACTGCACCAATCTTCCTGGATTCCGTTTCACTTCATCCAGGCTACCTTGCTCGCCCGTGTTAAAACGGCGTGCCAAGAGGTGCATTGTTCAATGTTGGTTTTTTTTCGTAGGGTGCGGCCCTGCCGCACCATGTCCAACTGAAACGAAAACCAACAGACGAGCCGGTTAACAGAGAGCTTGTTTCTACTGACGTTGATAGTAGCCAGGGAGATATCCGTGATTTCTGAAGAATCCACACGCTTGTGGTGCGGCAGGGCCGCCCCCTACAGATCGATTTTTCTCAATCTTCAACCATTCAGGGTTAGCGGACCATCTCAGTCGGCTTCTCAATCTCATAAAGTGCCTCGTCTATGTTCTCCAACCGGCTCTCCAGCACGGCTCGGGCATCATGCAAACCGCGGTTGTAGTAGTAGGGGCCAATCTTTTCGGAAAAGAAATCCAAGAGAAATTCCGCATCGAACTGTCCGATCTCCTGATCCATCTCCTTGCTGAAGTAGCGCTTGATCTTATGTACGATAAGTTCCTTTTCGTCCTTTGAAAATTCAATCATCGGCATGGCTTATTTCTTCTCCTTGAGCATCTCCGCAAGATCGGCGAATGGGTTATGGGTGGTGGTGTTTGTCTGCTTGCTGTCTGCGGCATCACCGTAGGCTGAATCTTTGTAGCGGGAGTGCTCGTTGTCGTGACAGTAGATGCACAGTAACTCCCAGTTGCTGCCATCCGCTGGATTGTTGTCGTGATTGTGGTCGCGATGGTGCACGGTCAGTTCACGGAGATTTTCGCGGCTGAACTCCCGCGCGCAGCGTCCACAAACCCAGGGGTACATTTTCAATGCTCGCTCTCGGTACCCCTTTTCTCGCTGCTCCCGGTTGCGGTGAGCCTCAGCAACGATGCGATCGAGTTTGTCTGAAGAGCTTTCCGATGTCATGGTGATGGCCCCTAACATTCTGATATTAAAAGGACAGGCCGAAGATGGCCTATTTAATTGCCAGGTTAATAGTAAAGCCTAAACCATATTAAGTTTCGTCTAAAGGCCTGCATTTGACTGAGTGGGGATCTCAATCCCTCTGTTACCGTTTGCCAGTCATGGTGCGGCAGGGCTGCACCCTACGGGTAGCCCTTTCTCTTGATTGTATTTATTGATAGGAGAAATCAATAAATACAATCATAATTAACGAATATACCAATTAAAAGGGTTGGCGTAGAGTTCCCTCCAAGTTTACAGACTCTTTAAAAACTTAGGAGATAATAATGTTAACCAATCGTGAAAATCAGACCGTACCTAATGTCACCTTCCGTACCCGCCGAGAGCATGAGTGGGTTGATGTCACCAGTGACGAGATATTTAAAGGTAAGACCGTAGTGGTGTTTGCACTGCCTGGTGCATTTACGCCAACCTGCTCATCTACCCATGTACCTCGCTATAACCAACTAACCCCGGTCTTAAAGAGTCAGGGTGTTGATGAGGTGATCTGTATCGCTGTAAATGATGCCTTTGTAATGAATGAGTGGCAACTGGAACAGAAGGCCGACCGGATTACATTCCTGCCTGACGGCAATGGAGACTTTACCCGTGGTATGGAGATGTTGGTTTCAAAAGAGGATCTCGGTTTTGGTGATCGCTCCTGGCGTTACTCCATGCTGGTGAAGGATGGGGTTATCGAAAAGATGTTCATCGAGCCAGATGTTCCAGGAGACCCTTTTGAAGTCTCTGATGCCGATACTATGCTGGCCTATATTGCGCCTCAGCAGCCTAAGCCTCTGGATGTTACCGTTTTTACCCGCGAAGGCTGTCCTTTCTGTGTGCGCGCTAAAGGGATGTTGAGAGATGCCGGCATTGAGTTTGAAGAGTTGGTGTTGAACAGGGACTACAGCGAGAGCAGTCTACGTGCTGTTGCCGGGGTTTCAATGGTGCCTCAGATCTTTATCAATGGTGAGCGCGTTGGTGGCGCAGACAATCTTGAGCAGTATCTTTCTGAGCAGAGCAGAAGTGCGGCTTAAGTCATTCAATAGACCCTCTCCTGCCTGGAGAGGGTAATTCTATCCAAGACAAGTCGCGACAGCTGAAATCAGGGTAGTTCGACGCGGTAGTATAATTAGGAATCATCATGAACAGACATTTCGATTTGATCTCAATTGGGGGTGGTAGTGGTGGCTTGGCGGTAGCCGAAAGGGCTGCTCAGCTTGGGCGCAGAGTTGCTGTAGTGGAACCCTCAAAGATGGGAGGTACCTGTGTGAATAGTGGCTGTGTACCGAAAAAGGTTATGTGGTATGCGGCTCAGCTGGCTCATGCTGTTGATGATGCGAGCGGGTTCGGCGTGCCCGCCTCTCGTGGTAAAACCGATTGGGCCAGCTTGGTTGATGGTCGTAACGCCTACATCGAAAATATCAACCGTTACTGGGATGGTTACGTTGATCAACTTGGTGTTACCCACATTGATGGATATGCCAGATTCGTTGGTCCTGGTGAAGTTGAAGTGAACGGTGAGATATATGCAGCAGATCATATTGTGGTTGCAACGGGCGGTGAACCAATTGTACCTCGCGTAACGGGTGCTGAATTGGGGATTACCTCAGATGGTTTTTTCGCCCTAAGTGAGCAGCCGGAAAAAGTGGCCGTGATAGGCGGTGGATATATCGGTGTAGAGCTGGCAGGTATGTTGTCTGCATTGGGGTCTGAAGTAACGATAGTTGCATTGGAGGAGCGGTTGCTTGAGGTTTTTGATCCAATGGTCAGCAGAGTGTTGATGGGTGAGATGGAGAAGCAGGGTGTTATACAAAAGCTCTCGTTTCAGGTTAATGGGTTGGAAAAAACCGATGCAGGCATTGCCCTGAATGGAAGTGAAGGTGAACGTGTTGAAGGATTCGATACAGTGATCTGGGCGGTAGGTCGTTCACCTAACACCTCATCACTGGGCCTGGAGATGGCGGGCATTGAAAAACAGGGCAACGGTATCATACCGACCGACGAGTATCAGAACACAAACGTACCAGGCATCTATGCCATAGGCGATATCACAGGTCGTACACCATTGACTCCGGTTGCGATAGCTGCCGGAAGACGCTTGGCTGATCGGTTGTTCAATAATCAAATCAATAGCAGAGTGGATTACGATAACATCCCTAGTGTGGTTTTCTCTCATCCTCCGGTTGCTACGGTAGGCTTGACTGAACCTCAGGCTCGAGAGCAGCACCAGCAGGTTCGCGTTTATCAAACTCAATTCACACCTATGCGACAGGCTCTCTCATCTCATGGTGTGACTACAGCAATGAAGTTGATATGTGTTGGTGAAGAAGAACGAGTGGTTGGTATTCACCTGATTGGTGACAATGTGGATGAGATGCTTCAGGGATTTGCAGTGGCAGTTAAGATGGGAGCCACTAAGGCCGATTTAGATAATACCATTGCCATACATCCAGTCAGTTCTGAAGAGTTGGTGACGATGAAGGTATCCGATCCAGATCCTGCTGATCAGCAAAATATCGATTCGGAAAGGAACGAGCAGATGTGTCAGTAAAAACTCTTTCTAACATCAATGGAGATGGGCTTGATCGCCTATCTCCACCTGAGGTATTTCAAGGATAGAGTCAGTGAGCGGTATATAGGTTCGCCATGTCATAGTAAACAGGCTTTCATCTGGTTCCAAAGTGATGGTATCAATGAAGGCACTCTTTTTAACCTGTTTGCCGCCTTTATAAAAGAAAGTCACAGGCATTTCAATTTCAGGTAAGTTAAAAATGGTCTCGCCTTGAGGTGTCAGGTTTTGCAAAAAAACAGTTTCGCCCCCTTGTGGATAGGGGATCTGTTGATCAACAGGTGCGGCCTGAAAATAGGCTGTATCGAAGTCTGCAGGTGGTAATGGGTATTTGTTATTTACCCACGCCTCGTCGTAGGTTCCTGCCAGTGCCAGCCGGGGAGTCCAGTATCTTCCCACTGGGCCGAATGACATCGGTATATATTGACCGTTTGGTATGGTCACGGGTTGATTCAACTGTTCGGTAGATGGCATTGGTGAACCATCAATGAACGATTTGTTCAACTGCAGATGGTAGCCTCTGCCAACTGGGTTTTTCATGAATGCGCTGTGTTTGTTTATGTTTTTATGATGGTTGTCGATGCCACCGAAAGCCTGGTCGTAGCTGATTGGCATTTTGTCGAAAATGGCAGGATAGCCAGGTCTGATTGCAAATTTGCCCGCTTCCCAATTTCGGCTTCCGGTGACTCTGAACGATTTATTTAAAGTACTCAGTTTGAGATTGACGTCGACGTTGGTTACAGGTATTCCTCCTGGTGCGTAGGCACTGCCTAGCAAGAGAACATCGCAATGTCGTTTGAAAGGGGCATAATCCAGCTCATATAAAGGTGACGAATAGCCAGGTTCACCAGAATAGAGATCAGCAATGACCAAGGGTTTTTGCTTCTCAGTTAACTCAGCGAACTCTCCCTGTTTAGGTATATTAAATGTGCCCTTCGTAATGATTACCAAAAGTTCATGACCATCGTGTACATGGCATAAGGTATAACCGGTTTGAAATTGTGTTGAGCTGATTATTTCCACTGTTCTACCAAGATTACAATATCAATGAAATGGCCTAATAATTTATTGAGAATGGCTTTATCATGATTCGGTGCTAAATCTGTGTTTACTCCACCTTTGATAATCGCAATCGCTGACAATAGGGCAACAAAGCCTCTTCAGTAAGGGATTTGTATAACTCGTCAAACCGATGTAGTTCATCCTGATGGGTATGTTTGCCAGCTATCGCAATAAGCAGAGTATCGCAACTCTGAAAAAGATGGAGTTCGTTTTGCAAGTACTCTGTAGTGGATTTCTCCGGTGGTGACACCCCTTTGCCCATGGGGTGATCGGGGGGGTGATCAATCGAAAAATAGTTTGGTGTTATGGTGCGTAACTCGTGAAGCTGACCACGTTCTGTTTCGAACAGAGCCAGTAAGCTCGGTGGCCAGATTTGGTAACCAAGCTCAGGATTCAGTGCCTCTCCTCTACCAACAAGAAAGGCTAAAAATAATCTGTTGTTGCCGATTACCGGCATCGGTAAACTCATATAGCTGGTGAACTGTAGTGATGGTGAAATCAGATTTCTTGCCGATGCTGTTGTGACCGAAGTGTATTGCTGATCAGACATTAGATAGATACCTCTTCGGTCAATTTAAGAGTTGGCAATTTGACCAATCCAGCGTAAAAACTCGCCGCTGAATAGTTCGTAGTAGGGCATGAGTGGCTTTTCAGCATGTCGCTCGAAATAACCGACATAGGCTTTGGCTGCCTGCTTGATTTCACTGCTGACATTCATACTCCCTCTGATGTATTCCGGGATCAGGATGTCATATAGTGTCCAGATGCGTTCAAATTCAGGAATGATCTCATTTGGATTCTCAAATGAGGGGCGGTTGTGTATCCATGGAGGCGGTTGCAGATTCGGAACCTCCATTTCAAACCGCTTAAGTGTAATGAATCGAGCGTTGGACAGGTCATACGTAGCAATATACTGAGGATCTGTTATCGCTGTCCCTGATTCCGGTGTGGTGCGGGTGAAGTAGATCAGGCGCGTTACAATAATTCTGTTACCTTCTGCCTTTATCATTGGCAGAGTGATACCGCGTTCTAGTGGCATCATGTTCGCGTGCTGACCTATCTGCTGCACCGCGTCTTTCATGGACATGGCGAATACCCCTGTCGTGTTAACGCAAATCAAAAAAAGTATATTGATATGCCAAAATAGTTTTCTACTCATGATTGTTCAAAATATCGGATTATTGGTGACAGATGCGCCACTCATAGCAAAGCCATTTGCAACCGCATTATTTGCACCAGTTGTCAGAAAATTTTGAAATTGGGCTGCTGTAGCCCTCTGGTTACAGACTCCAATGCCTGTATCGTTGTAGATAACGTGTGTGATGTTGCCATCATCGTCATATTCATAACCGGTGACCAACACGGCATGAGCACCTGTTTGAGTTCCCCAGCCTGGCAGACCGGCAACATCACCATTGGCAATAACGCCTCTACCCTGGGATAGCGCTGTTTCAAATTGCCCTAGCTGGAGGCCGCTTGAGGTAGGGGCAATTCTGCTTGATGGAACACCATTATTACCGAGTATTGAAACTTGCTGCCCTGATGTAGTGCCACCACTGTAAAAAGCCTGATTTTGTGCTGTTACCGGTCCACCACTTCCTGCGCTGCCAATGGCGGGTTGGGAGGCGTTACTATTTGCGATGGCAGTGTTTAGCATCGCTTCCTGTCCGGGATTTGCACCAGTGGCCAGTTGTACAATCTGTCTGGAAGACTCGACGCCGCAGTTGTTATAGCTCTGTCCGGCAGAGTTTGGGCTGATTGGATTTCCGCTGGCAGTGGTGGAGCCCGGAGGAGGATTTCTCCCTGCCGCCATATTTTGACAGGCCTGATTGCCAAGTCTTGGATTACCGGTAACGCCTGACAGGCCGATCAGTACTGTCGGACAGCATGGTGGCATGATGATCGATCCAGGATGGGTGCCTGAGTCACTCATCCTGGCGGCGGGCATATTCATGATCGGCACGGGAAATGCGCCGCGAACAATTGGATTTGGAACAGGAACCGGGGTGATACAGAGGCTATAGTCGCCCATCCTTGCGGCAGGTTGTCCCCCAATTAATACCGTGGGCGCACCTGGTGGAATAATGGGAAGGCCGGGGGGGGGCGCATGGGGCGGTGGCGGTACTGCCGGTAGGATCTGAGGCAGAATGCAGAGAATCGTATCACCGACGCGGGCTGCAGGTTTACCGCTCATTGCTTATATCCTCTGTTGTTTGGTTATCCATACTAGGGCCTGTTAACACTTGTCAATCTGAGTAGTCAGTTATCTTATTCAGGTGTTGATTTTGACCATGGTGCCTTTGATGGTGATGATGCCACCTGCATCAATATGTACTTTGCCTGCGGCTGTTTTAAAGGTCACGTCAGTTCCTGATACCTCGATCTTTCCACTCGAATCCATGCTGATGGATGAAGCACCTGTTTTTAATTCGATTTTTGAGGCAGCTTCCAATTTATACTCAGCATTCGTATCGATAGTGTAGTTACCATTGATCTGGGATTTTTTCTCACCGTCTACCTCCTCTGACAGGTCGCCACCAACACTGTTGCCGCTATCACCGCCTACTATGGACTTCTTATCACCTGCTACGGTTTCAAGTTTGACGCCACCGACCTCCTCAGCTTTTGCGCCTGCCACGGTCTCATTCATTGCACCACCAACTGAGACCTGATAGAGGCCGCCAATGGTCAGTTCTTTGGCGGCGCCCACGGTCTCCGAACGGTTGATGCCAACCACTGTGGATTTATTGGAACCGACAGTCTCTTTCTTGTCCACACTAACCACCTGGCTCATGTTAAGACCGATGGTTTCGTTGTGATTCTTTGCGATAGTGATAGTTTTATCGTTATTAACCTGTTCACTCTTGTCGTGACCGACTGTCAGGGATCGGTTATAACCAACCCGCTCGCTACGACTGCTTTCTGTTACATTGGTATGGTTCTTTTCTGCATGTATGTAGAGCTCCTCAGAGCCTTTTTTATCTTCAAAGCGGATCTCATTGAAGTTATTGCTGTTGCCTCCCTTCGTGCTGCGGCTCTTGATGCCGCTTTGGGTTTTGTTGGCAGGTAACTCATAGGGTGGCATCTGGTCAGCGTTATAGACCCGGCCAGTGACGATTGGACGGTCGGGATCTCCCTCGAGGAAATCGACGATAACCTCCTGGCCAATACGGGGGATATGCATTGCGCCCCAGTTTTTGCCGGCCCAGACCTGTGCCACACGAACCCAGCAGGAGCTGTTCTCATCCCTGTTACCATATCGATCCCAGTGAAACTGCAGTTTTACCCGTCCATATTCATCGGTATCGATCTCTTCACCTGCCTGGCCAACCACAACTGCTGTCTGAGGGCCCTGTACAATAGGTTTTGATGTGATACGTGATGTGCGAAAGGTCGTCTTAGGATCCATGCAGGTGAATTCACAGGAATAGAGCGGCCCTTGGGCGATCTCTGGTACTGACTCGAAGGCATCGGACTGCAGTGAATAGTAAGCGCTGGTGACCATATACTCCTTATTCTGGTCACCCCGTGGATGTTCTGTCATGGTGAACAGACCACCGGTGGTTAAGCCCCGAGTATTCGCTTTACCCTCCAATACCTCATGTTTTGCCTGTAACTCCTCTATCCGATGTTTGGCATAGCGTTCGCCCTCTGAAGATGCTACATATTCCCCTGGATAGTCGAAGACCTCATAGTCAGAGTAAGGGTGCCCTCTTGGTATCAACGCATTCGATGAGACGTCTGACTTAGGTTTCTTGAAATCGTAGTCGGTATGGGCAAAGTTTCCGGGACGTATGGATCGGCGAAATGTCCAGCTGTGGATATAATCCTGCCAGCGGCTTGCCCCAGTTTCTGTGGGGGGAACATAGGGTATTTCAGCATAGGCTTCCAGTGTGTTATGAGAGGCATAATCATCACATAAGACAAGTATGTGCTTGCCTGCGGTATGCTTAAAGAAGTAGTAGATTCCCTCCTGCTCCAACAGCCTGCTGACAAAATTAAAGTCAGTTTCCCGGTACTGTACGCAATATTCCCACTCTCTGTAGCTTCCACTCAGGCGCTCTTCAAAGTCGGTGAAGCCATTGTCTCTGAAGACATCTTTGATGATGTCAGGTACCTTCTTGTTCTGAAATATACGACAGTCAGAGGTCTGGGTCATAAGCCAGAACCAGGGGCGAAGCGTAACCCGGTAGTGGGCAAAAAAGGCGAGGTGACCCACCTGTGCGAAGTCACTTACGTAACCATCGAAATAACGTTTAGTGGTGTTCACCATGTCCATTTCGACAGTCATTTTTTTGCCTAGCAAGTCATAGTGAGAGATAGCCTCGTTGTCACTTAGCAGGTCAATTGTGAATTCAAATAAACGGCCCAGTTCTTCGCTGCCCTCCATGCTCAAAATCAGGAGTTCATCAGGACCTAGTGGGGTTTTGATTTTTAGTTGTCTATTGCTTTGTGTGAATGACATCCCAGGTTCCTTTTTGATGAAATTATTATATTTGCCGTCTCTTCACTATTTGAGTTTTTTTTGATTAAACAGCGTGGTGTACATCTGTATATGTAGCAGAATAACGTCGCTATATGTAGTTCTGTAGGTACTTTTACACAATCCTTGTGTGCTGATTTCACCCAAAGCTCAATTTTTGGGCATTTCTGAGCATGGCAGTGGTAGATATCTTGCTGTCAAATAGAGCCATCTGAGTGATGTTTGTCCGATTGTCTGGAGGCTGTTTCGTGTGCTTTTCATTCCCTCCTCTGCTCTGTAATGCTTTTTTATGTCCCAGACCACAAAACGACATGCGAAATCATGTATGACTGCATCCAGGGAGTGTGCTATTCAGCTAAAAAGCCATCAAGAAGAATAGATAGAGGATAGTAGCGATTGATATGCTGGCAGCATTACTAGCCAAGCTGATTTGATGAGGACTATTTTTTATATAAGAGACCGCTGCTGTCTCATTAACTTTCAACCTTCTCAGAACAACTCTGAAAGCTCCTCTCCCTTTACGGGAGAGGGGTTGGGGAGAGGGTGTACGCGAAGCGTTTCATCTGGTTGAAAGATAAAACCGCATTGATCGTTCATATTTATCTTGCTGATTGTTAGGGGAAGTAGGGTGTTCATTCTCCCCCTCTCCCGCGTGGGGAGAGGGGAGTTTCTCTCCCCATAAAGATCTTTGGAAGATCTTTATTTTTTAATGAGTCCCACAACAAACAGTAAGATTGCTGCACCTGCAACAGCAGTAATCAACGATCCGATTAATCCGTTGATAGAGAGTCCAAGGAGACCAAACACCCAGCCGCCAATAAATGCGCCAATAACACCAACTACAATATTGCCAAGCAGGCCGAAACCACCACCCTTCATCAGGGTGCCAGCCAACCAACCAGCTACAGCACCGATCGCTATAAATATTAGTAATGAAGTTAAATCCATGATGGTCTCCTGAATTGAATATTGAGTGTATGGAAAATCAGTTACTTATGAAATAGATCTGGCTAGTGTAATGATTTGTCTTTCATGAAGGTCAATTGCGTAGAGTTTACCAAGCAAACTGAATAACTACAGATGGCAATTGCTAACTATTGTGAATATTCAATATTTACAGCTTCAGCAATTAGTAGAGGTGGATGGATTCGGGATTGGTGTCCATCTCAACAGCAATGGATTAGAGAGCGGAGACGTCACCCTCAGTGACTCTTATATGCATGATAATGGGGGTATGGGTTGGCTGGGGGGTACCAATCGTACCTTAGTCGAGCGCAACCGCTTTCATAATAATGGCTGGCTCAATGCCAGCATGTTTCTACACAATGTCTATCTGAGTCAAATGAGGCGTGACAGTATTGTTTGCGGCAACTGGCTCAGTGATTCTGCTGTGGATACCAATGGGCACTGTGTTGGTGCCGGACTGATTGCCCATGACGACAATAGCACCAAGCTGCTGATCGAAAACAACCTGATCGAAGAGAGCAACCCGTCTGCAGGTTGCTGGGGGCTTACGAAACACCTTGAGTTGCTTCCATTGCTCAACTGCTGAGTAACTTTTTGAGAAATTTCCCGGTGTAGGATTTGCGCACTTTTGACAGTTGTTCAGGCGTGCCTTGAGCAATAATTTCTCCGCCCTTATCGCCCCCTTCAGGTCCAAGATCGATAACCCAGTCGGCAGTTTTGATGACATCCAGATTATGTTCGATGACTACCACTGTGTTGCCATGATTTCGCAGTCTGTGTAGCACTTCCAGCAGA
This sequence comes from Candidatus Thiodiazotropha sp. AKAK3, assembly GCF_058244645.1. Classification (NCBI taxonomy): domain Bacteria; kingdom Pseudomonadati; phylum Pseudomonadota; class Gammaproteobacteria; order Chromatiales; family Sedimenticolaceae; genus Candidatus Thiodiazotropha; species Candidatus Thiodiazotropha sp. AKAK3. Next base: position 39,439 of record NZ_JBSYOQ010000026.1, read on the forward strand.
TGGCTCACGTCATGAAAGTGGAGTCCGGTGGTGGGTTCATCAAGAATATATAGGGTGTTGCCTGTGTCCCTCTTGGACAACTCGCGAGAGAGTTTGACCCGTTGTGCTTCGCCTCCTGAAAGGGTAGTGGCATTCTGCCCCAGGGAGATATAGGAGAGGCCGACATCCATCAAGGTCTGAAGTTTTCGTTTGATGGCGGGTACCGCATCGAAAAAGGGTAATGCCTCTTCAACGGTCATGCTCAGAACTTCGTCTATGGTTTTGCCTTTATAGTGAATCTCGAGGGTCTCACGGTTATAGCGTTTACCCTTGCAGACATCGCACTGGACATAGATATCCGGCAGAAAATGCATCTCCACCTTGATCACACCATCGCCACTGCAGGATTCACATCGTCCCCCTTTGACATTGAAGCTGAAACGTCCAGGTGTATAGCCTCTGGAGCGTGCTTCATGAGTGCCGGAAAAGAGTTCTCTTATCGGGGTAAAGAGGCCAGTGTAGGTCGCTGGGTTGGATCTTGGTGTTCGGCCGATCGGGCTCTGATCGATATCCACGACCTTGTCATAATGTTCCAGCCCTGCAACTTCATTGTAGGGGGCAGGGGTGGTGTTGGCTTTATTCAGTGTTGCGGCGCAAATCGGATAGAGAGTGTCGTTGATCAGGGTCGATTTTCCAGAGCCGGAAACCCCGGTGATACAGCAAAAACTCCCAACCGGGATCACCAGATCCACAGATTTAAGATTGTTGCCAGTAGCGCCTAACAGTTCAAGTGTGCGTTGGTCGCTCTCAGTGGTTCGTTCAGGGGTCTCTATACAACGTTTGCCACTCAGGTACTCACCAGTAAGTGAACCCTTACTTTTTGAGATCTGTTCAGCCGTACCCTGGGCGATGATTTTTCCGCCGTGTACCCCTGCACCTGGGCCAATATCCACCACATGATCGGCACTACGAATGGCCTCTTCGTCATGTTCCACAACAATCACTGTGTTGCCCAGATCCCTAAGGTAGATCAGGGTGTCCAGCAGGCGTTGATTATCCCTTTGGTGCAGACCTATGGAGGGTTCATCGAGCACATACATGACACCGACCAGCCCTGCACCGATCTGGCTGGCGAGGCGAATCCTCTGGGCTTCACCACCGGAAAGGGTTTCAGCGCTGCGATCCAGGGTCAGGTAGTCGAGTCCCACATTGACCAGAAAATGGAGTCGTTGGTCGATCTCTTTCAGAATTTTAGCGGCGATCTTGCCACGTTTGCCTTGTAATTTAAGGGCCTTAAAGCTCTTCTTTACCTGCCCTATGGGCATCTTCGTGAGTTCCGGCAAAGTATGTGTATTGATAAATACGTGGCGTGCCGCCTGGTTGAGCCGGGTGCCCTTACAATCGGGACAGGATTGGCTGGATATGTAGCGTGACAGCTCTTCCCGTACAGCATTGGAATCTGTCTCCCGATAGCGGCGCTGCATATTCGGAATGATGCCTTCGAAAGGATGGCTCTTCTTGACTGAGCGGCCCCTTTCGTTGTGGTAGCTGAATTCGATTGATTCACTGCCGCTGCCTTGCAGGATGATTTTTTGCACCCGCTTGGTGAGTTTGTTCCAAGGGGTTTCCGGATCGAACTTCAGATGTCGACCCAATGATTTAATCATCTGGAAATAGTAGGCATTCCGTCGATCCCAGCTTCTTACCGAGCCTCCCGCCAGAGAGAGTTCAGGGTGAGCAACCACCTTTTCAGGATCGAAGAATTGTTCAATACCCAGGCCATCGCAGGTTGAACAGGCGCCGACTGGGTTATTGAAAGAGAATAGCCTCGGCTCCAATTCAGAAAGGCTATAGCCACAGTGAGGGCAGGCGAAACGTGAGGAGAAGACCAATTCAGATTGACTGCCATCCATCCAGGCTACCCGTACCAGTCCATCTGCCAGATTGAGGGCAGTCTCAAAGGACTCTGCCAGACGGGTTGATAGATCCTCACGGACCTTGAAGCGATCCACCACCACTTCAATAGTGTGTTTTTTGTGCAGTTCCAGGGTAGGAGCATCATCGAGTTCATACACCTCGCCATCGATTCTGGCGCGGATAAATCCCTGAGCATGCAGCTCCTGCAGTAGTTTGTGGTGCTCGCCCTTGCGCTCCTGTATGACCGGGGCCAGCAACATCATCCGCTCTCCTTCCGGTAGTGCCATTACCTGGTCGACCATCTGGCTGATGCTTTGCGCTTCCAGGGTAGTGTCATGCTCAGGGCAGCGTGGGTTACCAACCCTGGCGAACAGCAGACGCAGATAGTCGTAAATCTCAGTTATTGTCCCGACTGTGGAGCGGGGGTTGTGAGACGTGGTCTTCTGTTCGATGGAGATGGCCGGGGAGAGTCCTTCAATGTGGTCCACATCCGGTTTCTCCATCAAAGAGAGAAACTGTCTGGCATAAGCAGAGAGTGATTCAACATAACGTCGTTGACCCTCTGCGTAGATGGTGTCAAAGGCCAGTGAAGACTTGCCGGAACCGGAAAGACCGGTGAACACAATCAATTTATCACGCGGTAGATCCAGGTCGATATTTTGCAGGTTGTGGGTGCGGGCGCCGCGTATGCTGATGGTGTCCATAATCTTATTGTGGTTGAACTGCTTTGAGATGAGCCAACCCAATACTATACGCGATCTTTCGAATAACTGATAAAACGCCTGAGAGATTGGAAAGACAACCAAGATGGAGGCTGGCTTTACGTGTGAAATGTAGGGTGCTATCTGCCGCACACTGCCCAACTGAGACGAAAACCACCTGATGAGCAGATTAACAGCCAGCTTACATCAACTTACACTGGTGATTACGAGAAGAACAACCGGGATTTCTTAGGAATTCACGCCCTTGTGGTGCGGCAGGACCGTACCCTTTGGCTCTACTGGCCCCGTCATTCCCGAGGGTACCGGAATAACGGGGGCTGGTTAAATGCCTCACACTCAAACATAGAACATGTGGATGAGGGAAATTTGAATGCCACGACTTGAGGTGTTAACCGGCCATCATGTGGTATCAATGCGAATTGGTTGTTTTATTAGTGACGCGGATGGTTCCAGCGTCCAGTTCGTGTCCCGAAATATCTTCTATCGTGCCATTGCCAGCATATGTAATCAGGACTATTTCGCCTGGATTGATCCTGTTGGATAAGGTGATCCAGAGCCTGGCAGATTCTGTTGGATGTCTGACTAAGTTAATGATTGATGCAGCTTGGCCATCAATAGCTACAGAGAAGCCTGTGCTGGTGACATGTTTTTTGACGGGCTCTGAAATAAATAGAGCAATTCTGTCTGGGTGAGCGCCTTCATACACATAAGACTTCACCATAGATGGGTTTGGGTCTGGGGAAACTGTGCACTTGTTTGTCGCGGCAATTTGGCTGTTCTGTAACTCATTTCCATCGTATATGATTTCAACAATTTCACCCTTATAGATTCTGTCTGACAAAGTTACCCAGATTTTGGTTGGGTCTGCAGGGTCTCTTTGAATATGAGTTATTGTTGCTGGCTGCCCGTCGACCTTAATAGAGAACCCGCTGGAAGAGATGTTGTTTACTCTATTGGAAGCGGTCAAAACAATTCTATTTGCATCCGAGCCTTCATTGACTACTGCGCTGAGGAGATTTGGTATGGCTTCGGGAAGGAAGCTGTAATCATCGTAATCAGCAGACGCGATCAGATTAAAAATTTCCGAATTAGTGGATGACCCTTGCTGTTGACTCTGATTTAAAAATAATAGGTGGCCAATTGAGAGTTGGGAGGCCAATTCAATTAACTCCTGAGCTTTTCCCTGATTGGTTGAGCTTGTGAAATGACTGTTTTTATAGGTATCACCAGTAATCATGGCGTAACGCATGGATTTATCGAATTTCGTAAACTCGGGGTAAACAATATTCTGATAACTGCTAATGCCCATGTATTCATCAATTCGAAGGTCCTGTGCAAACCAACCGTGACTGTTGGAAGTTTGATTTAGACTGCTTAGTTGATCGCCTAAGTATTGTTGATAGTAAGGGGCTAATTTATTTGCGACATTTTCTGATATCCAGTTAATGTTATTGAGGATAGGCACTGCAACGAAGTAACTGCTTAGTTCTATTGACTGCTCAAGCAACGCTTCTGAGTATTGCTGAGGGCCAATGTATCCAATAGCATCTAACTCATCAATATTGTGATAAATACCAGAAAGAGAACTCTCTTGTGTGATTATTGAATATAATGCGGGATGGTCGCCGAGTTTTTTAGTAACACCATCTTCTGTGTAGGAGTAGTTAGCAAGCTGATACCAAAATTCACCCCATAATTCTTTTATTTTTGGATTCCAACGGACAGCGCTATACTTTCGTGCAGGATTGCTATTTGTTTTTGAATTGGCAACAGCAAATCTTAAGTTGTCAGAGACACCATCATTATCTTCATCTTCATCTTTAAGAATAGTTTTATTGCTACCATTGGGCGTGACTACACTGTTTATCCAATCACCTTCTCCTAGATCTTCCGCTAAAAACCTAGGCAAGGCTCCAGGCGCGTAATCATAACCGCCATTTTGCTGAAACACCCAAAGTTTATCAGAAATTGTCAGGGCGATTTTATAACTTCTTTTGCTTCCTCTGTGATGAGTATTATTTAAGATATTTACAAGATTTGAAAAATCATACCGAATGGTATTGGGGTCACTTTTATTACCTATATAGGGGATTTCTCCCCATGTGAGATAGACTCTTATTCCAATCCATGGATCCAGGTTTTGGTTGCGGTTGTTTTGCTGATCCAGCCAGTCCAGTTTATTATTAAGTGTTTGTAGCTTAATTCCGTTTTGGCCTTCAAGATTTAGCCAAACACCGGCAAAGCTCAGGTTGGGTAATAGCAAGCTGAACATGAAAACTATAATTAGGTATTTTGCCTTTAGATAATTCATTACTAATTCCTTTTAGTTCAATCCAATATGGTTTTAGTATTAGATATGCCTCTAATGTCCTGCTCGCTCGTTTCTGGCATTGTCAGTAAAGGGTTTTGAAATTATTTTTACTTCCAGGGCCATATAGAATATTAAAAAAAGCGTGGTAGCGTTATTCAGTCTGTTATACGCGCATTGTTATAAATATATTTTGTTCTTAGAGTGAGTAACTACCACACATTTCATGTCATGGATTACTTGATCAGGCTAAATTGCGCCGTGAAAAATTCTAGAATTTGAGTTGGTGCACACTATTAGCAATATTTTCTCCAGTCTCGGCTGTTCTGTGAGCTGGCTCCCGCTCTTCGAGTTGTGGGATGTTAGGGCGCATCAAAAACTCATCTGAATAGCTTACACGCTGGATTGCTCCCGGTCATGGGCTTAATGTCAACAACCTGAACAACGCGAAAACAAGCAATCACCAGTTATCGGATAAATTTCAATGTAGAGATGCCATTTCTACTTTAAGTCTCCAGGTGAATGCAGGGAAACCTGGTGGTTAGGGGTGATTTCTTGCCCACTGATAGGGCGCAAATGATTACAGATGTTCGTTGATGAGCTAATACGATTTGGAGAGGTTAAAGCATTTAAATTACTTGGTTATTCTGGGTTCCGAATGAAGTCAAGTTGGCAGTTTGTTGTGAATTCAATAATTTAACCTTTGTGGTAATGCCTTAAGCTTCGTCACTATGTCTGGGTTGTTTTTTTCTTACACTGCATAGAATTGTGCGAACCTGATACTATACGCACTCTTTAATATTTAACTGGCAAAGTGACTGATAGATGACGACCAAGCAGGGTGCCTCCACCGGATTGAATGCGACTGAAAAACGAGCCGCTTACTCTCTCTCCGGTCTCTTTTCCCTAAGAATGCTGGGGTTATTTCTTATTCTGCCTGTTTTCTCTCTCTATGCTGAGGGTTTACCGGATGTCACGCCTCAGTTGGTTGGCATAGCCATCGGTATCTATGGTCTGACCCAGGCAGTGTTGCAGATTCCATTTGGCATGCTCTCAGACAGAATCGGGCGTAAGCCGGTATTGGTCGGAGGTCTGTTGATCTTTGCTCTGGGGAGTGTGGTTGCTGCCTCTGCTGATACCATTTATGGCATCATCGTAGGGCGCGCCCTGCAGGGAAGTGGTGCGATTGCGGCCGTGATAATGGCAACAGCCGCTGATCTCAGCCGTGAACAGAGACGTTTGCGCATGATGGCGATCATCGGTATCAGCATCGGATTTGCCTTTGCTGTGGCCCTGATTCTGGGACCTATTTTAAACAGCTGGATCGGCGTTCCTGGGATCTTCTGGCTGACAGCAATATTGGCGCTACTGGGTATAGGTATTGTCATATTTATTGTACCTACCCCCCAGAATAGCCATTTTCACCGGGATGCAGAGGCGGTGCCCGATCAATTTGGCAAGGTTCTCGCTGATCCTGAACTACTGAGGCTTGATGTTGGTATCCTGACATTGCACATGTCTCTGACGGCAATGTTCCTCGCTTATCCTCTGGCACTGCGTGATCTGGGTATGGAGAGCAGCGCTCATTGGCAGGTCTATCTGCCGGTAATGCTGCTTTCGATGGTGATGATGGTACCTTTCGTGATTATTGCGGAGAGTCGACGTCGCATGCGTCCTGTATTTCTCGGGGCGATTGCCGCATTGGGGTTGGCTGCACTACTGCTATATGGATTCAGTCAGCAGTTGTTTGTATTGGTTGTGGGTCTGTTTATTTTCTTTACTGCCTTTAACTTACTGGAAGCGACACTACCCTCCCTGATCGCCAAAGCAGCCCCCGGAGAGCGAAAAGGCACAGCCATGGGGGTCTATTCCAGCTCCCAGTTTCTGGGTGCATTTCTTGGCGGTGTGCTGGGTGGGTGGATTCATACCCACTATGAAAACGAGGGGGTCTTCCTCCTCTGTAGCGGCATGATTCTGCTATGGTTTCTGATCGCTCGTGGCATGCCGGATCCTAACTATCTGAGTAACTACATGCTCCCTGTGGGGCAGCTTGAAGCATCTGAGGTGGGTAAGCTGGCTGAGCAGTTGATGGCCATCGATGGGGTGGACGATGCCGTAATCATCGCTGAAGATGGAGTCGCCTATCTGAAAGTAGATCTGAAAATCGTTGACCAGACGCTGCTGGATGGATATGCCGTACAAGGGTGAGGTACACTATAGGATTATTACAGGCTCCAAGGAAAGGGGCTGAAACTGCTGTGGAGAAAAAATAGATGGCTCGAGGAATCAATAAAGTAATACTCATCGGCAACCTGGGTAAGGACCCTGAGACGCGCTATATGCCTAGCGGTGGGGCGGTCACAAATGTCACCTTGGCAACCTCTGAGAGTTGGAAGGACAAAAATACCGGCGAACAGCAGGAGCGAACAGAGTGGCATAGGGTGGTATTTTTTAATCGCCTGGGAGAGATCGCAGGGGAGTATCTGAAAAAAGGTTCCAAGGTCTATGTCGAAGGGAGTCTACGCACCCGCAAGTGGCAGGGACAAGATGGTCAGGATCGCTACACAACCGAAATTGTCGGCAGTGAAATGCAGATGCTCGACAGCCGTGGTGGGAGTGCTTCATTTGATGCGCCGCAATCTCAGGGCGCGTCCAGGCCACAGTCGGCCCCGGCCCCTTCATCGGTGCCTGACAATGATTTCGATGACGACATACCGTTTTAAACAGGATATTTAATAGTTGGATTTCTATATCTGGCTATCTTCTTGAAAGCCCCTTCTAAAGGGGCTTTTTTTCGTTACGGCATGTAGGGTAGAGCGGGGGGATTCAGGAGACCTAAAGCAGGTCGGCTGCAATGTCGAAGCGGAAGCAGGGTGCTTTGCCTTATCGTCAGGCTTTGGCGTGCGCCAATTCCAGGTAACGATTCAGATCTTCCGATCCCATGGGTTTCGCATAGAGAAATCCCTGCGCGAGGAAGCAGCCTTCATTGATTAAGAATCTGGCCTGGTCTTCGGTCTCCACGCCTTCAGCGATCACCTGCATCTGCAGACTTTCACCCAAGGCGATGATCGCCCGGGTTATAGCCATGTCATCCGGGTCGGAGGGAATATCCCGCACAAAAGATTGGTCGATCTTGAGTTTGGAGATGGGCAGAGCTTTCAGATAAGCGAGTGAAGAGTAACCGGTTCCAAAGTCATCAATGGCCAGTTTGATACCGATATCGCGTAGGCGGTTCAGAACATCTGACATATGCTTCGGATTGTCCATGATGGTGGTTTCTGTAATCTCCAGCTCCAACAGATCAGCATCGATTCTTGTCTCCTCAAGAACATTCAGTATGCGCTCAATAAAGCGCTCACTATTTAACTGACTTGCTGAAAGATTGCAGTTGACCGAAATACGTTCAGGGGTAAAACCCATTTCGCACCAGTTATGAGCCTGCTGGCAGGCCTGGTGTAAAACCCATTCACCTATAGATTGGATCAGCCCTGATTCCTCAGCAAGAGGGATGAATTTGGCAGGTGGTAAAAGGCCCAGTTCTGGATGCTGCCAACGAACCAAAGCCTCTACTCCGACTACCCTACCGGTACGTATATCAATCTGAGGCTGGTAATGCAGAACCAGTTGATCCAGTTTCACAGCTTTGCGTAGGCTGTTCTCCATCATCAATCTCTCAAAGGCCTTATCAGTCATTTCTGAGGTATAGAAGCTATATGCGTTTCTGCCCATCTCCTTGGCCTTGTACATTGCTGAATCTGCATTTCGTATGAGGGTGTTTGGCTCATCGCTGTCTTGGGGATAGATACTGATGCCTATACTGCTTGATAGAAACAGCTCTTTATCCAAAATTTGGAAGCCCTGGGTAAATGCACTCAACAGTTTCTCAGCAATTTTTACAATGTTTTGAGTTTGACCAATTTCGTTAAGAATTACGGTAAATTCATCACCGCCGATTCGGGCGATGGTGTCCTCTTCGCGAATCATACTTTTGAGACGAACGGCCGCCTCTTTCAATATCAGATCACCGGTAGGATGACCGAAGCTGTCATTGATCTGCTTGAATCTGTCCAGATCTATAAACAGTAAGGCAACCATAGTGCCGCTGCGTTTGGCTTTAAAAATGGCTTGTTGCAGACGATCTACAAACAGCAGTCGATTGGGCATGCCGGTCAATGGGTCGTGATGGGCGATGTGATCGAGACGGCTCTGATTTTTCCTCAGTTGATCCGCGACGCTCAGGTAGTCAGTAATGTCTCTGCCCGATTCGATGATGCCGGTAATGTTGCCCTGCTCATCAAACAGGGGATTTGCAAGCAGTTCATAAGTACTCACCTCTTCATCCTGACCTGGATGATTGTGAACCACTTTAACTGTGCTGTGTGTCTTCATCACTTCTTGCAGGGGGCATGGGTGGTCATTTCCCTGACAGGGTTGATCCGTGTGATGTGAGATGGCATAACATTTAGGTTGTTCGGCCTCAATGGCTTCGACAGCTGCTGCAGATTTAGCGGCATGGTTCATGAGTTGGACGTTATAGTTCGTATCGATCATCAGGATTGGGTCACTAACACCATCGATGACCTGTTGCAGCAGGGCATGTTGCTGCTGGATCTCCCGTTGCGCTGATTTTATATCGCTGATGTCTCGCACTACTGCAAATGAAAATACATCGTCTTCGAAAAAGATAGGATTGGCTACGATTTCCACCGGAATAGTGTGACCATCACGATGCTGATGTTTGGTTTCAAATCGCAATGAACCCGCATCCTTAAGTTTCTGGTCTATTTCAGCAAATTGCTCTGGCGTTACTGAAGGGTCGATATCTATCACAGATTTCGTCATCAGCTCTTCACATGAGTAGCCCAGTGCTTCGCAAGCTGCAGTATTGACATATTTGAATTGGCCATCCGCTGTCATCAGGTAGGCAGCTTCGGAGATGTGGTCTAAAGCATATTGAGTCAGAGTGAGTTGACGTTCCGAGGCTTTGCGCGCTGTAATGTCCTGAACCGTTCCTCGTGAAATCATCGGGAGTCCATCGCGGTCAAGCTGGGTTTCGCACAGCTCTTTCACCCATTTTACTCTGCCATCGGCAAACAGCAGACGATGCTCTATCTCGTAAAACTCTTTGTCTTCCAGTGAACTCATGTAAGCATTGCTGACTCGTTCCCGGTCATCTGGATGAACTGTTTCTAGAAATTTTTCGTAAGTTGCATCAAACTGTTTCGGGTCAATCTCGAAGATTCGAAAAGTCTCATCAGACCACTCAAGACTATCCTGCTGCAGATCCAATACCCAGCTGCCCATCTTTCCCATGCGTTGGGCCTCTGCTAAATCCTCTGTCTGTCTGCGCACTGTCTCTTCAAGGTCAGCATTCAATCGTTGCAGTTGATGCTCCGCTTCTCGGCGCATCTCAGTTTCAGAGGTAAGGCGATGGTAGAGCTTCTGCAGACTGCGATAGCGCCAGAGCAGCATCCCCATGGCGACCAACATCACAACTACCGACATTGCTGTGATGGTTCTTAGTATATTCCAGTAGGGAGCAGGTGTGGCGTACCACTGAGAATAGATATTTTCAAACCTGTCGCTTTGGATAACCGAGTTGAGAGCCTGGTTTAAGCGTTTTAGTAGATCAATCTCCCCTTTATCTACAGCAATAGCGCGTTTTATCTCTATCAGCGATGGCTGCAGTTTGCGAATATGATCGTCCAATCCAAGATGTTGGGTATAGCGCCAGACCACTGGATCAGGGTAAGCGAGGGCGTCAATTTGGCCGCTTAACAACTCAATCAGGGCCTCTGATAATTGATTGTATTTCTTTAGATTCAGCTGTTTGTCTTGGAGTAATTTTATTGCCACATTGCCTTTTATCACCCCTACATGATGTCCTGTCAGATCCTGGATTGAATTGAGAGACTCTGTTTCAGCGCGTACAAAAAGTGACACTGAGAAGGTCTCAACTGGGGAGGTAAAGTTGACGTATGTCTGTCGATCAGGGGTTATCCCCATGTTGGGTATCAGCTGAACCTGACCCTCTTTTATGGCCTGATGGACTTCCTGCCACGATTCATAGACCCGGTACTCCACAGTCAAACCGGCCTCTTCGGCGACTGCATTCATAATATCAATTGCAAACCCATAAGGTTTGCCTTGATCATCAATGGCATATTGAGGTGGAAATGAGCTGGGAATTGCAGCAATCAGATGGCTGGAGTGTGTGACTGGGGTAGCACTGTCAGCCAGAGCAACCCACCCTCGAAGATCGATAGATATCGTCAGTAGAAGAATAAGATAAAGAGCTGTTAATGGGTGGCGTCTCTTACTCATCGATCCTGTTGGCATTCAAGGAGCATTTGAATCTACCAATGCCCTAACAGAGCTGCAAAAGGGGAAATAGTAGCTACTCTAGACTGTAGCGGCAGATTTAGATCTTTTTTAACCGTCATTACCCGCTTTAATATCAACTCTGCTAGTCTGATAGCCCATTGAGGATTACAGGTAGGGTAGAAGATTTGGAAATCTGGCAGATTCTTGTGCTTGCCTTGGTAGGCATAGCGGCGGGTTGGCTCAATGTTATGGCCGGTGGCGGGTCACTATTGACTGTTCCGGTTATGTTGTTCATGGGCGTTCCAGCGCCCGTTGCAAATGGTACCAATCGCATCGCTATTCTAGCCCAGAATATCACAGCAGTGACGGCCTTCAGGCGTCTTGGGTACTCCGATTTCAAGTTGGGTTTCAGTCTTGCGGGTGCCGCTTCGGTAGGGGCAATTGGTGGCGCTTCTCTTGGCGTTCACCTCGAAGGTGTCTGGTTTGATCGCGTACTTGCCTTGGTAATGGTCGGTGTCATGCTGCTAATGGCCACTGGTCATGACAAGGTGAAACCAAGCGGAGGTGATGAAAAAGCAAAAAACCTGCTAGCTGGCCATATCCTGATGGTCGGGGCTGGTTTTTGGGGAGGATTTATTCAAATCGGTGTAGGTTTTATTCTGATGCCGATTCTGCACAAGGTACTCGGATTGGACCTGGTTAGGGTCAATATGCATAAAGTGCTTATTGTGCTGGTCTATACCGTAGTGGCATTAAGCGTATTTGCTACAAACCTGGAACTGCTGTGGTGGACTGGGCTTGGACTCGCAATCGGTAACTCGATTGGAGGCTGGTTGGGTGCTCATACAACTATCTCTCATGGTGAGACACTGATACGACGTGTGCTCTATATTGCGCTATCTGCTTTTATCTTAAAATTACTCTTCTTTTGAAAGTAAAAAAGGCGGGCATCAAGCCCGCCTTTTTCTAGTGAGTCCGGTTATACGGACTCCACAGTGATCACTGGAAAGTGATTACTGAGCAGCAGGAGCCTGCTGAGGAGCTGGAGCTACTGGAGCGCCATAAGGAGCTACTGGAGCGCCGTAAGGAGCACCGTAAGGAGCGCCATAAGGAGCACCATAAGGAGCATAACCGTAGTAAGGACGGTTGTAGTAGCTGTTGTTGCCACGGCCATAACCGTTGCCAGCGCCACGAGCATTTCCGCTCATGTTGAAAGAGAAATCACCGTCACCGAAGCCGTCGCCCATGAAGTCATTGTTGCCGTTGTTGCCCCAGCCGTTGTTCCAAGGGTTGCCCCACCAAGCAGAAGCAGAAGCAGAAGCGGCGATCAAAGCAGCAGCAGCTGCGATTTTTACGATTTTGGACATGAGTTATTCCTCAAAAATTAGTTTTAAAAAATGTACAAGTAGTTACTGCTTACTCATGGAGCGAAAGAATATTAGTATTTACTTAAATATTCAACAACTAATTATCTATCGGGCTATTAAATCTTATAGCCTGTCTCTATAGGCAGGGTTTTAGAGCTAGTTAGAGGGGCTCAACCGGGGCGACTATCAATACGAGGTCTCAATAGTAAGGGGATGTAGCCGATAACAAACAAGAGATAGCTGAGTGACCAGATAGACCCGGACAACGTGATGCAGGCCTGATAGCTGAGTAGGCCAGTGACAGGCAGCAATACTCGTATGGCCACAGCAATATTGATCAGGATGAAGGCTATGGTAATGGATTTACCGGCTTGAATGTTACGCCCAGTATGCCCGAGGGAGACTCTGGCCATCATGCCCAGGGTAAAGATTCCAATGGCGCCAACAGTGAACGCATGTGTTGCCAGGTTGTTCGGAAAGAGATCGTATAGTGCCATTGCTTTCAGCAGAAAACCTAGGATCAACCAGGCCAGTCCACAAAAAAGTACCCACAGCATCGGTTGTTGCCATATACCCGGATGGTACCAGTCGTAGAGGCGCCAAGCCTGAGTGAATGCAACGCCTAGGGCCAGTGGGGCGATAAGCCAGCTTTGCGGTAACAATAACTCAGCAACTATCCAGAGGGTGAACAGGGTGTAGATGATCTGTTCCCGTTGTTTGCTGAACTGAGGTGCAGCGCCCTGAATCGCTTTCTCTGTGAAAAATGGTAGAACTCTACCACCGACGAAGATCAATAATAGCAGCACCATATTGCGCATCAGTGAGATACCATCCTGGCCCGTTTGGGTAAACCCCAAACCCTCCAGATGATATAGCAGGTTGGCTATGGCCATTACGCCCAACAGAGGAATGAAGAGCCGGTTGACCCGGTTTTCAGCTTTTATCAGGGGATTGGTGAGGGCGATGATCAGTGCAGGGATGAATAACCAATCGACACAAACAACCAGCCAGGTTGGTAAAGATGGGATAAAGGGGAGCACTCTGCCCGCAACCCATAACAGTGCAAGCAGGGCCAGTGGTTTACCCGTTGGTGTATTGATGCCTGTCCAGTTGCGTACAGCAGTAAGCAAAAAGCCGGCTATTATGGCCATGCTAAAGCCGAACAACATCTCATGACTGTGCCAGCCAATAGAGCTGTAGTAGTTCGGTGCAGAAGTGCTCAACCTGAACCAGAGCCAGAGTAGCATCAGCAACAGTCCGGAAATTGCAGCCAATGCAAAAAAAGGACGAAACCCCAGGGCGAAGGGGACAAATCCCTGGGGTGGTTTGGATGGTGCGGGGGTTTCACCCAAGGGTATGAGGGCCAAGTTGATTACCGGTGATGATAGTCCGTCCAACCTTAGGGCCAGTTACGGCCAATGGCCTTGATGCATATCAAAGGTGAGGAAGCCTTAGGTTGAATCTACCTGTAAAGGGGGGACGGGTTAATATCTACGCCTTAAGGAGGATGATCGAGCATCCATGCTCGATGGTGAACGATATTAGTTTCTAAAATGACGCACCACACTAGGATTAGCAGTTAGGATCAATAGATCGTTCTACCACTTGTGTTCTTTTCTAGAATGCAGGTTTTGGAACTGCAATCGTAGTGTTTGGATTCGCCGTTATAGGAGACTTCAACTTTATCATAATAAAATGAAAAGCTTTCAACTGGCGCTGTGTTTCCTGCAGAACTGCTTCCATGAATTGAGTAACTTTTCACCATTGCATTTTGTAGTCTCCATTGGTACAGGGTATTTTCTGCAGTGGTCTGTAAGATGATTGTTGGGATTTTTTCATTCTTTGTGACTGCGTCCTCCATGCGTCTGGCGGCTTCTCTTGCAGCCTGCACAGCAGGTAAAAGAAGGGCCATCTTTGGTTCATCACCTTCAAGGCCAAGCTTGAATTCATCAATGGTTGCTCTTTGTATACTTCCGTCGTCAAACTCAATTGTGAGAAATAGTTCTCCTGCTTGTGCTGAAGTAGTTAATGGATTCAGAATACTCAGTAGTACAATGCTGAAAAATAAGTTCTTACCCTTGATCATGTTAATCTCCAATCAGTATTAAAATAACAACGCTGTTTCAATAATTCAGAAAGTCAGAGAAATCCTGTCTGCTACCTGATTTTTAAATTTTTTTTTGGATCGTCCTTTGTCAGTACCCTTCAAAAAAGTGCTACTTACTGTGTTGGTCATTAATCTAAATGCAGATCAAAAAGTGAGATAGGAAATATTGCACATTAATCTTATTCAACATGTCACATCGCATTCGACAGCCTGCGTGAGGCGATCTGTTTATGTAGGTATTTTTTAGTAAATAGAGAATGGTTTTTCTCTATTTATAGTTTGGCTGATGGATGTTTGTGTGGGTATACAGGTAATACTTTGTCAATAATATACCTGGGTGAAGGAAAGCTGTTTTATCTTGCTGATTAACCTCAATGGTCTGTGCTTGATTTACGGAGCTGAGATTAGAAATCAAACCAAACAACCATATCGGTTGCAAATGCTTGCTGAGGTTTTGCTGATAATCAAAAGGGACTATATGCTTTTCCTTTAGCGTTCGCTGCGTCTTTGCGATACTCAAGCCGCTGAGTGGTTTACATCAAAGTGGAAAGGAGCTATCTGATTGAATTGCCAGGATATTGTAAATTTTCATGAACTTGTCCATGTAGTTGATATCAGAATATATTATTAATTTTAGTCTCTGCTAATATACTAATTAATTTCTGCTTATATGGAGTTTGACATGTTACCAATACTTCTTGGACTGATATTGGCTATGTTCTTTGGCCTGATGTCATATATGGTCTACGGCCTGGAAGGCCTTACCCATTATGCATGGATTGATACCGTCTTCTGGTCTTTGATCATAACCGGGATCATGATCAGTATGATTAACGAGTTGGGCCAGTGTATAGCCTGTCGTATACAAAGTTGGCTCAAAATTACCCGCTTTGACTCTATCTGTGATGATTCTGATTGTGCTAGAAACCCATCCTGAAATAGAGTGTTTTCCGTTAATGATACGCTTTCCGACAGATCGTATCTGAACGGCGATGGCGCTACATTAGAAATGTGACTTTAGACTAAACCACAATTGCTAACTGCTGCGAAATAGTTTTGGTATCACATCTTCATAGACTGAGGCGAAGTGAACCTTAAGTCCTTTGCGTATATGTTCAGGCACCTCTTCAAAGTCGCTTCGATTATCTTCAGGAAGGATCAGCTCCTTGATGCCGGCACGTCTTGCAGCAATTACTTTTTCCCGGATACCCCCAACTGGAAAAACCTGTCCCGTCAAGGTCAACTCACCAGTCATTGCAATGTTGCGTACTGGCTTCTGCTTGGCAAGAGAGAGTAGTGCGGATGCCATTGTGATACCTGCCGAAGGTCCATCCTTTGGTGTTGCACCAGCAGGAACATGTAGGTGGATAAAGGCCTTTTTGAAGAAGGATTGGTCAACGCCGAACTCCTCTGCGTGGCTGACGATGTAGCCATAAGCTATTTCGGCAGATTCACGCATCACATCGCCAAGTTGGCCAGTAAGTTTAAAACCACGATTGAATTCGTGGGTTGCAACCGCTTCAATATTGAGTGTCGCACCACCCATCGCTGTCCATGCAAGGCCAGTCACGACACCAGCTCCACTGAGATTGCGTTCATCTTTGAATACTGGGCCGCCAAGATAACTTTCGAGGTTCTCCAGGGTTACTTCGATTGGCTTTTTGACCCCTTCAAGAAATTTTACAACAGCTTTGCGTACTATTTTCCCGATCTGTTTCTCAAGTCTTCGAACTCCAGCATCTCGTGCATAGCCCTCTATAATGGCACGCAGAACCGGGCTGTTGAGTTTGATGTCGCGACGTTTCAGACCTGCTCTTTCGAGTTGACGGGGTACCAGATATTTTCGAGCTATCTGTAACTTCTCGCTGGCGATATAGCCAGAAAGTGCAATCGTCTCCATGCGATCCAGCAAGGGGCGGGGGATAGTATCGAGTTGATTCGCGGTACAGATGAAGAGCACCTTGGAAAGGTCAAAACGCAGATCCAGATAGTGATCAAGAAAGTCACTGTTCTGTTCAGGATCGAGAACTTCAAGCAGGGCTGATGCCGGGTCACCATGGTAGGAGGCACCGATTTTATCGATCTCATCAAGCATGATCACCGGATTCTCGGTTCCAGCGTCTTTCATGGCCTGGATGAACTTACCAGGCATAGCACCTATGTAGGTGCGTCGATGGCCTTTGATCTCGGCTTCATCACGTATGCCGCCAACTGAAAAGCGATAAAACTTCCTGCCCATAGCTTCTGCTATGGAGTGTCCGATAGAGGTTTTACCCACGCCAGGTGGACCAACCAGCAGAATGATTGAACCGGCAATCTTACCCTTCATGATGCCTAGTGCGAGAAACTCGAGAATACGCTCTTTGACATCTTCCAATCCATAGTGGTCTTTATCCAGAGTTTTTCGTGCAGATTGCAGTTCAAGTTTATCTTCTGAATCTATGCCCCATGGCAGCAGGGTAATCCAGTCCAGGTAGTTTCGGGTGACTGAATATTCCGGTGACCCCGGTTCGAGCACAGCCAGTTTGTCCATCTCCTCGTCGACACGGGTTTGTGCCTGTTCAGAGAGATTCAGCTTTTCCAGTCGTTCATGGAATTTATCGAGTTCTGCAGTACGGTCATCTTTTTCAATGCCAAGTTCCTGTTGGATCGCCTTCAGCTGCTCTCGTAACAGGAATTCACGCTGCTGCTTCTCCATGCGCTCTTCGACGGTTTTACGAATCGAGGCCTGAGCCTTTACCACTTCAAGCTCACGATGGAGCAACTCTAGTACTTTCTCCATTCTCGGCAGCAGCTCTACAGTCTCCAGAACCGCCTGGAGTTGAAACTTATCTGAGGTGGTCAGGCTGGCCGCAAAATCGGTTAGGTGTGAAGGGTCGTCCGGTCCAAATCTATCGAGGAACATGCGTAGTTCCTCGGCATAGAGCGGATTGAGAGGTAAAAGCTCTTTGATTGTATTGATGATGGCCACAGCATAGGGTTTGATCTCCTTGCTGTCGCTGGATGGTTCTGGAATATACTCAATACGGGCGGTGAATGGCGCGCCCTTTTTTACCATCTTCACGAATCTGAAGCGTTGCAGGCATTCAACCAGGACCTGCAGTCTCCCTTCAGAGCGCTGAATCCGGTGGACCCGGCAAACGGTACCGATCTTCTTGAAGGAGTCGGGGGTGGCCGACTCCGCTGAGTCAGCGGATGAGAGCACAACACCCAGAAGCATGTGTGATGAGTTAGCAACCTCATCCATGGTGCTTTCCCAGTGCTCCTGCTCCATCAACAGGGGAACTGCCTGGCCAGGAAAGAATGGGCGTGCAGATACGGGCAGTATATGGATCAGGTTAGGCAATACTTCATTCGAGCGGGCCAGGGTATGGCCGGTAATGACTTCAACACCCTCATCTACACTGTTTTCTTCTTCTGACATCATGCTACCTACTGGTTAGTCCTACTCTATGTCTGGCTGGTCTGGCAGTTATCGCATTTATCATCATACGACCCACTAGCCGTTTAATTTTTGAATTAAGAAAAGCTATCGAACTGATATGGGGGCGGATTTGCCGGTTGCAAGCGGGCAGAGGTGGAATTGCTCTTTGGGAGTGGATATATCCCCCAATTATACAGTTCAGTCAGCATCTACCCGTCAGGTTAATCGGATGATTATCTGGAACAGTTCATTCACTTATATTATGCGGGGTTGAACGATTCGTTCAATGTTTTTGAATCACGCTCTCCCCTGATACGAATCGTTCTCTTTTGAAGTAGGTCGATTTACCCTAAATAGGTAGATTCTTTGTCCTTCTCTGACCCCCGGCCACCCTGTATTTAGCACAATTTTTCAGATGTTTTTTTGTTGGATTCCGACTCTCCCAAACCCCTGAAAAAAGTATTGGTATAGATCTTGCGATTACAGCGTGTGTGTTATTTGCACGCAGTCCGTACTCAACTTAGAAAAGATTGAAAGGGTAAAAGCCCCTTGTCGCCGCTTCCACTCGCTAGGAAGCAGATGTTTTTTACTTAATCGGGAGTCAAATAATGAAACGCCTAGCACTACTAGCTGTAGTGGCGTTAGTCGCATGGGGGAGCGGAGGAAACTCTTTCGTCCCCATCGCTGAGGCCAAAGGTAAAGCTTGCTTGGCTTGTCATGAAGGCGTTGAGCGCTTTAGTGACGGTGTCATGCAGGAGGACATTGAGAAGATGGGAGCTGAAATGGGTGATCCCGCAGGTTGCGTGGTCTGCCATGGTGGCAACCCAGCTGAAGAAGCAGACAAAATGAAGGCTCATATGGGCTCCCCCGCCGACCTCGCAAAAAAGGGCGGTCCCAAAAACTTCCTACCAGATCCTGGTGCGATGCCTGTCAACGACCAGGCTTGTGGTCAGTGTCACTCCGGCTACTTTGATCGTTTGAACAAATCCCTGATGAATACTGAAGCGGGTAAGCTGCAAGGTAACATGTGGTCCTGGGGCTATCAGAAAGACATGAAGGTTGTCTGGGGTAACTATGACATCATGGACGAAGATGGTCCTGTGCCTCTGGTCGGTACCAAAGCCTATAAGAAGTACATGAAAGACTTCGTCAAGAAGCATCCTGATCAGATGCCGAAGCGTCTGAAACAGCTGCCTCAGGTAGATCTGGAAAAGCTGACCGACAATCCCAACCATGCTGGTCTTACCTACTCCCGTCATGACTGTCAGCGTTGTCACGTTGGTGTTACTGGTCGCGATAAGCGTGGTGACTACCGGGGTTCCGGTTGTTCTGCCTGTCACGTACCTTACTCAAATGATGGCTTTTACGAAGGTGGTGACCCGACCATCAAGAAGGATGAAGCCGGTCATGTACTGACTCATCGCATGCAGGGCACCCGTAAGACCAAAGTTAAGGTTGGTGAGGTTGAATACTCTGGTATTCCAGTTGAAACCTGTGTCTCTTGTCACAACCGCGGTAAGCGTGTTGGTGTGAGTTATCAGGGCATCATGGAAGCGCCTTACGGCTCTCCTTTCAATGAGAAGGGTAAGAAGCAGCCCAAGATGCACACCAAGCGTTACCTGTTTATCAAAGAGGATCTCCACCACGAGATGAACTCCCTTGCAGGTAACCCGAAGGGTGGCATGCTCTGTCAGGACTGTCATACCACTATCGACCTTCATGGCGATGGCAACATCCCCGGCACCACCCTGGCTCAGGTTGAGGTCGAATGTGAAGACTGCCATGGTACCTTCAACAAGCTACCCTGGGATCTTCCCTTGGGTCGTGGTGAAGAGTTCGGTGAGATGAAAGATGGTCTGCCGACCGCCAACACCAAAGCACGTGGTCTAGCCAATAAGTGGCCCGAGTATATGAAAGACGCGACTCAGTACGAGCCCGAGGACGGTTTCCTGCTCTCTGCACGCGGCAATCCACTGGGTAACGTAGTCAAGAAGGGCAAAGACGTTATTGTTCACTCTGCGAACGGTCTCGACTTCAAAGCACCTCTGCTGAAACGTATTGGCGATGAAGGTACCTTCAAGTCGACGCTGGCCAAGGTCTCCATGTTTCTGATTCCTCAGCACCAAAACAATATGGAGTGTTACGCTTGTCACGCCGACTGGGTTCCACAGTGCTATGGTTGTCACGTCACGGTCGACTACTCGAAAGACAATAAGGGTACTGACTGGCTCGTCAATGCCAGCAATCGTGATCCCAAGACCGGTTTGACGCCTGATGCGCCTCCGGGCACTAATGGTATGAAGAGCCCAGGTAAAGTCATGGAGACCCGCTCCTACCTGCGTTGGGAGACTCCGGTTCTCGGTATCAACGGTGAAGGCCGTGTTAGCCCTATGATGCCTGGTTGTCAGGTAACCACCACGGTTATCGACAAAGATGGCAAGACTCTGGTTAACAACAAGATCTGGGAAACTCCTGAAGGCCCGGGTATCGACACCGCAGCCGTACAGCCTCACACCGCTGGCCGCAGTGCCCGTAGCTGTGAGTCCTGTCACGACAACCCCAAGGCCCTGGGCTATGGTGTTGAAGGTGGTCGCTTCCTGTTGGGGGCTGACAAGGACTTCGTCCTCGATCTGAAGGACTCAGCCACTGGCAATATCATTCCTCAGAGAACCCAGGTTCAGATTCCCGGTATTCCCGGCCTGACCTACGATTGGTCCGCAATCGTAACTGAGGATGGTGAGCAGTTGAGCTCCGTAGGCTCTCACTGGCCGCTGACCGGTCCTCTGCCTGATGAGAAGCGTGACGCCATTGAGAAGACTGGTGTCTGCCTCGGCTGTCATGAAGAGCGCTTCAATCCTGAATTCTGGAATAAGGTATCCCAACCTGGCGTTATGGATAGCTTTGAACACCAGCAGTTCATGAAGAAAGCTCTGAAGGCGATTGCTGCACAGAAGAAGTAAGGGCAGATTGTAACAGGTGATTATCACCTGATTGTGTGGGGCCAGTCCTCTGGGCTGGCTCCATTTTTTCACCCCTCTCTGGTTTTTATTAGACTCCATATCAAAATTAACGAACGCAACGATTTTGATATGGCTTCTAGGATTATGAACAGCTTCTATCATGCTGCTGGTCAGAGAATTGGTCTATTTGTACAAGATATATTTTGCCCGAATGAATCATCGATCAGGCATGGAGTGATGATTCTTTTCTTCAAACGAAACTCAAACCTTTAATCGGTAGGAATGTGATGGTTAAGAAAGCTTTCAGTTGGTCGGTTCTTGCTGTTGGTATCGTTGCCGGCATTATTCTCTGGGGCGGTTTCAATACCTTTATGGAATACACCAACAGCTATGAATTCTGTACTTCCTGCCACGAAATGAGTGTGGTGAAAGAGGAGTATCAGCAATCGGCTCATGCACATAATGCCTCGGGGGTTCCTGCAATCTGTTCAGACTGCCATGTACCGAAACCATGGCCTCAAAAATTGATGCGCAAAATCATGGCTACCAAAGAGTTGTACCATTGGGCCTTAGGTTCCATTGATACCCCTGAAGAGTTTGAGGCGCAGCGACTACAGCTTGCACAGAACGTCTGGCGCACCATGGAAGAGAGTGATTCCCGTGAGTGCCGCAACTGCCATACCAACGAGACTATGGTTACAGAAAAACAGACTGCAAAGGCGCAAAAAATGCACAAACATTTGATGAGTGGGGAGGCCACCTGCATCAATTGTCATAAAGGGATCGCACATAATCTGCCTGACATGGAGAAGCTCTATGGGGAGATGGAGAGCGCATATCTGGCTGACGCCCTTAGTGCACAACTGGCCGAAAAGGCAGTTGTGATTCTGAATGAAGTGGAAATGAAGGCTACCCCAGGCGGAGAAGAGCTTCTGGCTACCGTCTATGGTGGTACGCCCGTAATCGTTGTCAAACAGGAAGGAGAGTGGGTTCAGGTTTTCAGCGAAGGTTGGGATCGGGAGGAGGGCAGTCAGATCTTTATCGATTTCAACCGTGCTGTGATTCTAGCCAAGATGAGCTTTGATGGCATGGATCGTGTGGAAAAGATAGGCAGTAAGCTTGAACCGGAGTATGAGCTGACATGGAACCATGTCAAGCTCACCGGCTGGGTACCCCGCTCAGCACTCGGGCCTGATGAAGATAAGTTCTGGAACTATGTCACCGATCTCCACGGTCTGGACTGTAACCTCTGTCACAAAACCTTTCCAAGGGACAACTGGATCATGTTCGATTGGCGAAATAATCTGAAAGAGATGCGCCGTTACACCAAGTTGAGTCCAGAGCAGTTGCAACTGGTCAGCAACTGGGTGTTACGTGGTGCACGCAATGATGCGGAGGCGGATTGATGAGGACGTTTTTTATCTCGGCTCTATTGGTTTCTCTGATCGGAGCCGTTACCACTGCTTTAGCAAAAGAGGCAGATGAGAGAGCGATGCAACAAGACGCTCTTGCGCAGCAACAGATGCCCATCTCGATGACCAGGCGGGATCATCTGTTTGAAGCGCGGGCAGGTACATGGAAAGCGACTTGCGACGAGATGGATGATGGCAAGGTCTACTGCCGCATGTTTCATATCGAGCAGTTTGGCGAGTGGAAAACCAAGAACTTTGTTCAGTTGGGGCCAGCTTTCTCCCCCGATGCTGTTGGATTTGTGGTTGCAACCTACCTGGGATTCAAAGAAGGAACGACAGTCTCTATCGGCATTGATAAACAGAGTCGTCATGAGATTACCGCCCCAAAAGGCAATAACCTGATGATCAGCCCTGAGGTCACAGAGACCATCCTCCAGCAGATGGAGAGTGGAAACAAAATTGTTCTTACTTTTAACTCTCACAGCGGGGTTCGCCACCTCGCGTTAGCCGAGTTGGGACCATACAAAGAGCTGCTGGTAAAAGTGAAAGGCCAGATGGCAAAAAATAGCCAGGCGGCAAGTGCTATTGACCCGGCGAGCAAATAGTGGGCAGTTGGTTTGGAGTGGTTATGACTAGATTGATTGTACTAAGTATTGCGTTCTTCTGTTTGGGGTTTACTCAATCGGTAGTCGCCGCTGATATGCCTGAAAAGGAGACGCCAAAAGCTAAATTCCGAGTGGGCGTTACACAGCCCCCGATGTTCACACTGGCGTCTGCTCTGGCTTGGGGAAGCCCAGTGGAAGTCCTGTTGGTGTCGAAAGATGAGAAGCAGCGTTGGCAAATCCCAAACGATCTTACAGTTCTTTTCTGGACTGGTGGGACATTAGAGCCCGAACTCGGGAAACAGCTGGTGGAGTCCGGCCAGGCGGCTGTTTCCTTGATTGACGCTGCTGGTGTACACCAGTTGGCCAAACGAACTCCGGTAGACTGGAGAGGACCGAATGAAGATGAAGATCCACACATGGAGTCTTTGGGGAAGGGATATGGCATGGTACAAACCATTCGACCCGAAGGGGAGATAGACACCTACTACTGGCTTGACCCTTTGAATGCAATGGCAACCCTGGAGGCTGTAACGATGGTTTTTCAGGGGCTGGATCAACGTAACCACTGGGCATACCAGGGTAATTCGGATCAGATTGTTCAGGCCCTATGGGAACTGGATATTCGGGTTAACAAGCTGTTGCATGATGTCAGTAAAGATCCATTTGTGGTCTTACAGGATGAATTTCAATACCTTGAGCAGCGCTATAAGCTAACAACAGTTCCAGCGGGTGGAAGTGCCCAGGATATAGTTGATAAGGCCAAAACCCGGGGCGCTAATTGTGTGGTTGCTGCGGAACCATTGGACCAACAGTTAAAGTCTGTATTGGATAAAGCCGGTTTGAATAGTGTTGTTCTGGATCCTGCCGGTCAGGAGATGCCTATTACCACGGGAGGTTACTTTAAGTGGTTTGGCGATTTGGCATCCAAGCTGAATAGCTGTATGAAACGTACGTAATGTCTTTGCTGTTCCGTACCCTGGTTCTGCTGGGGGGGCTCTGGCCTTTCCACCTTTATGCTGCTCTGTTCCCTGCATTGGTTGATGGTGATTGGCTCTCCAAAAACAGTCATCAGGTTGTTGTTTTGGATGTCAGATCCCGTGCAGAGTTCATGCATGGTCACTGGCCGGATGCGCGTTGGGCTGGTTTTAAAGCACTTGATTGGCAGGTTGAGCGACACGGGCTGCCCGGCTATTTGGCGAACGAGAAACAACTGGCAAAGTTATTGGGCAGCCTGGGATTAGAGGGTTCCGAATCGATTGTCGTGATCGGTTCCGCAAGAGAATCCAAACAGGTTGCAGAAGCGACTCGTGTTCTCTGGAGTCTGATGGTGGCCGGCTTTCAACAGGTCGCTCTGCTGGATGGCGGTATTGAGTCGCTGATTGCTCATGACCTGGTTAAAGATGTTTCATCTATAGAGCCAAAGGTATGCAACATCAGCTTTCAGCATGATCTATTGGCCGACTCCAGCCGCGTGGAAGAGTTGTTGAGTGATAACAAACCTGTGATTGATTTTCGGCCCACTCTCTATTTTGACGGTTATAAGCGAGATCCACAGGTGGCAGAAGGCGGTACGATTTACGACAGTGTTGGAATTCCACCTAAACGGTTGTTGGATAGTGACACAGGGCGGTTCTTGTCCCCGGAAATCATTCAACGGGAGTTTGAACGTTATGATATTCCCACCAAAGGTGCGGTCGCCACATTCAGTGATACTGGTGTCTGGGCAGCTTTGGGTTGGTTTGTATTGCATCGGATATTAGAAAATCCAATGGCCCGACTATACGACGGCTCCCTGGTGGAGTGGATCGATTGGGGTGGGGAGATGCACGACAGCACCGATGATATGGGTGGTCCGATTGGTTAGTGTTTTAGACTTGTTACATAGCAACCTAGTTAAAGTTTGAGAAGGAAAACCATGAAAGAAGGTGTTATTGCATTTATTGCGCTATTGGTTCTAATTACCGCATCATCAGCGACAGGCAATCCGTCTGGCTGGCAAAGTGAGATTGTCTCCCTTGTTTCACAGCAGCGCTTCGAAGAAGCGGGTGAAAAGTTAAAAGAGTACTGCGTTGCAAGGGGGAACGGCGAGCTCTGCCTCGTATTGGCCTCAGCCTATTTCGATGGGGAGCCTAATTTCGGTATTAACTCCAAAGACGTTATTGAAGCTTATAAATATACTAAGCTTGCCTGCGACAATGGCTCTGAAGCGGGGTGTGAAGCCTATAAAGGGGCAACAGAGAAAGGTGAGCTACTTCAGCATGTGTTATATGAGCCGGGCGTTGAGAATCGGGATGCACAGTTGAAAGAGGCAATTAAACTCGGGCTGGATCTGAATGTCACGACTATGTTCAGTAGAACACTGCTGCAAGAGGCTGTCAGTGAGGAGAAAATCGAAGCGGTTAAGCTTTTGCTTGAGAATGGAGCTGACGTCAACTACAGGGTGAGTGAAGAGGACCTTACGCCGCTCATGTACGCCATCAATAGCGGGAATAGGCCGTTGGTTACACTGCTTCTTGATAACGGTGCGGACACCACTCAGACAATGAAGGCGGCAGATTATCTGAAAATGGATAAAACAGAAGTGGATGCCTGTGATTTTGCCGGCAAACTGGAAAACCAGGAGATGATAACCCTGCTGAAGTGTAACAGCAGGAGTGCTGCCGCAGAGTAGCCGCAGCTGGTTTATATGGCTGCCTTTTTGTTAACGCTCCCTGAA
Organism: Candidatus Thiodiazotropha sp. AKAK3; assembly: GCF_058244645.1. Classification (NCBI taxonomy): domain Bacteria; kingdom Pseudomonadati; phylum Pseudomonadota; class Gammaproteobacteria; order Chromatiales; family Sedimenticolaceae; genus Candidatus Thiodiazotropha; species Candidatus Thiodiazotropha sp. AKAK3. The sequence continues at coordinate 65,280 of NZ_JBSYOQ010000026.1, forward strand.
ATAAGAGTGGCAATCCCCGCAACTCATGCGAACTTCGTTAACGGCGCGTTTCATTGTCTGCATGTCATTGGGGTCAACCTGTTTGAGGGCCATGATCCTCTTGCGATTATGTTGAATGGCGCTCTGAAATCCTCGTGGATCACTCCAGATTACACCCATAGCCTCAGACTCAGGGTGCTGTTCCCCTTCTGGGAATAGATCCTGGTATATATTGTTCAGGGTCAATAGTGCGTCCACGTGGGTCGGGATATGATTTTTGATTGCCAATGACCCATTCACATAACCTTTCAATGCCTTGAGGTGGTTAGCAGAGATCTCCATCATGTTGGTTCGATAGAGGTAGGTCTCCTCCACATTATCATCGGCCAGGAGTATTGATGGCAGGAGGAGGCATAAACTCAAGCTAAAAATTCTAAAATATTTCATTTTGTATTTTTAAATATTTGATGGGTTGAATTCACTCAGCAGTCTGCTGATTGGTGATATTAAATTTCTATTCATTAGTCAATGTGGCGACCTGAAAGTAGGCTGAAGTTACTGTTTACTGGACTGGCTATATCTGATCCCATTGATGTGTAGCATCTAACTTGTACTATCGACTGACATGGTAAGTGCCTTTTTAATCAGAGATTGTTATATGGCCGTATCTTGTTCAATTTTTATATTCAAACAACTATCCAATAATTCCAACACTGGCTTGCTCTCCCAATCTACAGCACCAGTCAAAATCCCTTTTACCAGTCCTCCTTGATCGACAAAGAGAGTTTGAGGTAGTGCACCAATATTGTGGTCGTAGGAGATCTTTCCAAATCGATCCGCTGCAACAGGAAGATTGGTGATATCAAAGGATTTATAAAAACGCTTCGCTTCCGACAACCCTTTGCCATCCCGAACCAGAGGTAGAATCAATAACTGGGCAGGAGAAATGCGTCCCTGAAGCCGATCCATGGATGGCATCTCCTCTTTACAGGGCGTACACCATGTAGTCCAGAAATTGACAAGCAGTGCACGAGGGCCGGGAAGAGTGGAAAGCTTGATCTGCCGACCGCCATTGGTGGAAAACGCATGTTTTGATACCGGTTTCGGATTGGTGTAAGCGCGAAACATACCGCTATCGAAAGCGCGGCTCTCACACACTTCAGGTGACTGCGGCGCAGAGACCACAGTCGACGGAAGTGCAAGAAGTCCAAGCAGGATGGGGGAGATGAGGTGAAGGTTAAATCGAGTCACTGGCTTGCATTCTGAGCCAACTCCGCCATCACCAGGTCAAGTTCATCCAACAGGTTACAGTTTTGTAAGCTATAGCTGTTTCTAAAAGCTGAAGGTTTACGATAGACCACTTGAGTGCCGACGTCATCCTGAAAAACAGCAATCTTGAGGGGCAGCTCCAGAATGGCGGCAGGATCATGCCACATAATGCGCGCATTATGATCTGTTTTTTCGAATGAAATGACCTGCTTTACAGTTTTTTCATCTCCATGATTATGTAAAGAAACTATTTTAAAACGCTTTTCCGTAATCAGCTTTTTCAGGCTTTCCACGGTCTCAGTAGCGGAGCTTTTAACTTCGATTTTAATGACACTGCCATCAGCGGCCGATAGCGGCGAGGCCATAAGCAGGGTGAGCAAAGCAATTACAAAAAGCCGGGTGTTAAAATGGTTCATGATTCCTCTCTTCAGGCTGACTCACTGTGGCTGAAATAAACTATTCGATTGCCGGGTTAATAGATGAGGAATGATTACTTTAGTGACTTTAAGAATAGGATTACATTGTTACGTTGCTTTTCACTCATAACAGGCAGGCCGGCGACCGGATATGCCATTTTATTACCGGGAACGAGTGCCTTTGGATCCTGCAGATAGGCGTTGAGAGTAGCCTCATCCCAAACGATAGAATCCGCTTTGCTCAAATGTGCTTCGGAATATGGATAGCCTTCAACCACACCGGCAGCCCTGCCATAGACGCCCCACAAAGGCGGTCCGACTCTGTTTTGCTTCTCTTTGGTTATGTCATGACAGGCGAAACACTGTTTGATGGCAACTTTCTTACCTCTTTTAACCATCTTTTTTATCATTTTGGCGTCACCCTCTGCCATACCGCTATCCATTGCGAGAACGTTAACTATAGGTAGAGCGAGAGCAGCAGCTAACGCAACAAGAGCAAACTTCTTCATTAAAAACTCCTAAAGCAATAATGTGTTGAGATAGAGAAAAAGATCTCTTTTGGTAACTATTCACCCCAATCGAAAAAAGAGATGTGGACTCCGATCAAACTAATATGAACGCAATATTTATGCCGGTGTAAGGCCAAAAGAGGAAGAGAGTAATAAAGCCAAGTGTATCGGCAGCGCCAAAGTGCTTCTTAGTGTGGAATATCGGGGAATCACAAGGTTTTACAAGAGCGGATAGCTGGATGTTTTTTGCTCTGCTGAGATTGTAGAAGTTGCATATGAGCATCTGTTACGGGTAAAGCATTGAACGATTCGTTCCATTGATCCCGATTGGTGTGAACAGACCGTTCCAGTCAATTGCTGAAAGGATATGTGAGCTGTAGTGAGATTATGTTCTGCCCAGGCAATGTTACTCCAATACCAGGAATAAACACCCTATTTTCCCCAACAATCAGCAAGATAAATATGAACGATCAGTGCGGTTTATTTTTCAACCACATGAAACGCTTCGCGTACACCCTCTCCCCAACCCCTCTCCCGTAAAGGGAGAGGGGCTTTCAGAGTTGTTCTGAGAAGATTGAAAGTTTATGGGGCAGCATTGCTGACCGACCCCAATTTTACCCACTGGAGGAGACGGCGTATGATCCTTATCCATCTTATGGGAGTACCCACCACGGGTGGCCCAACTGTAAATTACTGATCAGGAGGCGTGGTGTGATTCTGTTTGAAAAACCATCGGTTCACCGATCCTGGCTGTCGGTCCTGGTTACTGTTTTTGCAGTGCATGGGTGCTCAACCGCTAAGCTGGAGCCTGCTGTATCAGAGCCGATCGTAGTGCCTACGGATCTCATAGGGGAATGGTGTCGTGTGAAGAAGCGTATGATCACCCACTACAGCATTAAGAGAGGGAAGCTGTTTATCCGTGGTGGTCGCAGTGGGCGAACTTTCGAGGCGGATCTCACCTGCAATGATGGCTATACAGAGTGTGAGGCCAAGACAGTACGGGGTTGGGGGTCACCAGTGACTGAAATAATGCAATTGGATGGGAATGAGATGAAGCTTACCCGTATCTGGGGTGGGGCCTGGAAAGATAAAACCTACAACTTCACTTTTACCCGTTGTCCCAAGTTATGATCCTGGACTTCCCTAAAAGCTTAAATCCAGCGCAAAGAGCATCATACCCAACAGCAACAGTAGACCCAGACTTACCATTGCAAGGCCAAAGCTGAAGAAGACGATTTGTACACTACGGGGCGGTTGAGTGATGATACGCTCCTCTAATCTACCTTCGGCCCGCATTCGCTCGATCCATGCGGGATGTTCTTGCTCCAGTGCCTCAAGTTCTGCAGCACCATGGAATATGTGGGCGTTCAATGGGAAGGCCTTGGGGCGATAACTCTCGATGAAAAAATGGACAATGAAGATGTGAGCCATGGCCAATATTGCTTCCACTTTGTGCACCCAGCGGGCCACATTCATCATCCACCCCGGCAGTATAGTCGTGGTAACGACTGAATCGAACATTACCAGGCCGGTGGTGCCAACGATAACCAACCCCCACCAAACTGCCCAGTAGTCGAATTTCTGCCACCATGACCAACGGTCGAACACCGGGTGTTCCCTGCGTCCAAACAGCCATGCCATATGCTGGTGTACAGCCTTGAAATCATTCCAGCTCCAGACCAGGCTGTCCGGGCCGCTTAGGAGGCCAGCTTTGCCGCTCAGTGTAGAGCGGATCAGGTAGGCAATGTGGGCGACAAAAACAGTCATCAGGATCAAGCCAAACAAGCGGTGCACCCATACAGCACCTTCAGCCCCACCAAGAGGCCACGCCAATGCCTTACCCAGTCCGGTTTCTATGTACATCCATGACACTCCGGTCACCGAAAGAGCCATGAAGCAGATGATTAGAATGGTGTGTAACCAACGTTCACCGCGGGTGAAACGCTCAATCAGTAAAGAGCTCTCAAGCGGTTGATCTTCTTCACGCCGGCTTTCTAAATAGAGTTTGATCTCGCGCCATGCCCAGGCAGAGGTATAGGGCATGAAAAAGAGAAATACCGCTGTAGCTAGAGCGAATATCAACATTGTTGACCAATAGAGGGCAGGAAAGTCTTCACGAGTCTGATCTGACCACGGGCGCTTCTCATGAATCACATAGCTACCCATACCAGGGCCGGCCCCTTCATGACATTTAGCGCACACTTTCTCATAGCGATGTTTAGCATAAGCTGCAGCGTTGGGATTGTTTATACCGGCTACTGGTTTCGAAATATGACAGTCCCGGCATACCAGGTTAGTGCGAGCATAATGCAGGTTTTTCTGCTGTCCCTCATGACAGCTGAGGCAATAACGAGCGTGATAGAACGATTTAACCTTTTCATGTGCATCTGAATTTACAGAGTTACGGCGCACTGGGCCCTGTCCTGGACCGATAGCCTCCAACCAACTGCTGTTTGGTTTTTGGGAGGGGATAAATAAGCCGGGATCGTTAGGATCCTCAAAGCCGGTCTCGGCTAAGGCAGAGAAGGAGAACACAATTATCAGGCAGAGTGCAGACAATAAATTTGATATAAAGCCACGAGTAGAGTGGCAGCAGTCTATTTTACTAATTGCCATGTTGGGTCTTTACCTTGCTAACACTCAGGGATATCTAATAACTTGATCACACCATACTGACCTATTTGATATTGTAGTCACTCAGGTAGGAAGATGAACATAAGGTTTCCCTGAACATCCAGAGCTTGCCCGGCTCTGTATGCTGAAAAAACAAATTCAGGTGTTATTTGGAACTCGCATTTATGTAAGGGTTGGCTTGTATCTGATGATCTCTACCAACTGACGACCTGGGGTTTTATATTCTGTTATTTAGTTATCTCATCTGTTGCTGTTTTATTTGCAATGTAATATGCCTGCCAAGATTTTCAACTTAGAGAAAACGTCTATGTTCACCATAAGGCAAATATCCCCGATTTTCTCAATTCTGCTGCTCATTGTTACTACAGATTTATGGTCATATGGAACAAATATATCTGCTACTACTGTGACACATCCTCCCTGTTTCAAGATGAGGTTGAAAACAAGTTATCCATCCCAGGTAGGGTGGGGCCATGCCCCACCAAAATAGGGTTAAAAAAGACTGATAGTGGATGATTAATGGTGATAATGTTGACAACTTCAGACTAATTTACAGCATATATGTTGGGGCAAGGCCCTAACCTACATTCCTAAAGGGATGGAAAAGTGATCGTATGCCCTGTCCCGTCTATGGGTCTCTATAAAATGGCAATTACTCAAAACCGGAATATGCAACACGAACTGTTTTTGGGGAGAGTAGCGTGTTTATATAGACTTTGATTTTTAGTTCAATAGGTCTATTCAGCCAGTTACGTCAGCGCACTCCACATATTGAGGCTGACGAATAATCAGGTCAGGTATTTCAATGTTGTTCAACCATGCTTGAGCTGGCCGGTCAGGGTAGCGAAATCCTCTATTGAGAGCGTTTCGGCTCGTGCCCCTGGGTCTATGCCAGCAGACTCGATAGCTTCGGCGGATAAACTCTTCTTCAGGCAGTTGCGCAGCGTCTTGCGTCGCTGTGAAAAGGCCTCTCTGACCACAAGGCTGAACTCCTCCCAGTTGTCGATATGATATGGGGAGACATCATAGGGATTGAGACGCACAAAGGCAGAATCGACTTTGGGTGGTGGATTGAAAGCGCCTGGGCCAATGTTGAACAGCGGTGTCACCTCAGCCCTGGCCTGTAGCATCACTGAAAGACGGCCATAACTCTTTGAGCCAGGATCTGCACCCATCCGATCAACCACCTCCTTCTGCAGCATGAAGTGCATATCCTTGATATAGGGCGAATAGTCCAGCAGGTGAAACAGCAGTGGAGTCGAGATGTTGTAGGGTAGATTGCCCACCACCCGTAGGGGGCGCTGCGCTTCTGCCAGGGAGGAGAAGTCGAACTTCAGGGCATCTGTATTGTGGATCAGGAGTTCACCAAGTGAGGCGCACTGCTGTGCAAGGGGCTCAACCAGATCCCGGTCAAGTTCTATTGCATACATCTGATTGACCAGAGGCAGAAGCTCAGTGGTAATAGCTCCCTGGCCTGGGCCTATCTCAACCAGATTATCCCCAGGTTTAGGATTGATGCTCTGAACTATACGTTGAATGATGCCTGGATCATGCAGGAAATTCTGGCCAAACCTTTTTCTGGCCCTGTGTGGTGTGGGATTACCCATTAGAAATAGAATTATCTCAATACGTTAGAAAAGAAGAATGCTTGGGATTATCCACTAAAACCAGTCGCTTAGGAAATCAGAAGAGAAAAGCAAGTCTGAGAAAATTGAAATGGTTTTTTCTGAAAAATACTTTTCATGGAATGGCTGTTGGTATTTGGGGTGAGCGGTGCGAACACCAACAAAGAAATGACGACGTGGAGATATTAGGGTTCGCACCGCTCACCCACAACCTACGCAATACCAGCCTGCACCTGCTTTTTGATCAGGCGTGACCTGCATGTTTCAGTGGGCTGGCTTCCTCCAAAAAGCATAGTTTGCCACGTCACGACATGCTGAGAATGTATACCGTGAGAGTAGAAATCTAAGTCATCAAAGTTCTGTCGAATTAGGTGTTAGATAGAGGTCTTGTAATAAATGTATAATGCAACAAGTGGGGCTCGTTAATAAAGCTATTGGTAAATCAATAAATACTAAAAGAAATATAGAAGTAATACAGAAAATAATTACAATGAGCATACTATCAAGTTTACGGATGATTGCTTTAATTTTGAGTATGAGGTTAAGTCTGGTTCTGATGATACAGATTGGAACTATGTCAATCAGGTGGCAAATTATGGCGGTGTTAGGCAAATAATGGAACTACCAAAACGAGCGCGTGTAAGCGATTTGACAAATAGAGAGCTCATTCTCTTGGATTTCATGTTCGAGACTCCAGCCCCTCGGCCAATGCTCGAAGATGACGTGTTCCCAATTCATCACAATACAACTTATTCACATGGCTTCAATACACAGGAGCTAAGTAATGTTTTAAACAGGTTTGTGAATCAAGGGCTGATATTTGCTGAAGGTGTTATTTATAGAGGCAAGCAAGCCCAGTCTTTTGGGCTTACCGCAACAGGTGGAAAATTATGGGAGGCCGAACGAAGTCCTATATGGAAACGTTTTGTTGGAGACTGCCAGGTGATGTCGAAACAAGAAGGTAAATGGGAAACAAAAGTCCATTCATATTCAGAAGGTGCATTAGCTGCTTGCATAAAATACTATATAGAAACAGGTTTTCTGGGAAAACCTATTTCTAAGTTGGAATATATGCAAACTACTTCATATGCATTTATTTACTGGAAAGAAAAAAGCACCGTCTATGGATGCCATTATCTGGCTAAGGATAACAGAGAAACTGAAGAAGTAGACTGGGATGAATATGAACAAAGTCGAACATGGTGGAGAAATGTTCGAGAGCTACAAAAAAAATTCGTCTAAAAATATATAACGAGACAAAGGGAATCGTTAATAAAGCAGTTATTCGAAAAAGGAGAGTAAATGGTGTTTTTAAAGAAAATTCTAGAAAAAATCGGAACCGGGTTAGCCTACGGAATTGGTTTTGGAATAATTATGATAGCAATTGCCGGTGGTAGCTCCTTGTATTTTGAGAATAAAGTAGACGAAACGTTCTATGGTGAAGTTGATGGCGATGAGTGTCGTAATTTTAAACAATGCGAAGAAACTTCTGGCTTGAAGTTAAAGATCACAAAAGAAAGAATCAATGAGGAAGATTTTATCCTGTTAGGTAAACTAACAAACTCTGGGGTTATTAAATGGACCTCAGCAAAGGTAAAAGCTGAACTATTTGATAAAGAAGGTAACTTTATTGATGAGTGTACTGAGAGGGTAGATCAGAAAATATTTCCTGGCACAGAGGTTAACTTCAAACTATCTTGTTCTAAGTGTTCAAAAGTTAACTTAGAAGGTTACGCATCCTACAAGGCTTATATTATTGATGGCAATACATGGTGAACCGTATAAAAATGCATCACGAGATAAAGGGGCTTGTTAATAAAGCTGTAAGGCTTTGAAGTGGACATCTCAGTACCGGAGCACACAATGTTCTTTGAGGGTTACCTGGATGCTCTTGATCGTATCTATAGAACTGAAATGGAGCTTTTTTCTCTAGGCGCCTCAATTGCCAGAGGTCATATTTCATCAGCATTAGAGAGTGAGTGCCTTGCGTGTCCGCCTTTGTAGCCCACGAAATATGCCACTCTTCAGACTAATCGATATTTTCGCCCTGGTCACGGCGGATTTCGGTTAATCAATAAGGGAATGATTCTGGCTGAACCTTTTTCTGGACGATAATTCAATGGTTTATTCTGTAAATATGCTTGTTATTCATGGTGTTATATCAGTAAACAAAGAGATATAAAACTCAATGGTTTGAGGTTTCTGCCTGCATCTTCAACGTTTATCATATGCTTTTCTCTGCCCAAGCTGAGTCTACAATCAAATATCTCGATATAATTTACAAAAACAACACTAACACTATTGCAAATGCTGTTGCTAAAAAAGGTAAGATTTGATCACTGATAAGTGGGCCATAGACCAAACTACCTGAGAACAGAGACATAAGAGCTGAAATGATATGGAACTGAACCTTGATGGTGGGCGCTTGGTCATTTTTTTAGGCGGGCTCTCTTTTTTTATCCTCATCGAGTCACTGTTTCCGGCGCGTAGCTGGCGAGGAAAACGGCTCAATCGCATGCTGTTTCACTCGGCAGTAGCAGCCCTCAATACCGTGCTGGTACGGGTTTTGATCTATGTCCCCTTTTTGCTCTGGGTTGTCTATGTTGAGCAGCAAGGCTGGGGCGTTTCACGTTGGTTGGGTCTTAACGGCTGGGTTGAGATTGTACTCTCTCTTATCATGCTTGATATGTTCGACTACTTTTGGCATCGCGCGAATCACCGTATCCCTTTTCTCTGGCGGTTTCACAAGGCACATCACGCCGATACCGAAATGGATGTAACCACTGCCCTGCGTTTTCACCCTGGTGAGCTATTTCTTTCATCATTTGCCAAGGCGTTGTGGGTTCTTGTGTGGGGGCCAACAGCCATTGCCTGGTTTGTGTTTGAAGGTCTGATCAGCCTTTGTGCCCAATTTCATCACAGCAATATCGATCTGCCGGATTCAATTGAGCGAAAACTGTCTCGTGTTATTGTGACACCAAGATTTCATACATCGCACCACATGGTCGATAGAGCGTTTGGCGATGCCAATTTTTCGACCATTTTCAGCTTTTGGGATCCTCTGTTTCGCAGTTACAACCAGGTGCCAGGCGAAACTTCAGCACAAACTGACAGTATTGGATTACCCGAAGCTCGGGAATTGTCATTTTCATTCCGTGCATGGCTTACAGAACCCTTTAGTCGCCGAAATATGGGGTTGGCCGAGTGACAACTAACGATAATTTTCACACCAAAAAGATAAAGACTCCGAGGAGGAGTGACATGAAAAAGATTTTAAGCTTGTTATTAATTCCCTTAACTTCAATCGCTGCTGAACATGCAGGTAAGGCTGCTGAGCATGGTGGTAAAGCGATGCAGAAGAAGGCAGTTGCTGAAAAATCCGCCGAGCATGGGGGTAAGGCAATGGAGGTTAAGGAGAAGGCTGAAGAGGCTGTAGAAGAGGGAGAGGCAGCAATGGATGAGATGAAGAAAGAGCATGGGGGTAAGGCCGCTGAACATGCAGGAAAAGCTTTAAAATAGGATTTTGTCACAATGTCGAGATACCTTGGAATACTGCTTGGCATATTCGGACTGTCCAGCACTATCGCAATCTCAGTGGGCACCGCCTATGGAGTGGATCAAGAGTCGGGTAATGCGCCCACTGATAGTCGTAAATATTATGTCGAAGACATAAAGTCCACGATGGTTAAACATATTGAGGATAGTGTTGATGATGAAGGTATATTTCACCTTCGTGATGATAAGACAGGAGAAGAGCTGGCATTAAAGTTTGTGCGTATCCACGATCCTGTGCGACAGATCGGTAGCGATATCTATTTTGCATGTACCGATTTTCATGTGGTGGGGGAGCCGGATAAGCTCTACGATCTTGATTTTTGGATGAATGATAAAACAGGGATGTTAAAAATCTATCAGTCCAAGGTTCATAAGGAGCCACGCTGGTCCTTTCTATATGGCTGGTATAAGCAGCCGCGATACACATTCGTTAATGACGAGATCGAGTACCTCTATTGAGGTTCTGCTCAATAACTCTATGAAATATTACCGATTTCTGGAGCTGTATCTATTTTGGTCGCCCCATCGAATGGAGTTCTGAATATCAACTCCGCATAACAATCTGAAGCATATCAGGCCAATGGCGCTTGTGAGTTGTCTGATTAACCCAGCGGCCCACAAGAGAGAGATGCAATATTGAGTTCACTTTGGATTACTGTCATTATCTCTGCAACGAAGATCACAGGATCTATATTTACGGTTCTGATGTGACTTACCCAGCCAAAAGCTATCTGGGTATACCTGTCAGGCCAAAATAGTTGAACCACAGAAAAAACAATATACAGATCAGGTAATTACAGAGATTGTTCAGGTGGTCTACCTTGGGCTGTAAATGGGTGGTTTACTGCCGGTTATGGCTCATGTCGTTGCCTGAAACAGGGTATCCTGGACTGATTATATATAGATTGAGTTTTAAGATTATTTGCAACCGGAGTTGATCAAGTGGATAAGTCAGCAAGTGACAGGATACGAAAGTTTATCCTGAGCATGATACCTAACTCAGGCCGACTGAGGTACCTGCTTCATAAACCGGTAATGGAAGATTGGAAGAAGAAGTCAGGCCAGTATCCATTTTTTGACCAGCGTTTTAAAATGTATGACTACGTCAATAATGAGATTTTGAAGGGCTGCGAGATAGATTATCTGGAGTTCGGGGTTTTCAAGGGCGATAGCATCAAATATTTTTCAGGATTGAATAAGCAGGGTGATTCCCGTTTCGTTGGTTTTGATACCTTCGAGGGTCTACCTGAAGACTGGATTGAGTTCTCCCGTACCGTTAAAAAAGAGACCTTCACAACAGAAGGAAATATGCCGTCTATAGACGATGACAGGGTAAGCTTTGTAAAGGGACTGTTCCAGGATAGTTTGCCAGGCTTCCTTGAGACGTTTAAGCCTGACAAACAGCTTGTGATCCATAATGATTCGGATCTCTACTCGGCCACCCTCTATGTGTTGACCTATATGAATCAATATCTCGTGCCAGGTAGCGTCATTATATTTGATGAATTTTATAGCGTGCTCGATGAGTTCAGGGCTTTAGAGGACTATGCTTCTGCCTATATGAGGGAGTATGAGGTTATTGCTGCAACCAATGATCATGTGCAGGTCGTTATTAGGATTTTATAGGTGGTATCTAAGAGCTGCAAAAAAAATCGAGCATCAACAGAAGTTTACTGAAAATATGACCTCGACTGGTGTTGATCAGCCAATTCAAATTCTCGATATTCGTGACTCACCATGGCATGACGGACCCGGACGTACGATTATTGAAGTTGCATCGGGGCTGAAGACTCAAGGTATTGAGATTACGATCGCCAGTTTCGTATCCGATAATTCGGCGGATTCGGACTATCTCAAGAAGGCGAGAGAGAGAGGGCTTGAGTGTATAGAAATCAGAGAGACTAAAACCTTCGAATCTGCAATTGTCGATCAGATTGTCGCGCTCCATCAAAAGATTCCATTCACCATCATTCATACCCACGATCTGAGATCGAATGTATATGGATTGTTGGCTGCCCACAGGTTGAAATTACCCATCATCTCAACGATGCATGGTTGGGTTGCAAATAGTTTTAAAAGAAAAGCGATTATGGTTTTAGGCAATCTGATGTTGTCATACCTGTTTGATGCGGTGATAACCGTATCGAATGCTGCAAAGCAGAGGCTTGATAGTTATCTTCCCTCCGCTCGCGTGCTGACTGTTCATAACACGCTGGATACCAAGAATTATAAGAAAATTGAAGGTGATTCCTTCAGGCGCTCTCTCAATATCCCTAAAGAGACACCGCTGCTGGCGAAAATAGGCAGACTGAGTCCAGAGAAGAGGCAGGAGGATCTCATTCAGGCAGCTGCGCAGTTGCTCGAAGATGGGTATGATTTTAAGATTGTATTTATTGGTGTAGGGCCTGAAGAGAGTCGATTACGCCAGCTGTCGGAACAACTTGGAATAGCTGATGCCATTATATTTTCGGGATTTATCGAGGATATGCTTCCGGTCTACAGCGAAATTGACCTGGTTATTCAAACCTCATCCACTGAAGGCTTGCCGAATGTGATCCTCGAAGCGATGTTGATGAGAGTGCCGGTGATTGCAACTGATGTGGGTGGAACATCTGAAATAGTAGACAGTTCTGAAGTGGCAACACTGATTCCCCCTGAAAATGAAAGTGTACTGGTCTCTACCTTGAAGTCATTCCTGGATAGACCGGAATATTATCACCTTAAACTGGATAGAGCAGAACAACGCATCAAAGAGAGTTTCGATTCAGAGAGACGACTGGAAATGATGGCGGCACTGTATCGTGATCTGAATGGATAAGTGATCTGGTTAGTAAAATCATGAAAGAGTACAGCTTACTTCAGCAACAGCTGGGACTTAGTCAAGGAATACCCTATACAGAAAATTGGACGGCCGGTGCAGACTTTCTTCAGATAATTGTAGATGCCTGTCTAGAGGCTAAGCCTGCATTGGTGCTTGAGTGTAGTAGTGGATTGACTACTCTGATGTTAGCGCGCTGTTGTCAGATCAATGGTGGTGGACGTGTGGTCAGTCTGGAGAATGGTGAGGAATATGCTGATGCTACCCGTAGTTATATTGTAAGATATGAATTACAAGAGTTTGCTACAGTTATTACTGCGCCACTCATTGCGCAGAAGCATGATGGTAGCGAATATTCCTGGTACTCACTAGAAAAACTGCCTGAAGAAAAAATAGATATGTTGGTTATTGATGGGCCTCCCGGATTTATCTGCAGTCATGCCCGCTATCCGGCATTGCCGGTCTGCTATTCAAGTTTGAGGTCTCAAAGTAGGGTCTATCTCGATGATGCAGCTCGTCGGGAGGAGCGTGAGATTGTTTCCATGTGGTGCGAAAAGTTTCCTGATTTAAAACATCAATATATTGAAACCAGTCGAGGTTGTTCAGTTCTAACTCTGGATTGAGGCATTGTGGTGAAACTGCCACTCTTGTAGCGCCATTTTCAGCTCTCCTTGCGCATTAATTTGATCCCAAAAATTTATAAAGTCTTTTTCAGCATGCTCAAGTCTAAATAGTGACTTTAATGGCTTATCTTTTAGAAATAGGGAGATATTGGTTTCGATGGTATCGAGATAATCCTCTGCGATCTGTTCAGGTCGTTGATTGTTGCCACCTAAAAGTATGCCTTCTTTGTAAGCCTTCATGATGCCGAAGTGTGACCTTTTAACAAAGCTGGCAATAGTGTCCTCCCGGTTGCGACTCAGGTGAACATAGTGGGCGGCAGCGCCAAATTTATTATCAATCCGCCCTAAAATCCAACTCAGTCGGTTGTCAGCTTCTATGTGGTTGTCAGGATAGTCGATACGTTTATCACCTGTTAGATGGGCTCTTGTTTCGTGGCCAGTTGTGTAATTGGTGATATGTTCACAAGCCCTGATGAAGGTTGTAGAGCCGCACCTGCCAGAGTTAAGAATAAAAATATTCATGGTTCTCTTCCGAGTGCCTCAATCCAGTTAATTCGATCCAAGGGGTAGTTGAAAATTGCATCTTTTATTTCATTGCATCTGGATTGTCGGTGAGCAGTGTCATTGATCAGACGATAGCTGTTAGACCGGTTACCAAAATTATTCTCCATGTTATTCAGGAAATCGTGCAAATTATCACTTACTTGATTGTAATTGAGTAGCGTATGCCACCACCTGTCAGGTTGATCTATTGCAGATCTGAGCGCATCAATTTTGTTACTGATCTGGTCTTGTTTTAGCAAATATTTATCAAGCATATTCTTGGTGATGTGCGCAATGGTTTGTTCAACTACCTTGTCATTGGGTACTGTTTTTGGAAACCCAAGCTCAGTCAGTCGTTGTATGGTAAACAACATCACGTCACCAAAGAACTGTTTTTCAAATTCACCACTAAGGTCGACACAATTGTGTTGCCGTTCTACACCGGATCTGAATTCAGATTCATTGGTCTCTATCAGGGTGCGTTTATGCATCATGGGTAGGTTTGCTGAGATGAAAGCGCCATCTAATTCAGATTTAAGAAGACGTCCAAGTACTGGGCCAGCCATTCTGAGGCTTAAAGTGGCAAAGGGTATAAAATGGTGAAGCGCACTACCATTGATTATGTAGTTGCCGGTGTAGACGGTACGGGCAGGGGTGATACTCGAGTGCAAAGCTGAATGGATGTAATGGGATTGACGTGTTGGGTGCTGTCCGTCAAAGAAGGCGTTCAGCTTTGCAGCAAAGTCAGTTAAACACACCTTGTTGCTATGGTCGCCATCTAAGGTGCAGCAGTAGTTATAGGTGCTATGTTTGGTTTTGAAGCCAAAAAGGTCGGCCATGTCATGATATGCCGCATCTTCTACAGTAGGAGAGTCTTGCTGGTGAAATTCACAGGCATGGTGAGGGTCCAGGTTTTTAACTTTGGATATAAAGCCGGCAACGTCGTCCAGAAAGTTACCGCCCATTACAGCTGGAGAGACGGGTGGGTCTCCTACAACCTTACCAGTAAGTACCTGGGTACTGGTATGAGAAAAGATATGGTCGATCTGGTGGAAGTAGTTTATTCCATAGACAGATTTACTATCGCTTCCAAAGTTAACCTGGAACTCCTGGTCGCTATCTACGAACCAGGTTAGTGTATTATTTTTTTTATTGATCAGTTCATTCAGTTTCAGATAACAGATGTTACGCGTGATGGAGGCGCCTTTATGGTAGAAGGTATCAGTTGGCTGATCACCTATAATCCTTTTAATCTTTGATCTTTGTTGGCGGTCAAGTTTGGCAATTTGTGACTGTTGCTCTTCCAGTCCGAAATATGTACTGGACAATCCTAAGCGATCGAATGTCTCAACAGTCAGTTTAATAGCCTCTCTATTCTGCTCACTCTGACTATCATCTGCGACCAAAACATTGATTTTTTTATATCGGTCGCCCTCTCTGCCGCCATAGTAGAATCGTTGGCATAGTGTCAGTAGTGAATTCAGGCAGTTTTTCAGATGTTGTGGTCTGTCTGCGATCGGTATAACAATGATAAAGTTATGACGATCATCACCAGCAAGCTGGGATAGCTGAGACTCCATTTCATGGAAAAGAAGCTGTTGCTGTTTCAGTAAGCTATCGGGGTAGCCGCTTTCGGATAATCGTCTCTCTAAAGTTATTGCTGCGCTGTTGTATAGTTCAAGCAGATTTTCTGCTGTGAGTTGGCTCTCCGGCTTAAGTTTGTGCTCATTGAGTCTCTTAATGAGACTCTGATTATCTACTTCGATATTGGTAGAATCGATTAGCTGGTTGAGCACCACTGGTTTCAGGTGTGCCATTATTCACTCAACGTTTTGAAGAGTAGTTGGGGAAGGCGTTCTTATCAATCGCGATATCTATCAAGTTGATGGATTGACGGAGATCCTGGTTTTCGAACAGATCTGCCAGTTGGTCAATATTGGTTATCTGTTTATATTGTATACCGAATGATTGGGCTAAATGGTGGTAGTCAGGGTTGACGAAGTCACAGTTTATAAAGCGCTTGTCATAAAGTTGATGTTGGTTCTTTCGTATTAAACCCATGGTGCCATTATTAAACATGACGATATTCAGAGGTTTGTTGTAGTTGACCGCTGTCATGATTTCCATGCAGCACATCTGAAAACCACCATCTCCAAGAATCGCAAAGCTCGGTAGGATTTCAGTGAATTGTGCACCAATCGCAGCAGGTATTGCATGTCCCAGGGATGAGATACCTGCGTTCGGGTGGTAGTGATGGTGGTTAGCGACATCGTAGAAGTTCTGGGCAAAAATAATATTGTCATCAAATACCCGTATTTCATCAGAGAATCGTGCGCTCAACTCTTTGTAGAAGGTTTCGATCAGGGAGAATCCGGATTTAAAAATGGTATAACCATTATCGGAAGTACTTTTTAACTGATTGATCGATTGCTCAATCTTTGGAGTGCCTGAATGTCCGCTTTTCTGATCCTTGAGAACGTTCAGCAATGTTTCAAGGATCTGACTGATATCGCCACATATTGCAAGGTCGGTATTTAAGACTTTTCCCAGTTGGTGGGCTGCCTGATCAATTTGGATGATTTTCAGATTACCAAGCAGCGACTTGTCCCAAACATAACTTGTTCTTTCATTAAAACTGGCCCCAAGTACAATCAACAGATCAGCATTCTCCCTAATGTATTGATAGGCGACCCCATTCGAGGTTACGCCGAGGCTTCCCAGGGAGAGATCCGACCGCTCATTGATCACCCCTTTGGCCTTTAAGCTTGAGGCGACAGGGATGTTTAACAAGTTACTGAGCTCTGATAAAGCTTGCTGTGCACCTGATCGAATGGTGCCGTATCCAGCAACAATTACCGGATGATTGGCTTCATTCAATAGTTCCAGGATACTACTGACCAAGTCACTGGTTAGACTGACTGGTGCATGTGGCAGGTTGAATGAGAGCTCGTCCAATATCTCTTCATCAACAAGTTCGCTCTGAACATTGAACGGGATGCTCAATAGAACCGGGCCAGGATTACTCTCCAACAACGCCTTGGTGGTTTGGGTTAAAACCTGCGGTAGATAGTCGACTCGTTCGATGGATTTGCTGTAGCGGGTGATATGTTTGAATAGTGCAACCTGATCGAGGCTGCCGCCTTCACCTGAACTCTCCTGAAGACCTCCTTTTCCAAAGATATAGGTGGGGGCCTCCCCTGTGATCACTAATACAGGCTGTTTGTCGGCGTAGGCATTGGCAATGCCGGTTATCAGGTTGGTTGCCCCTGGTCCGGCCGTTGCGATGCAGGCTGAGACTTTTTCAGATGATTTTGCATAGCCACCTGCCATGAAGGCTGCACCCTGCTCGTGTTTGGCAAGTACGGCTTCAATCTTAGAATCGTAGAGTGCGTCGTAGATGGGTAGAACGTGAGCGCCGGGCATACCGAATATTGTATCAACGCCTAAACGCTCTAAATATCTTACGATTAATTCACTGACTTTTATCTTCATCGAACTTCTAATTCGGGGAATGATATCCAGCTTAGGAGACTAATTAGGATGGCATGCCCAGTCTGTTTATATCTAGCAACATAGACGAAGCGTCGCGTGGTGCGATTCAAGCTCAGGCCTGGGTATTATCCCTGGAGTGCCGGGTTGCAGATAGATGCAAAGTTCGGTGAGGGTATTCGAAATTCTGTAAAAATGCACTATCTCCCATGGATTATTAGTCCCTGACGATAAGTATCCCGACACTCAGGTCTACAAGAGTGGCTCAGAACAAGGCACGGTTCGCAAGTTATGGCTCAAGCGCCGCAACATAGAGCTGTAGCCCTAACCCTATGAGATTAAATGCATATTCCGCAGCTGGTTATCGTCAATTTCCAACTGCGGTGGAGTAGGCAAGACGACTCTCTCTGCCTTGTGTGGGTGCTTCAGGAACCAGTAGGGAGAGGGCAAAAGAGATGGCTGCCATAGCCGCGCCAGCATAGAACACCAGGGCTGGTGAGCTAAGCCAGATCAGGCCGAATAGTGCCGGAATGATAACCGCAGCGATATGGTTGATAGAGAAACTGACCCCGGCTGTCGAGGCAATATCCTCTTTGGCGGCTATTTTCTGAAAGTAGGTTTTCAGAGCAATTGCCATGGCAAAGAAGAGATGGTCAACAATATAGAGCGCGCCTGCCATGATGACATTTTCGACCAGGGCATAGCCACAAAATACCAACACCAATCCGGCATATTCAATAAGCAGTGCCTTGTGTTCACCGATTCTGCCAATCATTCGTCCGATGCGAGGGGCAAGAAAAACATTGATTGAAGCATTGATCAGAAACAGCATGGCAATCTGGGAGACGCTATATCCGAACTTCTCCACCATTAAGAATCCTGCAAATACCACAAAGATCTGACGACGGGCCCCTGACATGAAGGTCAGCAGATAGAATAGCCAATATCGTTTTCGCAATACCATATGCTTGTGCTGCTCTGTTTTTTGGGGGAACAGGGGGAAGATGAACCAGGCGCCCAGAGCAATCAGCAGTGTCAGGCTACCCATAACCAGATAGATCCAGCGGTAATCCAGTTGCAGCAGATTATCCCCAAGCCAGATCAGTCCGAAGGTTATTATCGATGCAAATGAGCCTGCAGCGATCAATCGACCCAGAACTTCGGCAGAATTGGATGTGTCGGTCCACTGCAGGGCCAGGGAAGTCTGCAGTGTTTCGTAATAGTGGAAACCGACAGACATAATGACGGTAGTGATATATAGCCCTAAAGCAGATGGGAAGAAACCTGTCAGCGCAGTGCCTACTCCGAGCAGAGCCAACGAGATATAGGCCAGTTTTTGCTCACGTACCAACAGCAGCAGAAAAACCACGCCAAAAGCGAGAAAGCCCGGTATCTCACGAAGACTTTGGAGTATGCCCATCTCCCTTCCTGAAAAAACCGCTCGTTCGATCGCGAAATTGTTCAACAGGGTCTGCCAGGTGGCAAAACTGAGTGGCACTGCTATCGCCAGCAGAAGCAGCAGAATTTCGGGGCGGTGTTGAATTTTGGTCAGAATGTTTGGCATGAATATATTATGCGGCCATTTTTATTTGGCGTAATAGCTATAATATGACAATGAATAGTGAAAAACAGACAGTGGACTCGCTTGTTCACGTGGGATATATCGTTGATCCCGAGCGGCCTGTGTTGTCCATTTCCGGTGAGCGGAAGGCATCTGAGCAGGTATCCAGGCATGCTCATCTTCGGGGGCAGTTGCTGTTTGCCATTCGCGGAGCGATGAAAGCGACCACAGACGATGGCGCCTGGCTTGTACCGCCATCACAGGCGGTATGGATTCCTGGTGGGGTAATGCATGAGGTTGAAATGGCCCAGGCTGTTTCTCTTCGGTCGATCTATATCGATCCCAGCCACACGACAGATCTGCCTGTGGAGTGTTCTGTTTTGAGGGTGTCACCGCTGTTGCAGGCTTTAATACTTGAAGCCACAGCGATCGGAAATGAGTATCTGCCCGATACTGCCGAAGCCCGCTTAATGTTGGTGATCATAGATCAGCTGAAAAAAATTGAGCAGTTTCACTTCTATCTGCCTTTTTCCGATGAGCCAAAGGTCTCAAAGGTGACAGATGCAATGCTTCAAAATCCAGCAGATAACAGGACTCTGGCAGAGTGGTCAAAACTGATCGGTGCAAGTGAGCGCACCCTTGGGAGACTCTTTTTGCGTCATTTGGGGATGAGCTTCGGGGCCTGGAGACGACGTCTGCGACTCTTGGAGTCGATAGACAGGCTTGGTAATGGTGCTTCAGTTACAGAGGTCTCATACGAGCTTGGATATGCTAGCCCCAGTGCATTTATTGCCATGTTCCGGCAAAATCTGGGGGTCCCTCCTGCGAGGTTTTTTAACTGAATGGTGTTGTTTCAAGGCTATTTTTACCTCATGAAATTGGCTTTGATGTAAACATAGTTTATGATCTCCATCTTTTCCCGGCCTTGTGGGCCGATCAAGTATCAATTCCTCTGGGGATAAACCATGGCACGCGTGACAGTTGAAGATTGTATGGCATATGTTGATAACCGTTTTGATCTGGTATTGCTTGCCACGAAACGTGCCCGCCAGCTGGTGAATGGCGTTGAGCCGCTGCTACCCTGGGAAAATGACAAGCCTACCGTCATGGCACTACGTGAAATTGCTGAGGGCTTGATCAATCATAAGGATGTGGATGCACAGATAGCTAGCCAGGAATCGGTTACGGATGAGGCAATTATGGATGTGGATATCTCCCCAATGGGATCAAATCAATAACCAGCTCCCTTCATTCGCGGTCAAAATGACCGCGCATAACATTTTTCCCGCTTATCGACTTGCAACATAGGGCTGAATCAGCACAGAATCGCTATAACAGCGATTGTGGAGTGCCCGGATGAGCAACCCTTTAGGCCTTATAGATAATGATCAGGATACGCCGCGTTTCCTGATCAGTGATCTGTGCGCCTACCTGGAAGAGTATCTCTCTTCGGATCATATACGCGAAGTCTATCGTGCCTACCTGTTTGGGGCTGAAGCTCATGTAGGGCAGCATCGGAAGACAGGCGAACCCTATATCTATCATCCTGTTGCTGTGGCCCGCATCCTGGCTACCATGCGCATGGACTATAAATGCCTGATGGCTGCCATACTGCACGATGTGATCGAGGATACACCAACTGCCAAGGAGCAGCTGGCCGATACCTTTGATTCAGAGATTGCTGAACTGGTGGATGGGGTCAGCAAGCTCTCAAAAATCGATTTTAATTCTCAGGCCGAGGCCCAGGCTGCAAGTCTGCGTAAGATGCTGTTGGCGATGACCAAGGATATTCGTGTGATCCTTATCAAGCTGTCAGATCGACTGCACAATATGCGCACACTTGGGGTTATGCGCCCGGACAAGTCTCGCCGAATCGCCAAGGAGACACTGGATATCTTTGCGCCGATTGCCAATCGTTTAGGCATCAACAGCATGCGACTCGAATTGGAAGAGCTGGGTTTTGCCGCCTATTGGCCAATGCGATATCGCGCTCTGAAAAAGGCGGTGGCCGATGCCAGAGGGCATCACAGGGAGTTGGTGGAGAATGTTGAGAAGGCTTTGGGCGCCCGTCTCGAGCAAGAGGATTTCCAGGGGCAGGTCTACGGCCGCCAAAAGCATCTCTACAGTATCTATTTAAAAATGGTAGAGAAGAAGCTCAGCTTTTCTGAAGTCGTCGATGTATTTGCCTTTCGTATCGTGGTCGAACGGGTTGATACCTGCTATCGGGTACTCGGTGTGGTGCACAATCTCTATAAACCAATGCCTGGCAGGTTCAAAGACTATATCGCGATACCCAAAGCGAATGGCTATCAATCTTTGCATACCGTGTTGTTCGGCCCCCAGGGCATCCCGATTGAAATTCAGATCCGTACAGAAGAGATGGACAAGCTGGCTGAATCCGGTATTGCTGCACATTGGATGTATAAAACCGGCGAGGCCAGTGGGCAGTGGGTTAAGTCCAGAGCCTCTGACTGGCTGCAAAACCTACTGGAAATGCAGCAAGGCGTTGGTGACTCAATGGAGTTTCTGGAGCACGTCAAAGTCGACCTGTTCCCTGATGAGGTCTATGTGTTCACTCCCAGAGGACGCATCATGGTGCTTCCTAAAGGCGCTACGGTTGTAGATTTCGCCTACAGCGTCCATACCGATGTTGGTAATACCTGTGTTGCGGCACGGGTTGATCGCCGCCTGGTGCCATTGCGAACCCGATTGCATAATGGCCAGACAGTGGAAATCATCAATTCTGAAACTGCTGGCCCCAGTCCTGCCTGGCTGAATTTTGTCGTTACCGGCAAGGCCAGAGCCAATATCCGCTCCTATCTGAAGAATCTTCAGGATCAGGAAGCGGTAAATTTGGGTAAGCGATTGCTGGAAAGAGAGTTGAACCTGATTTCACTGAAGTTGGATGAGATAGATAAAGAGCAGGTGGAAAAGGTATTGGAAGAGTTCCGGCTGGAGAGCTTGGATAAGCTGCTTGCCGGCATAGCCCTGGGTAATCATATGCCAATGTTGATTGCCCGGCGTATGGCAGGAGAAGAGATGGCTCCCGCTGTGAATGAAACCAGTCCACAAGAGATAGAGCAGCCTTCGGGTGGATTGGCGATCAGGGGCACTGAAGGCATGGTCGTCAACTTCGCAAAGTGTTGCTGGCCGATACCAGGTGATGCCATTGTTGGTGTCTTCAATCCGGGTAAGGGGATCGTAATTCACCGTCAGGGCTGCCCCAACCTGGGAGACTACAAGAAGCATGGTCATAAGTGGATTGAGGCTGAATGGGAAACCGATGTAAAAGGTGAATTCGCGACCAAGATCAGGGTTGAGTCTGGTAACCAGCGTGGGGTATTGGCTTCTGTGGCTTCGGTGATTTCTCAGCAGGAATCCAACATCGAGCATGTTGGCTCAGAAGAGCGGGATGGTCTCTCGTCAACATTGGTATTCATCATTACCGTGAAGAGTCGTCGTCATCTGGCGAGGATTATGCGTCAGGTAAGATCGTTGCCATCTGTGATGCGCATCAATCGAGTCAAGTAGAGGATTCAGTCACTAAGTGTTGAGCTTTGAGTTCTTGCAATGTGCTTTTATTTATCTCTTTGACAGATAAATAGTATAGGATCATATGGCAGGTCCAATAAAAAAAGAGGAATTTCATAATGAGTCGAGAAATCATCCGAACTGACCAGGCTCCGCAAGCTATAGGAACCTATTCCCAAGCGGTTAAAGTTGGTCAGACAGTCTATTTGTCGGGTCAGATTCCCTTGGTTCCCGAGACTATGGAGATGGTTGAGGGTGGTATTGAACAGCAAATCAGAAGGGTGTTCGATAACCTGCATGCAGTTGCGAGAGCGGCTGGCGGAAACCTTTCTGATGTCGTTAAACTGAACGTTTTTCTTACCGATTTAGTCCATTTTCCTGTAGTAAATGAGGTGATGGCCGATTACTTTTCACAACCCTACCCGGCAAGGGCAGCTATTGGTGTGGCCGCACTTCCAAAAGGTGCAGAAGTAGAGATGGATGCAGTTATGGAAATCGATTCATAATGGGTTAGCTGTAAAAAAGCCCACATTTTGATGTCAACAGATATCGGAGCGTGATGAGCAACAAACTTCAGCAGATGATGCAGGTAAATATAAAGGGCAGGGCCTTTGTTATCTGCCAATCCCGTGGTGTTTCTGATCCCAGTATAATTTCTTACTATGTACAGATACTCGAAGAAGCAACTATGGCAATGCTATCGGATGATAGCTCTATCACAGATTTTCATGCAGCCCTGAATGAACAAGCGGCTTGGCTTGAGCGGGAAATTGACCAGCTGAATGAGGCTGGTCCAGCCGTAGACGAGGCTTCCTCAACCTCCGATAATCCAATTGATGATGGCGAAGAGAAGCAGGAAAAACAACCCAAACCTGAGCGCGATCATAAGAAAGAATCAGGCTATGTACCAGACGCCAAGTCGATGCCGGAACGTCTTAAGGATCGGCGTGCTGAAATGGAACATCTTTTAGCCAATGATTGTGTGACATTGAAATTGGTGACTCCGAAACAAGCCAAGAAATATGTTCAGGGATTGGTGGGCAGAGATCCGAAAAAAGCAGAAGCAGATCTGGTTGCTGAGTTACGTAATGCTCTGCATCAGCATGTCGTCAGTTTTATTCGTAAAAACAATGGCGGGCCCTGGAACAGTGCCACTGAGCAGACTGAAATAAGGATGCAGATAGCCAAGACCAAGTCCCTTCAAGCCTTGGTCAACCTTTCAAAGATGCTACTTAGTGAAAGGGAAGAGTGGGTGCGGAAATCCAAAAAAAGTCTGGTTGGTCGCTTGTTTGGCGGACGGGTAAAGCTGGATTAATAGAAGCATCTTCAGATGCGGCAAATAGCCACTACTGTTTGGATGGATTCACTAATGTAGGGTGCGGCCCTGCCGCACCATGCTTAAGTGAAAACACCTAACACGTAGCTTAGCTGCAGTCTTCGAATAGACGGCTGTTTACGCTTCTCCAAATAGTGTCACCATTATTCGACGCCTGTGTGGATGGGTTCGATGCTCCCAAAGATAGATCCCTTGCCAGGTGCCTAGTGTAAGATCTCTATTAGTAATTGGTATGCTTAGATCCAGATGGGTCAGGATGGAGCGAACATGGGCAGGCATATCATCAGCTCCTTCCTGGATATGATCAAAGATCGGATCGCCGTCAGGTACCAGTCTGGAGATGAATCTTTCCAGGTCTGAGCGGACATCGGGATCAGCATTTTCACACAGGATCAATGAGGCACTGGTGTGCTGTATAAAGAGTTGGCAGATACCGGTTCTGATACCCGATTGCGCGACTATTTCTGCTACCTGGTGGGTAATGTCATATGTCTTCCTGCCCTGTGTTTGAATGTTTAGTGTTTCCTGAAACACCATTTTTGCTTTACTCCCGCCTGTTCTGGCATGCTAATCATTAAGGCAACCTGTCAATCATGCCATGTTCCGACATATGTTTGGCCCAGGCTTATAGCTAGCTGCCGATTTTCATTATGAGCGATCTACCTTGACTGCTGTCTGAGTAGGAAGGGTAGTTTACATCTAAAAGAGTGAAAACGAGTCGACATTGATCAAGGATACTTCGTCTAAAAGTCTGGCCGATCAGCCTGTCACACTGTTGAAAGGGGTCGGGGCAAGGAATGCCGAAAAACTCGCCAAACTGGGGATCAGTTCGCTTCAGGATCTTCTGTTCCATCTCCCTTTGCGCTATCAGGATCGTACCCGGGTTCACCCCATTGGCAGTTTGCGTCGGGGGGATCAGGTGGTTATCGAAGGTGAGGTGGATCTGTCGGAGATTAAGTTTGGACGACGACGCTCGTTGATGGTGCATTTGTCTGATGGCACCGGGAGCCTGTTTTTACGATTCTTCTATTTCAGTAATGCTCAGCGTCAGGCCTTGGCTCGGGGTGTGCGTCTACGATGCTTCGGTGAAGTCCGTAGCGGCCCTAACAGCCTGGAGATGGTTCATCCTGAGTATCAGGCAGTCAATGTTGGTGAACCGATGGCTGTAGATGAAGCGTTGACATCGGTCTACCCGACAACAGAAGGCGTACACCAGTTGACCTTAAGGGGGTTGATGCGGCAGCTACTAGATATTTTAGAGCTGCAGCCCACCTCTCTGCCTGAATTACTGCCAGCTACCCTGCTGGGTCGTTTTCAGTTACCAAATCTGCTTCAAGCCGTCTGTTTTCTGCATCGACCACCTCCGGATGTGGATCTGCAGCTGTTGTTGTCCGGTCAACACCCAGCCCAGCAACGGCTCGCATTTGAGGAGCTGTTGGCGCATCAGATCAGCCTCTTGATTGTCCGCGCCAGGCACCAAAGTATTGAGACTACTGTTTACCCCGTTAAGAACCCTCTGCAGCAGGATTTAATAGAGGCTTTGCCCTTTAGTCTGACTGAGGCCCAGGTTAAAGTTGTTGGTGAAATAGAAGAGGATCTGGCCTCAGCCAAACCGATGCAGCGTTTGGTGCAGGGTGATGTTGGATCAGGTAAAACAGTGGTCAGTGCACTGGCAGCGCTTCAGGTGATAGGTGCCGGGAGTCAGGTTGCATTGATGGCCCCTACTGAATTGCTTGCAGAGCAGCATTTGCGCAATTTCAGTCAATGGCTACAGCCCTTGGGGGTAGAGATAGCCTGGCTTACCGGACGACTCAAAGGGCGCTCCAGAGAACAGGTTTTGCAACACATAGCCTCAGGTCAGGTGCAGATGGTTGTCGGAACTCAAGCCCTGTTTCAGGATGATGTAACATTCAGTGACCTTGGATTGATAGTTATTGACGAGCAACACCGATTTGGCGTTCATCAACGACTTGCATTGCGGGAAAAAGGTCAGCGACAAAACCATATACCACACCAGCTGATTATGACCGCAACCCCAATCCCGCGTACGCTGGCGATGACAGCCTATGCGGATCTCGATCTCTCAGTAATCGATGGTTTACCTCCCGGTCGTAAGCCGGTGGCTACTGCAGTGATTTCAAGCGGGCGTCGCGATGAAGTGGTTGCCCGTGTGCAGGCAGCATGCGCAGAGGGTCGTCAGGCCTATTGGGTCTGCACTTTGATCGAGGAGTCTGAGGTCCTGCAGTGTCAGGCGGCGGAAGAGACAGAGAAGTTATTGTCAGAGGCCTTGCCTGATCTCAATGTTGGATTGGTTCATGGACGTATCAAGCAGGATGAAAAAGAGCGGATGATGGCGGCCTTCAAGTCGGGAGAACTCGACTTGCTGGTAGCTACGACCGTGATTGAAGTCGGCGTGGATGTACCCAACGCAAGCCTGATGATCATTGAAAATCCGGAAAGGTTGGGCTTGGCGCAGCTACATCAATTACGTGGCAGGGTAGGGCGTGGCAGTGCAGAGAGCCACTGTGTTCTGATGTATCAGTCGCCCTTGTCTCTCCAGGCGAAGGAGCGCTTGGCGATACTGCGTGAAACAGGAGATGGTTTCCTGATTGCCCAGAAAGATCTGGAAATGCGGGGGCCAGGAGAGGTGCTTGGTACCCGTCAGACGGGAGAGATGCAGTTGCGTATTGCCGA
Organism: Candidatus Thiodiazotropha sp. AKAK3; assembly: GCF_058244645.1. Classification (NCBI taxonomy): domain Bacteria; kingdom Pseudomonadati; phylum Pseudomonadota; class Gammaproteobacteria; order Chromatiales; family Sedimenticolaceae; genus Candidatus Thiodiazotropha; species Candidatus Thiodiazotropha sp. AKAK3. The sequence goes on from NZ_JBSYOQ010000026.1 coordinate 91,862, forward strand.
TCTGATCAGGGACCAGGATATTCTGGATGATGTACGTGAGGCCGCAGAAATGATGTTGAAACTTGATCCACCTGGCGCTTCAAACCTGGTCAAAAGGTGGTTGGGTGATCGTGTTGATTATGGGCGGGTTTGAGATGCCTGAAATCAATCGAGCCATCCAGGATCTCCTGCTATTTAGAGATGTTCGTCAAGTGCTCGTCTGCTGTGCGATAATCTAGATTTTTCAAGGAACATAGCTTGAATCAGCGAAGCAGTAAGAGGTCACAACGGGAACCCAATTGGAGCGATTGGTCACAGCGTCGTTATGGCGGTGTTCCTATTGATGCTCAGGCCTGGTTGCGCGACACGGGTTCTTTGACCAAGCGGGTTATAGAGCATTGTGGAGAAGGCAGGTTCAGGGTGCGTCTGCTTCAGCAGGGGTGGGATATACCGCTAAACAGCGAACGCCAGGCGCTACATATCAGACAGGGGCGTTTGGCGCTGATCCGTGATGTGGTTCTGCTGTGCGAGGATGCACCATGGGTATTTGCCAGAACCTGGATACCCGTAAAGACCCTGAAAGGGTCAGCAAGACGTCTAATGCAGCTCGGAGAGCGTCCGCTGGGTGCCGTGCTCTTCTCTGACCCGAAAGTATCTCGCGGTTCTACACTGATCGCCCGGCTTACTCCAGGCCATACCCTATTTGATGCCGCAAGTTCGCAGCTTGAACAGATGCCAGAGCAACTCTGGGGCAGGCGAACTCTATTTTACGTTGATTCCAGGCCGATTTTGATTAACGAACTCTTTCTTCCAGATTTGCCGATGCAGAGGTGTGGCAAACAATGACGAGGCGTGCTCAGAATATGGCCATGTCGCCATCTTGGGAGTGGCGAGAACGTTTGAGAAACTATGTTCTGCTAGTGAGGTTGCATCGACCTATCGGTATTTTACTACTGCTTTGGCCAACCTTGTGGTCACTGTGGATAGCGGGAGAGGGCTCACCACCCTGGGGAATGGTTCTGGTGTTCAGTCTGGGGGTGGCGATCATGCGCTCTGCGGGCTGCGCAATTAATGACTATGCAGATCGGGATTTTGATGGTCATGTGGCCAGAACTGAGAGCCGTCCCATCGCCGCCGGACTTGTGAAACCTGGTGAAGCAATCGCAGTTTTTGTCGCACTTTCACTTCTCGCAGCCAGCCTGCTTATTTTTCTAAATTGGCCCACCCGTTTCATGTCTCTTGTGGCATTGGGGCTGGCAACACTCTATCCATTTATGAAGCGCTTCACTCACCTGCCACAGGTGGTACTGGGTGCCGCGTTTGGCTGGGCAGTGCCGATGGTTTTTATGGCCCTCACCGGAAGCCTGCCTCTATTGGCCTGGTTACTGTTCCTCAGTGCCATCCTATGGGCTCTGATCTACGATACCCAGTATGCCATGGTGGATCGGGATGATGATCTTAAAATCGGAGTCAAATCCAGCGCGATACTCTTTGGCAGGCATGATAATTTTATTATGGGAGTGCTGCAGGCTGTGATGATCGGCTTACTGGTTCTGATCGGTTTTTTGAGTGATCGCGGTGAACTCTACTATCTTGGGATTGCTGCTGCCGCGATCCTGTTCATTTATCAACAGTGGTTGACTCGAGAGCGGGAGTCCAGGGCCTGCTTTAAAGCCTTTATGAATAACAATCTGTTCGGCATGGTGGTGTTTATTGGCTTGTTACTCGATTTTAGCGTCTAGAGCAGTCTCAGTTTCACATGTGGTTTCCTGGTTCGCACAGATACCACGAAACCAAGCGCGGCCTTTAGAGGCCTTCTGTTCATCAATAGATAGTTTTCTCAGTGATAAGGTTTGCTGATTGCGTCTCTTTTTAAGGGAATAGTCGAGCAGTACCCATTCACCATCGCAGGCCACAATAAGCTCTATATCCCCCATTGAGGTTAACCAATCACCATGAAGGTCGAGTGCTTTTCGACTCGCAGCATCCGGAAGTAGATAACCACTACCTGACTGCACGATAAAATCCACCCTGTCTCCAGGAATCCAGCCCGTTCCGCTATAGGTAGACCTAAGCGGCAGGTTGCTTCGATTCGGATCGTCTTTTGCACCGGTAATCTTCATCCAGCCGTTGTGCGATCCGATAATCTGGAACTCAATACCAAAGTTGTGGCTGCTAAAATTTTTCACATAGGCGGGTAAGGTTCCGAGCACCTCTGCATGGGCAGTTGCTGATGAGCGAACCTCTAAACCATCCTGATGAGTATCCTTTGACCAGCCCTCAAGCCGACAATCTGTTTCAGAAGCTGGTAACCAGGCCTCTTCTGCCAGGGTGGCAGTTGCTTGTAGAGAGCAGAGCAGCACGACAAGCACATGCTTAAGTCTTTGAGCGTCGATGGTGTATTTATGCTGTGTGATTATGGTGAAACCTCTGTTAATACGTAGTTCCATGTGCCTTGTGAGCTATTGCTGGTGACGCTGTTTTCAAAACGCATATAGTCATCTGGGTGTATGGTCGTGCAACCTGCCGAGTCAGTATTGGTCCGGCTTCCGGAGTGGATCTTGAATGTGCGATTCAGATCACTGATCGCTGCTGGATCGCTATTATCGATATAACCATTTCCCGCAGTGAATCTTTCTACGCCACCTTGCCCTTGACTGACTGCCTGTTGCGTCGGTCTTAGGGCAAAGTCAGTGCCTCCTGCAGAGGCTGGATTTCTATGCGTGTCCTCGTACATCTGTATAGTTTGTGGTGAGGCAAGTCTGCCTTGATCAGGTACACCGTCCCCTGTCACATCATCACCTTCTGCTCGCCTGTAGCGGTTGTCAGGATGGTTCGCCAAATTAGCATCGTATTGTGCTGTAGGTTCTGTTGATACACGAAAAAACTCTTCTACATGTACCGTGCCATTGGCTTCTCTGGAGATGACAGCAATGCGGTCGTCATAGACTCCTCTACCACTATTTTCCAAGGTGCTGTTTTCCGAACGTAGACCAACAACCACACTGTTTCCACTCTTTAGATCATTCAGGGCGGTAGTGTCACCACGAGTCTGGACAATACTGGAATAGACTTCAAACTTCTGTTGTTCAGTCAGGCCGGTTGTGTTTGGCATCTCTGGAGGATTGTTGCCCGCCGCGTTGATCAGTCGAATTGCTGTTCCTACTTCAGCTGGAGAGGGGGTTAAGGTCTGCATGGCCTGAGTATCATAGGTTGATATCGAGTATTGCAGTTTTGCGCTGACCATCCGATCAAAGGCTTGCTGCATGACCATGGGTTGTCCATCTTTCATACTGTTCAGAAGGGCAACCGCCTCTCCCTGCCTGCCCTGGCTAAATAGATCAGCGACCTCTTGAGTCGCGTCGCAATTGTTTCGGCTTGAACTGTGAGGAGTAGTACGAAATGCACCAGGCAGATAGCTTGAAGCTGATGTCTGTTGGCCACCTGGGGCGACGCTTGAACCATTCATGGTCAAATCTCCTGTCTCTCATTTCCTTGATCTACTAGGAGACTATATGATTTTGATCGTTTAGAGCACTGGGGATAACCCTAGTGTGGTGCGTCATATAAACCCTATATTTAGACAAGGCCTATCTCAGTTTGCGTTTAAATCACCTGCCTCGCCCTGCGGGAAGCCACTCAAGCCGCGATTGCGGCGTTGCACCCCTTGGTAAG
>NZ_JBSYOQ010000031.1:0-3484 GCF_058244645.1 Candidatus Thiodiazotropha sp. AKAK3
GGTCTAGCAGGCGCGTGGAGTTCACGCCATACTGGTCATGATAACTAATGGCAGCAGCCTTGAGGGCATCAATCCCGCCAGAGGCGTAGGCTGACTCCAGGTCGTCGTGAATAACATAGCGATGGGTATTGGCGTTGCCGTGCTCCTTGTCGACAACCTGCCGCTGCAGAGTGTAGCTGCCTGCCACTAGTCCCTCGAGGTTGATGGAGAGGGTTTTGTATCGACCAGTTTCAGCCTCCTCCTTAAGTACCTGGTTTGCCATGCCAGCTTCGCGGCTGGCACTCAGGAATGCGCTAAATTCAGGGCTGACGCCAAGGTCATCGATGTTGAGTGTTTGTGGTCCCTGCAGCAGGTCAGTTATGAGATCTTTTGGTCTCTCAGGGTCGTCCATGTAGGTCTGCAGCATAGGGTTGGGGGTCATCTCACTCAATTCATCCTTATCATAGGCTATGCCATAGTTATTCTTGAATAGCTGCCCCCACTCATACCCTTGGAATCCGGCAGTATGATAGTTTAAGGCTGACGGTAGAAAGTAACTGATAAGTATGGCGGTCTCACCGTTGGAGCTATCGTAGGACGCCACCATATGCACATTTCTGTCACCGCTATCCAGAGGAATCAGGGAGCCATTGAATCCCGTCAAAAGGTGCAAGCTGTTGAGGATAGGTTTGGGGATATAGGTTTTTATCTCTTGTCCACCAATGGATGTTTGGCCTGCACTAAGGCTAATTGAACCGTTGAATCCGGCAGGTCTCGACTGGTCGGTTTCACAGGAGGTATGGAAGAAGGTGGAATAGCCGTATTCGATCAGAAAGGCAAGCAGGGGTTCAACGTTGTTGATGACACCCGTGTGCCCAAGTTGATAGGCCTTCATGGCAATATAGGTACTCACATACCAGGCGGGAAAGTACTCCGAGTCCCAGATTGACTCCCGATCGCCATGATTGTCTTCCGCACAGACAGTATGCCAGCCGGGAAAATCGGTATAGAACATATCCACGCTACCGCTGTGGGCTTGTGGATTCGCTTGCAGCCAGGATTCTATCTCGGCAATCTCATCCACCCAAAAGCCGCTGGTCGCGGGGGATGGGTTGCCGTTGAAGTTTTTCGTTTGGATGAGATCAATGGGCAGGCTGTTTTGCTGCAGTCTCTGCAGCCAGGCTTCTATCAATGGTAGTCCCAGATCCTGAATCTCCGACGTGAAATAACTTTCGTCGATATTGTTGCTCAGATCCGGATCATCATGGTAGGTCAGGTAGGCTTTATTCAGAATGCTCTGGTCGTAATGGCTTGTGGTGAGGCCGCCGATCTTTACATTGGGGTTACCGGCCCTTAAGCCGCTCGCAGTGGTTTCAAAAAGGTCATAAAGCTCATTAAAATCGCCTCCGAAATAGGTCTCAGGTTCGTTGCCGATGATAAAGACCACCTTGTCCCCATAAGCGCTGAAAAACTCGGCTGTGGACTGCATCAGGCGTTGCCAGGTAGCTCTTGCCGCATCGTCTCTCAACGGGGCACAGGCATACAGAGGTTGAGCGGAATCATCATTATTGTAGCCGCTACGAATGTTGTGGTTGTAGCCACTCCATTTGGAGAGTGCGTCCGGCAGCGCGCAGCCAAGTAGCAGTTGCACCCTGTTATTGCGCAGATCAATAAGGGAGACGGCCTCGTTTACCTCGTTCAGGTGGCTCAGTAGTTCTGTGTCATCGCCGAGGGCGGTCATGCTTCTCAGTCGATCACTTAGCTCGTCGATCACCACATAGCCACCGCGGTCGCTAGTGGCGTCAAGATATTCGTTCAGGCCGAAATAGGCGGGAATAAAGTTGTTACCGTTTTTATCCAGTGCCAAAAGGCCGTAGCCGACAACCCCAGGATGAAAAAGCGCTTCAACGGATTCTGTTGTGGCGTTGCCTACATCCAGCGCTATGCTAATGTCGGCGCTGGTTCCGTTGGGGTCTGTTTCGTTATTGCTGTTCGAAGACTGATTGCAGCTTGATGCAATCAATAACGTTAAAATCAAAAAGATTGTTTGAATGTAAGACCGTACCACGCTGCCCCTCCTAATCATCGCAACTCCTTTTCGTGGGCAGTCCAGTTTATCATGTTGATTCAAGTTCTTTTGAAAATCCTATATCACTGACTTGAATTTATCAATATTTGTTGGGGTGTCCCATATCTTTATTTATAATTCAAAACCAAAAAAACCAAATTTTAGCTTTACTAGAACGACAAATATCACCCAAAGTGCAATTGCTGCCCATACTATGACTTTCAGTATTGATGCTTTTTTATTACGCTCTTGGTCACCCATTATCTATCTCTTAACACATTTCCAAGTGCACTGAACAGCTTGAAAGCCAGGATAATTGAGTAGTTGAGGACACCCCAACTTTAAATGTTCTGAAATCTATTGCCAGATTCTTGATCGCTTCTCTCCCTATCCAACTACGACAAGACGATAATTACTTTTCGCTGCACTTTGACCCTGGAACCAGCACTTCTCCATGGATTGAGCATAAGCCTTTATCCGATCAATCGCTCCAACCGCTGTGAAATAGTCTCTGTTATAGTACTTTATACTTCTTAACCAGGCATCAGGATTCAATTTCAACCGTTCAAGTATCGGCACCAATTCTTCGGGTATTGCGCCTCTCTTATCATCACGTATCGCTCTTCCCGTCCAGTCGACCAATCGATAGTAGTCTTCTTCATCAAAGTCAATTCCATTCAAGGGGGCATTACCTTGTATCCTTACGAATGGAAACAGCTTTGTGGACTGCTTTGTACTATCTGGTTTCTGCTGCTGGCTGTAGGCTTTTAGACGTTCTTGTATCGAGGTGAATTCTGAATCTTCTGGCGTTTCTGCCATGGAGGCTCTTATCGGATTTAGATCCACATAGCTCATACAGGTCAGCAGTGCGCCCTCATCCAGTAAGGCCTGACTCTTGAAACGTCCTTCGAAAAAACGACCCTTGCATTTATCTTCTTCATTCGCTTTGTGCGCTAAGTGCTCATTCAGGCAGCGCATGAACCAGCTGATATCATATAGACGTAGCCGCCACTCTTCGATCAACTCTGAGAGCGCAGCTCTTTCTGCTGTAGTCATTGAATTACCTGACAAATAACGATCTGCCAACAAGTGCCCTTTATAGAGTTGAGTCCACTGCAATATCACCTCTCGCTCTGACCAGGCTTTCGCCTTTTCACTATCGACATGTAGTACGACATGGTAGTGATTTGACAGGATCGCATAGGCGCAGATATCGATTGCGAAGATTTCTGACAACTGACGCAGTCGATCAAGCACCCACTTGCGTCTATGTTCAAAGCTCTCGCCGGTGTAGGGATCATCTCCGCATAACCAGGCACGACGTACACAGCGGGAGATACAGTGGTAGAAAGGGGTGGCTTCCAAGCTCACTAAAGATTGACGGGCTCTTGTCATAACAACCTCCATGTTGTTTCTGATATTTCAAGATAAAACTTA
>NZ_JBSYOQ010000041.1:0-38196 GCF_058244645.1 Candidatus Thiodiazotropha sp. AKAK3
TGTAGGGTGCGGCCCTGCCGCACCATGCCCCACTGAAACGAAAACCACTTAATGAACCGGTGCTACCGACTTCAGATTCTGTGGAAGGTAACCAGGGTTCCTGAGCAATTCTTACCATCATCATCGAACTTCTATTCAGCCGACGAGATAGACCACTCTGAAAGATCTCCAGGATTAGCGATTCGCCAAAGGAAAACACCGATAGTAGTTATCAGATGTAACCTGAGCGACCTCTTCGATACTCATACTTTTGATATCAGCGACACACTCTGCAACCTGACGAACATAGATTGGCTGGTTTGGCTTACCGCGATGAGGTACCGGCGCAAGATAAGGAGAGTCTGTCTCAATCAGTAGACGATCAATCGGAACTTTTTTCACCACTTCGCGTAAATCCGCTGCGTTTTTAAAAGTGATAATGCCAGAGAAAGAGATATAGAAGCCCATCTCAATTGCCTGCTCCGCCATCGACCAGTCTTCAGTGAAACAGTGCATAACACCGCCAGTTTGATCCGCTCCCTCTGATTGCATGATGCTTAGGGTATCTGATTTTGCATCTCTTGTATGGATGATCAACGGCATCTCTGCCTGTTTAGCCCCTTGGATATGTCGACAAAATCGTTCACGTTGCCAATCCAGATCACCGGATCCGTGAAAATAGTCTAACCCGGTCTCCCCAATGGCAATTACCTTGGGGTGACTGGCCAGTTCTACCAGTTCGGAGGCGCTTGGATCACGCCGCTCTCTGTCATTCGGATGCACCCCAACTGATACTGAAATCTGGGGAAATGCTTCAACCAGTGAGACCATTGATGGCCAGGACTCCAAATCAATGGAGACGCACAACATCTGGTCGATTCCTGAATCAAGGGTCGTTGAAACAAAGCGATTGAAGTCGTTTTCATAATGATCGAGAGCAACCCGATCAAGATGGCAATGAGAATCTACAAGCATTGTAATATTTTCTGACTATTAGGCTGATAACGCATTTTACACCATCAGCCCTGGAGAGTTGCGGTCAGCGGCCATTTAAATAAAAGGGGAACTGGATATCAGATTTACAGCGTGTGTGTGGGACGGTCTGACTTGAGGGCACCGGCAAGATAGGTCTCGATCTTATTACGAGCCGCGCCACCATCCTGATCACTGAACTGAACACCTATACCTGCAGCCCTGTTGCCTTCAGCGCCAACTGGCGTAATCCAGATGATTTTACCTGCCACAGGGAGACGTTCTGCTTCATCCATAAGGGTTAATAGCATGAAGACTTCATCACCAAGACGGTACTGCTTGGTGGTGGGAATGAATAGACCACCAAACTGAACAAACTGCATATAGGCAGCGTACAAGGCGTTTTTATCCTTGATGGTGAGTGAGAGTATTCCTTGTTTCGGTCCGCCTGCCATATTTAACCTAATCTTCTATGCTGCCTGCGACGAGCAGGTATGCCACTCGATAAGTAGTTTTTCCAGTGTCAGTTGCAAATTTAAATTACTATCGGCCAATCCCCTTGCAACATAGAGATTTTCCAAATATTCTTGAATTTCCCTAGAGTTTAACTTGTCGGCTGTCTTCTGCAAAGCTTGAGTGCTATCTGGATTGAACAGGGAGGGGGCAGAGCTGGTCATTTTCAAACGCTGGAGATCTATAACCCAGCCAATCAGCCACTCCATCAATAGGTTAAAGTCGAATTTTTGCCAACGACCAGCCAACTTCACCGGATCCAAACGTCCCTCACTCAAAGCAAGAAACTGCTTCAACATCTCACTACGCCTTTCAAGCAACACTTCATCATCCAGTGACAAGGCCTTAAGGGGTGCACCGTTCGCCAGGGCGAGCAGCAGTGAAGGATCTCCGTATTTAACCTTATCGGATAGCCAGTTCAAGGCACTCTCTTGCTCAGGGGGACGAAACAGCAAAGACATGCAGCGACTTCTAATGGTGGGTAACAATCTCGCTGGCTGATCGGTCAATAGCAAAATCACCGTACTGGATGTAGGCTCCTCAAGGGTTTTTAAAAGACTATTGGCTGCTCCGTTTGTCATTCGATGTGCTGGTTGAATTGCAATAACCTTGTAGTTGGCGGAATGGGTAGTCAGACCTGCTGAGTCGGTAAATCTTCTGATCGACTCAATTTTAATCTCACCACTTTTACTATCCTCATCTGGCCTGACCCACTGAAAATCGGGGTGATGACCACTCGACATTAATTGGCAGTTTCGACACTTTCCGCATGGCTGGCCCGATTTGTCCCTGTCAGAACAAAGCAATGATTGAGCGAAACTGAGTGCAAAGCGCTCTTTTCCAAGCCCGGAGGCGCCACTGAACAGTAGTGCGTGAGGTAGACGACCCTGATCGACAGATTGTTGTAATTGAAGCCACTGCGGCTCATGCCAGGGTAGATGTCTGTAGGCTATCTCACTCATCAGTGTGATCCAGAAATTCCGCCATCACAGCAGATATTTGCTGCTGTACTGTCTCCAAAGCAGGGGAAGCGTCAATAACTTTAACCCGGCCAGGTTCGCTTGCAGCAATATCGAGATAGCCGCTTCTCACCTGTTCGAAAAAAGTCTGTTCCTGTTTTTCAAAACGATCAGGCTCAGATCGTTTGCCGGCTCTATCCAGTCCAATTTCCACAGGAAGATCCAGAAGCAGGGTCAGATCTGGTCTCAGGTCACCCTGCACAAACTGCTCCAGGGTTTTGATTCGATCTTTTGCAAGGCCTCGACCAGCCCCCTGGTAGGCATAACTGGCATCAGTAAACCGATCACAGAGTACCCACTGACCTTGTTCCAGGGCTGGTATGATTTTACGCTGCAGATGTTCAGCTCTTGCTGCAAACATGAGGAGTAATTCTGTGTCATCTGCCATGCCTGTATGCCGATGCCCCAGCAGCAGATCTCTGACCTCTTCACCTAGTTCAGTTCCCCCTGGCTCACGTGTAAACAATACCTGTTTACCGGCTGCTTCCAACAAACCCCGTATAAAGGAGAGGTTACTGCTTTTACCAGCCCCCTCGCCCCCTTCTACAGTAATAAATCGTCCTCTCAGGCCTTCACTCATCGCTTTAACTGGTACTTTCGCACTGCATTGTTGTGTTGTTTCAGATTTTCTGAAAAATAGTGTCCACCTTCCCCTGTGGCAACGAAATAGAGAGTTTTGCCCGGCTTGGGGTGGAGTGCCGCCCTGATTGCCGCACCACTTGGCATAGCAATCGGTGTTGGTGTCAGGCCTTTGCGTGTATAGGTATTGTAGGGGGTATCACGGGTCAAATCTCGCTTGCGTATATTGCCGTCATAACGATCACCCATGCCATAGATCACGGTCGGATCGGTCTGCAACAGCATGTTGCGGTTGAGCCGTCTGATAAATACCCCGGCAATCTCCTCTCTCTCTTCTGGCAGTCCAGTCTCACGTTCAATAATCGAGGCAAGGATGAGTGCTTCATAGGGTGTTTTTAAAGGCAGATCGGGTACCCGGTCAGCCCAGGCTTCATCTAGGGTCTTCTGCATGCGTTGGTAGGCCCGCTGTAGAAACTGCAGGTCTGTCGTACCCATTGGAAAATGATAGGTATCAGGATAAAAACGCCCCTCCGGATGCTGACCTTCAAAGCCTAGCCTGGTCATAATCTGTGCGTCATCCAAATCCTCTAGAGTCTGTTTTAAAACCGGGTTTGTTCGCACCGAACCCATCATCTGCGCAAAGGTCCAGCCTTCGATTATGGTTAATGCATGCTGCACCACCTGGGAAGAACTGAGTATTTCCAGCAGTTTCGGAGGTGTTATAGCTGCAGGCAAATAGTACTCACCAGCTTTTAATTGGCTGGCCGATCCATTCCAGCGAGCCAAAAACTCCAGTAGAACGGGTTTTTGAATTATCCCTTTTTGTTGGAGATCATTGGCCATCCCCCTGACGGTTGTGCCTGAAACAAGCTGATAGTTAAGGCCCTCTGCTGGTAATTCCAGCGGATTATTAATGAAATCATCGTATTCAAGCCATCCCCAGGCGAGGATAAGGCTTATAGCGAAGATTGAGATGCCTAACAGTCTGTTCATTCTCCCCTCATTTTACAGAAAGCTGTACTGTCTGATCGGAATTACCCGATTGGCCTGATTGTAGAAAAAGTTGGTTTCAGTAGCATCACACATCGGCTCGGTATGAATTTTCAACGAACTTGACCAGCTCAGAAGGAATATTACTCAGATCATATTGGCGATCTTCGAATCTTGCTACCGGACATAGCCCCAATATGGAGTTAGTGATAAACAGCGCATCAGCCTGTTTCAGATCGTCTAATCCTACTTTAATTACTTGTGGATGTAGAGAGTATTGCCCTGCGAATTCAAGTACCAACTCCCGCACCACACCGGCTATGCCTGCTTGAGAGAGTTCTGGTGTAATCAGCTGATCTCCCTTTATCAGAAAGATATTGGACTGAGTACCAGAAATTACATTACTCATCTCATCCATCATCAGACCCTCGACAATGGCAGAATCACGCCACTCAGCTCTAGCCAGTACTTGATCCAATCGGTTGAGGTGTTTAATGCCTGCAAGTCGGCTTTGTCGGGAAATGGGCGTATCACAACGTCTTAGTACAATGCCATGATCATACCAACTTTGAGGATAGTCCGGCCAAGGATAAGTGGTGAGCATGCGTCTCGGTTGACAAGGATCTGGTGGTCGATAGCCTCGTCCACCACTACCACGGGTCAGCACGATTTTGAGAACGCCCTGTTGCCGGCCGGTACACAGCTTATACGCCTCCTGCCAGAGAAGCTCCTTATCTATGGGAGGGAAACCTAGCGCCGATTCACCCTTTTGCAAACGACGTATATGTCTTTGCCACAGGCAGGGCCTGCCATCCTGAATTGCGATGGTCTCGAATATACCATCGCCATATTGCAACCCACGATCCGTGAGGGGTATCTGATCAGCTGGCTGTCCGTCAATCAGCAACAGAGGTCTTCGAAACTGGCTCTATACTTTTCGAAACGCCAAGGTTCCATTTGTGCCCCCAAAACCAAAAGAGTTTGAGATCACCACATCCAATTTCATCTCCCGGGCTGTGTTGGGCACATAGTCAAGATCGCATTCCGGATCCTGATTCTCGAGATTGATGGTTGGAGGAACCACCTGGTTATGCAGAGCCAGAATGGTAAATACAGCCTCTGCGCCACCGGCAGCGCCCAGCATATGACCGGTCATTGACTTGGTGGAGCTGACACAGAGCTTATGGGCATGGTCACCGAACGCTCTTTTGACTGCAAGGGTTTCCGCCACATCACCAGCAGGGGTGGAGGTGCCATGAGCATTGATATAGTCAACCTGATCATGATTTATGCCCGCATCCTGCAAGGCTAAATTCATGCACTGAGCCGCTCCAGAGCCATCCTTGGATGGTGCTGTCATATGAAACGCGTCGGAGTTCATACCGACACCTACCAGTTCAGCATAGATCGTGGCGCCTCGAGCCTTGGCCATCTCATACTCTTCCAAAACCACAACACCGGCACCATCGCTAAGTACGAACCCATCACGATCCTTATCCCAAGGACGGCTGGCTGCCTGGGGATCGTCATTTCTACGAGAAAGTGCCCTAGCAGCAGCGAAGCCGCCCAATCCCACGGGTGAGGTAGCCATTTCAGCACCACCGGCAATCATCACATCAGTACGACCGAAGCGAATCATCATTGCCGCCTCAGCAATACTGTGAGCACCACTACTGCAGGCAGAAACGATCGAATAGTTGGGCCCTTTCAATCCATACATGATGGAGAGATTGCCCGATACCATATTGATTATGCTTGAAGGTACGAAAAAGGGTGAAATCTTGCGCGGCCCACCATCAAGATAGGATTGATAGCTGTTTTCGATACCGGTTATTCCACCGATACCCGAGCCAATGAGCACACCGATACGATCGGCATTCTCATCAGTCACTTCCAGACCGGAATCCTTGATCGCCTGTATACCTGCAGCAACACCGTAGTGGATAAACTTATCCATTTTTTTGGCTTCTTTCTTCGGGATATAGTCAGTGACTTCGAAGCCGTAAATTGGACCACCAAATTGAGTCGAGAATGGTCCGACATCAAAATGGGTGATCGGCTGGATGCCACTCTTACCAGCCTGAATATTCGTCCATGCGGAATCGACATCCAGTCCGACAGGAGCCACCATGCCCAACCCAGTAATGACAACCCTTCTTGCAGTCATGTAAGACTACCCCCAAATTTCATTGGTGATGCTGAAAAACAAAAAGGCCGCGCTCCCAAAAGCTTGGAGCATGACGGCCTATGAGAGATAAACCTTATGAACAGCTCAACTATGGGCGTTGATGTAATCAACAGCCAACTGCACAGTTGTAATTTTTTCAGCCTCTTCATCAGGAATCTCAGTTTCAAACTCCTCTTCTAGGGCCATCACCAGTTCTACTGTGTCGAGAGAGTCAGCGCCAAGATCATCGACGAATGAGGCTTCTAGTGTCACCTCTTCATCTTTAACGCCCAGTTGTTCTACGACGATTTTACGAACTCGTTCTACGACATCGCTCATTTTATTAATTTCCTCTGGATTAACCGACGGCCTCGAATAGGACCGATGCGGTATTGTAGTAACAAAAAAGTTCTGAGAAAAGCGTAATCATCAGATCAGTGTAATGTCAGCATTTTCCCAATTATCTTTTTAAAAACATAATATTACAAGCTATACTTAACTTACCTTGTAATATTCATGGCCTTCAAGAAGGTCTCAAGTCATGTACATTCCGCCATTTACATGCAGGGTCTCACCTGTGATATAGCGCCCAGACTCACCTGCCAAAAAGAGTACAGCATTGGCAATATCCTCTGGTGACCCTAATTGTTGAAGCGGAATACTCTCAATCAAACTCTTGCGTTGTGCTTCGGGTAACTGATTGGTCATATCAGTTTCAATAAAGCCAGGAGCTACAGAATTCACGGTTATACCACGGGAACCCACCTCTCTCGCCAGAGAGCGGGTGAAACCATCGATCCCGGCCTTGGCTGCAGCATAGTTTGACTGGCCTGCATTTCCCATGGATCCAACCACCGAAGATATACTGATGATGCGCCCTTTACGCGCCTTCATCATACCTCTCAGCACACTTTTACTAAGACGGAAGACAGATGAGAGATTGGTATTGATGACTCGATCCCACTCATCATCTTTCATTCGCATCAGAAGGTTGTCATTGGTAATCCCGGCATTGTTGACCAGAATACCCGGCACACCATACTTTTCAGAGATGGCTGCCATTAAAACATCGATAGAGTCTTGATCCGCGACATCCAAAACCATACCGGAACCCTGAAAACCGGCAGCATCCATACGGTCCGTTATCGCTTGAGCACCCGACTCCGAGGTTGCAGTACCAATTACAGTTGCCCCAGCCGATGACAAAGTATCAGCAATGGATGCACCAATACCTCGACTGGCTCCCGTTACCAAGGCAAGTTCGTTTTCCAGGCTCATTTCAAGGTCTCCATAGCTTGATTAAGACTATTGGTATCGAATATTGCAATACCGGTCAGGCTTCGGTCGATTCTCTTTGTCAGACCAGCAAGCACTCTTCCCGGTCCGACTTCCAGCAACCTGGAACAACCCGCTTCCGACATCTTTTGCACAGTTTCAACCCAACGAACCGGACTATACAACTGGGCAACAATTAGTGCTTTAATCTGATCAGCATCCTTTACCGTTTCCACATTGACGTTGTGCAACACAGGTATGGTGGGTTCTGAAAAAGAAATGGACGCCAACTGTTCATTCAAACGCTCTGCAGCAGGTTTCATCAGGGCACAATGAGAAGGGACACTTACCGGTAACGGCAGTGCACGTTTAGCCCCGGCTTCTTTAGCGAGTTCGCATGCCCTTTCAATCGCGCTCTTATTACCAGCAATGACCACCTGACCTGGTGAATTGAAATTCACCGCCTCAACCACTTCACCTGATGCAGCATTGCGACATACTTCTCTAACAGCATCATCATCCAGTCCAAGAATGGCTGCCATGCTACCACTACCCTCAGGAACAGCGCTTTGCATGAGTTTAGCGCGCTCTGCTACCAATTTAGACGCATCGGAAAATGTCAGCACACCTGCGCAGACCAATGCAGAATACTCACCCAGACTATGGCCTGCCATAAGCTTCGGCAGTGGGCCTTGCTGATCCAGCCAAACTCGCCACACCGCAACGCCTGCTGCAAGCATCGCGGGTTGGGTAACCTCAGTTCGATTTAATGATTCAGCTGGCCCATCCTGAACCATCGCCCAAAGATCATAACCTAATACGTCAGATGCCTCGCTAAAGGTCTCAGTGACAATCGGAAAAGCATCAGCCAAATCACTCAGCATACCAACTGATTGAGAACCTTGGCCGGGAAAAACCATACTGAAATCTTTTTCACTCATAAATCAAATACTGTAGGAATTAGAATTTTGCCAACACCGAGCCCCAGGTGAAACCGCCACCAAAAGCCTCCATGAGTATGGTTTCACCACGTTTAATTCGTCCATCCCTGACAGCTACATCCAGAGCCAGTGGCACTGAAGCCGCAGAAGTATTTCCATGATCTTCAACTGTTACCACCACCCGCTCCATAGGCGTCTGCAGTTTCCTTGCGGTGGCATTTATGATTCTGATATTTGCTTGATGGGGTATTAGCCAGTCGATATCCGACTTTTTCATCCCATTCGCAGCGAGCGTCTCATCTACGATGCGTCCCAAAGTGGTAACGGCAACCTTGAATACCTCATTTCCACGCATCTCCATGAAAGCCTGACTCTCTCGAAGCTGGTCATATCCGCGTGATATTCCTGCAGGGACTTGTAAAAGATTCTGGTAAGCCCCATCAGCATGAAGATGCGTTGAGATAATCCCTGGCTCATTACTGGCCTCGATTACCACTGCACCAGCACCATCACCAAACAAGACGCATGTATTACGGTCACTCCAATCGAGAATGCGCGAGATAGTCTCCGCACCAACCACAAGGGCTTTTTTCGCCGCACCGGTCTGTATGAACTTCTCAGCGACGCCCAGAGCATACACAAAACCTGTGCAGACTGCCTGGACATCAAATGCAGCAGGACCTCGAATTCCCAACCGGGCCTGCAGTAGACAGGCAGTGCTGGGAAAAACCTGATCAGCAGTGGTTGTTGCCACAACGATCAGATCGATCTGCTCTGGTTTCAGTCCAGCCATATCAAGCGCATTACGTGCTGCTTTCTCTGCCAGATCACAGGTACATTCACCCTCTTCCGCAATATGTCTTTTACGGATTCCGGTACGTTCCACGATCCACTGGTCAGTGGTATCGACTATTTTTTCAAGGTCTTGGTTGGTTACGACCTTCTCAGGTAGATAGCCACCTGTGCCGGTTATACGCGAATAGATCACGCGGTTTCCCTTTTATCCAGATGGGCTTTGACTTGCTCTGCAATACGACTGCACACATCGCTCGAAACCTCTTTGCGGGCAATGCTGATCGCATTCATAAACGCAAGCTTGTCTGCGCCACCATGGCTCTTAATCACAATCCCTCGTAACCCTAAAAGACTTGCGCCATTGTAGTGCCTGTGATCAATGCGTTTGGCCAAACTTCTCAATACCGGCAAGGCAACCAATCCCGCCAATCGGGTCAGAAGATTCTTTTTGAATTCCAATTTCATGAAATGGCGGATCATTTTGGCTACCCCTTCACTACTCTTCAGGGCAACATTTCCAACAAAACCGTCTGAAACAATGACATCCGTACCACCTTGAAAAATATCGTCACCCTCAACATACCCTACGTAATTGAGAGAACTGGCATGCAGTAGTTCGTGAGCCTCTTTTACCTGTTCATTACCCTTGATCTCTTCCTGCCCAATATTGAGCAGACCAATTCTAGGTTCGCTAATATTGGTAACAGCAGCGACTGTCTCGCTACCCATAACCGCAAACTGAAACAGATGACCTGCGCTACAGTCCACATTCGCACCCAGATCAAGCATAAACGTCTGACCCTTTATCGAAGGGAGTGCTGTAATGATTGCGGGACGATCGATATGTGGCAGCATTTTCAGAACGAATCGAGATGTAGCCATCAGTGCACCGGTATTACCCGCACTGACACAGGCATCCGCTTCCCCTGATTTGACCAGATCAATGGCAACTCGCATGGAAGAATCTTTCTTATTTCGAAGTGCCTTGGAGGGTAATTCATCCATCGCCACCAGTTCAGAGGCGTGATGAATACGCAGCCTGTCGCCAAAAGTATGATCCCCGACTTTAGGGCGTAAGATCTCCTCACGACCAACCAGGATCAAAGCAGTCTCTTTGTCCTTTTTCAGATAATCCAAGGCAGCAGGAACGACGACATCTACGCCGATATCCCCTCCCATGGCATCTAAAGAGATTGTGACAGGTCTATTCATTCGAAAATCGATTCATCCAAATAAGAAAGAACCCGTATAAGGGCATTGCCCCACACGGGTTCTTAGAAAAGGTCACAGGACCGACGAGTTGTGTATCACTCGCCTTTGGTATCGACGACTTTACGGCCTTTATAGAATCCATCTGCAGAGACGTGATGACGCAGATGAGTCTCTCCGGAAGTGGAATCGACTGAAAGCGCTTCGCTCTTCAATCCATCGTGCGCACGACGCATTCCGCGCCTTGATGGGGTCTTTTTGCTTTTTTGAACAGCCATGGCTGATCTCCTGAAAAAATTGTATACAAACTAAAACTAATGCTCATCCCGCTTAAGGCTGGACAGCACCGCAAACGGATTATCCTGTTTGTCACTCTCCGTCTCCAGGTCAGCCTCATCCAAGACAAACTCTCGAGGGAGCTTACAAACATCTGTGTCGTGCATTGGCACTTGTGGCAGCGCCAAAAGAAGCTCATCTTCGATCAACTCCCTGAAATCCACGACACCTTCTTCAACCAAACAAGGGTCGAGGCTATCGGGAAGCCTCTCCGCTTCATTCAATCCCTGAACAAAAACAACTGAGAATTTTCTATCCACAGGGAACGTCAATGTCCCTAGACAGCGCTGGCACTCAAGCGCCAACTCGGCCTGGATGTGACCGTCAAGCCGTGCATATCGCTTCTCGTCGCGACTGAAGCTCAAGTCAAAAAAAACCTCACCGTCTGCCTTCGACAGGCATTCACGAAGTCTTGTTAAGGCCTCAAACGGCAGCCTTCCGCTGATCTCATTATTAAGATCAGCGAAACGCCAGGGATCCAATCGATCGGGAAAGCGCTTCGACATAAGCGCGAAATAATATTATGAGACTGCCTCTCATGTCAAAATGACGTGAGAGGCAGTTAATTCCTGAAACTCAAATCAGGCGATATTAACCGCCGACCATTGCCAGGAGAATGCCCGCTGCCACGGCCGAGCCTATAACGCCAGCTACATTTGGCCCCATGGCATGCATGAGGAGAAAATTATGGTGATTGGTCTCTAATCCTACCTTGTTGACCACTCTGGCAGCCATGGGAACTGCAGAGACACCTGCAGCGCCAATCAGGGGATTGACCTTGCCTCCGGTGACTCTATACATGATTTTACCCATCAGAAGCCCTGTCGCAGTCCCGATGCAAAAGGCGAAGGCACCCAACGCCAATATTCCCAGTGTATCCAGGGTAAGGAACTTATCAGCAGAGAGTTTTGAACCAACAGCCAATCCCAGGAAGATCGTAACAATGTTTATGATCTCATTCTGAGCCGCATGGCTGAGTCGCTCAACCACGCCACTCTCGCGAAGCAGGTTGCCAAAGGTCAGCATGCCTATCAGTGGGGCCGCTGATGGTAGAAATATCACACATAACAACAATACTGCGAACGGGAACATCACTTTCTCAAGCTTAGTAACATGCCGCAGCTGTTGCATTACAACATTCCGCTCAGTCTCTGTAGTCAACCAGCGCATGATTGGTGGTTGGATAATCGGAACAAGTGCCATGTATGAGTAGGCTGCCACAGCTATCGCGCCCAGGAGATCAGGCGCAAGCCTGGAAGCCAGAAAAATGGCAGTTGGCCCATCTGCCCCCCCAATTATGGCAATCGCAGAGGCATCCGCTAAGGTAAAATCAAATCCGGGTACGAAATTAAGTGCCAAAGCGCCCAGCAATGTAACGAAAATACCAAACTGGGCCGCCGCACCAAGGAGCAGTGTCCAAGGCATTGCTATCAGGGCACCAAAATCGGTGAGCGCACCTACCCCCATAAAGATCAGTAGAGGAAAAACACCTGTTTCTATCCCCACATGGTAGATATGGCCCAGCAGACCATCACTCCCCCCGATACCCGCTAAAGGGATATTACTGAGAATTGCGCCAAATCCGATGGGCAGCAATAACAGCGGTTCAAACTTCCTTACCACTGCCAGGTAGATCAATACTCCGCCGACGCCCATCATGAGCACCTGCCCCCATTCGAGATTCGCTATGCCGGTTGACAGCCATAGCGGTTCTATACCTATTTCAACCATTTCAGGAGAGACTCAGTAGTGGGGTTCCAACCTGAACGGTTTCACCCTCTTTAACTAGGATCTGAGAGACAGTGCCCGCAGATGTGGCACGCACTTCCGTCTCCATCTTCATCGCTTCCAATACCATCACCACATCACCAGCAGCGATCTGCTGACCCACAGATACTTTTACGGTGTGGATGTTACCGGATAGGGGCGCGGTTATCTCAGCCCCTCCTGCTGCGGGGGCCGGAGCTGGCGCAGCCACAGGAGCAGATGATGCTGCCGGCGCAATATCGGTGACTGCACCTGCTGGTGATACCTTGACATTGTAGGTAACCCCATTGACCTCGACCTGATAGGCCTCTGGTCCGGAAGAGGGTGCTGCCGCAGGTGCTGTTGGCGCCACACTCTCGACGGCTTGCTCTGTCCCCGGCACAGGCTCAAAAGCATCTGGATTATCCCGGTTTTTGAGAAATTTCAAGCCAACCTGAGGAAAAAGAGCGTAGATGAGAACATCATCAACCACATCCTTGGCCACTTTGATACCATGTTCATCAGCCAGCCCCTGAAACTCTGCAGTCAGTTTATCCATTTCCGCATCAATTCGATCAGCTGGGCGACAGGTGATGGGGACTTCGCCATCTTTCAAGACTTTAGCCTGAAGCTCAGCATTTACAGGCGCAGGAGTTTCACCATACTCCCCTTTCAATACCCCTTCAGTCTCTTTAGCGATATTCTTGTAACGCTCCCCCATGAGCACATTGATTACCGCCTGGGTGCCAACTATCTGTGATGTCGGTGTCACCAGAGGGATATAGCCCAGGTCTTTGCGCACCTTGGGGATCTCTTCAAGAACCTCATCGAGTTTGTCTGTAGCACCCTGCTCCCTTAACTGGTTTTCCATGTTGGTTAACATGCCGCCAGGAACCTGAGCCACCAGAATACGTGAGTCGACCCCCCTTAGAGACCCTTCGAATTTTGCATATTTTTTTCTTACTTCTCGGAAATATGCAGCAATCTCTTCGAGTAGAATCAGATCCAAACCGGTATCACGGTTGCTCTCTTTCAATACCGCTACAACTGATTCAGTCGCTGAGTGACCATAGGTCATACTCATCGAGGAGATTGAGGTGTCCAGCATATCAAGACCAGCTTCGGTACATTTTATATTGGTAGCCGTACTCATACCGGTAGTGGCGTGACTGTGCATCGCAATCGGTATCGAGACATTCTCCTTCAGACGGGTAACCAGTTCATAGCCGATATAGGGATTCAACAGGCCGGCCATATCCTTGATACAGATGGAGTGGCACCCCATCTCCTCCAGCTTCTTACCCATATCCAGCCAGTAGTCCATGTTATGAACCGGACTGACGGTGTAAGACATGGTTCCCTGAGCATGTTTATCGACTTTCAGTGTTGCCTTTACCGCAGTTTCCAGGTTCCGCAGGTCGTTCATCGCATCAAAAATACGAAAAACGTCAACGCCATTGGTGGCCGCTCTTTCAACGAATTTATCGACCACGTCATCGGCATAATGGCGATAGCCTAGAATATTCTGCCCTCGAAACAACATCTGCATCGGAGTATTAGGCATCGCCGACTTAAGTATTCGGATACGCTCCCAAGGGTCTTCACCCAGGAAGCGTATACAGGCGTCAAAAGTCGCACCTCCCCAGGTTTCAAGTGACCAAAAGCCGACTTTATCCAGCTTTTCAGCAATCGGAAGCATATCGTCGATACGCATTCTGGTTGCAAATAGAGACTGATGTGCATCTCTCAGCACAACATCTGTAATTCCTAGTGGTTTCATTTCACTCATTAGCTAACCGCCGTTGTTGAAAAAACAGCCTGGTTTCAGGTGTTGATAAAATAGGTATATTGATACTCAATGATGAGTAGAACGATATTGGTTTACTGCAGCAGATATTACGGCAATCAGATCGCCACGAATACCCGTCTGTGCCTGGTTGCCTGCAGCCATTGCTTGAGCAGAATGCGGCTCAACTATTCCATGTCGTTCGCTCACCATCAGTGCAAGTTTTGACATCCCTTTCATTGCAAAAACCAGAACAAGAAGGAAAGTGAAAACTATCCCCATTCCAAGGATCATTAGATTGACGCCTGACAGTAACAAGTCTTCGATTGGCATATGATATTTTTACTCTTTGATAATTATTTTTGTCTTTCTACGTTGGGTTACGTCATGTTGTCAAGCAGCAAATACCTTAACAAATTTATATAACTAATTGTTTTTTATCAATTAGCACTGCATTTATTTAGAATATATATATTCAGTATTTATCCCATCAATCGATTTTATAGACCTTAATAAAAATTGAGACTTTTTTCCATAAAGCCCAACCCTGTCTGGTAAAATAGTAGAAATATTAGTTCACACAACCTAAAAGCAGTATGACACAGGCAACAGATCCATCACATCCGTCACTCATTCTAGCCTCAAGCTCACCCTATCGCAGGGAGCTTCTCAGTCGTCTGGGTATAGAATTCAGCACTTTTTCACCATCAATAGATGAGTCTCGACAATCTGATGAGCGTGCTGAAGATCTTGTAGTACGCCTGTCCAGGGAGAAAGCACTGGCGGTTGCACAATCCCACCCGGATGCTCTCATTATCGGCTCAGATCAAGTCGCTACCGTTGCCGGAAAGGTAGTAGGTAAACCGGGTGATCATAAAACAGCCGTTGAACAGCTTATGAGTGCTTCCGGCCAACGGGTCACTTTTTTCACAGGCCTCACACTCTACAACAGTAAATCCGGGAACACGCAAACCAGCTGCGTACCATTTTATGTTCAATTCCGTGAACTGACTCAGACTGAGGTAGAAAACTACCTTGATAAAGAAAAACCCTATAACTGTGCAGGCTCTTTCAAGTCAGAAGGCCTGGGAATCAGCCTCTTCGAGCGAATGGAGGGTGAAGATCCAAATGCTTTGATTGGATTACCATTGATCTGCCTTAACAATATGTTGCGGCAAGAAGGGGTTAATGTCCTGGGATAGATTCGAGCAGAACTGAATAGATAGATTTCACTCTGAAACAAGGTTGTTTCAAAAACTGGCATTGCCCACAAAACCCGTTTTCACAAACTGTGGAGCAATAGCCCAAGGCCTGTTAACACTGATCGAATCGGCCCTAGTGGGCCGCGTGGTAAGTTTGGTAACCCTCAGAGCCCCGCTAGTTGATCGCATCCTCAACTTGCTTGGTATCCGCATCCAGATCACCCCCATCTTCAGAATGGTTCAACCGCTCAAATGCCTTAATATCAGTCCGATCAACTGTTGCCAGATAATGATCCGTACCTTCATGTGACAAGATATTGGCTACTTGAACAATATCCACATAATCCACTGGAGCATCCACACCTGGATCACGACTTAAGTCTTCATGGTGCGCAGCTACATCGATGATATTCTGATCAAATTTCCAAAGCTTTAAAATAGTACCGCCAACGTGAGGGTGTAACTTACGCAAAACCTTATCAAGAAAATCAGGATTATCTATTAATTCTTTGAATTCACAGGCTTTTATTAAAAGTGGAATATGACCTATATCATGAACAAGGCCAGCCACCAACGCCACATCGGGATCTATACCCGGTTGCTCTTTCGCTAACATTGCAGCCTGAGCACCCACCTTGACTGAATGGTTCCAAAGCCTATCCATTCTCCTCTCAATCTCTTTGATTGGGGTTCGAAATACCTCCTTCATCGATACCGCATAGACCGCATTTTTAACCCTCTGGAATCCAATACGGGTGATTGCCGGCTTAATTGTCGCAATAGTATTCATGCCACGATAGAGGGGGCTATTGGCGTAACGTATGAGCCTGGCGGTAAGGGAAGCATCCCGAGAGATCACCTTCTCCAAATCTGATGCGGAGCTATCCACATCATTGATTATAATCAGTGCTTCCAGAGCTAATGCCGGCAGTGTGGGAAGATAGATATCATTGGCTAGAAGATCCTTTTTTACCGAATCGACAAAGGCTTTTGTTGTTGTAGATTCAAACCGCCTCTTTTCCCGTTCCTGATCGGTCTCAGTATTAACTGCCTCACCATCTGCAAGCGTAAAAACCGATTTACTCATGAGTTAACGACCAACCATGTGATTCAGAAGGTTTTTCAAATGAAGCCAGAGAATGGCTACACTGATTCATATTTAATTTTAATGTTCGCAAGCCAGGCCCTAGTCCAATCAACATTTCAAAACCATCAGATTCCATATTAACTATCTATCACCCACTTATTATATATCCAGCGCTTTCAACTGAACTGCACTCCGCTAATTGAGCAAGTAGGCTTTAATTGAGATATGTCTCTATCAGGCCATACTCCAACCCGCATTAACACAAGACAAGTAGCGGCAAGGTATGTGGATTTCTCCAGTTTCCCCTATTAATTCAAACTAGTTGAGTGATTAGTATGCGTCAAGGATCACATAAACTGGAAAAAGCTATTGAAAATCTCATGGCCAAGCGTTAAGGCAAAATCAGCTTTCTTCCGTGAATTAAATGTCTCAATTCAGAAGAGGCACTCTACTTGGTAGACCTGTTTTAAAAAAACTACAAAGCAAGAGATGTCTATTTTGTCCGGACAGTAAGACTTATCAGGCCCTAAATCGATGTTTACCTGTGTGCCGATTCAAACAATTAACCAGAATTCAATTAAACAGCAATTTTTTTAAATCTTTCACAAAAAACAGAAAGACATTTGACGATAATAGAGAGCAGATTATCACTGCAAAAGTACTTCGCTACCAGTTTCCAGACCCAGTCTGACAATACAATCATCTTATTCCAGTAAACCAAATAGGAAACCATACCCGGTCTATTAGTGATGTGTCTCTCATTTTTATCATGTAAAAACCGCCAAGTATCACATATTTTTCCTCGATAATACATGCATTTAGGAGATTTTTTGAATATATTCATCACCTTCTTTTCACTCAAGTTTTCATAAGATATGTCGACGTTATGAGTAAGCAAAGCATCGACCATGTCTAAACAACAAGACTCTGACGGAATGGCAGAACAAGCACTCAATCGCTTTATTCAGCATACCGGCGACAAGCCGGTTGTGCTTATAGCTGATGATTCACGGGTGGTCCGTGTATCTCTTCGTAATATATTGAAGGAGGAGTGCCATCTGATTGAAGTTGAAGATGGCGTCCAGGCGTGGCAACAACTTACTGATAACCCTTCGATCAACCTGGTCTTCAGTGACCTCTCTATGCCGAATCTTGATGGTCGAGGATTACTATCCAAAATAAGAAACTCTGACGCGAACCATATTGCTAACCTCCCCTTTATTGTTGTAACAGGAAACGAAGCATCTCCTGAGATCGCCGACGAACTTGAAAAGCTTGGCGCTACGGGGATGGTGAATAAGCCTTTTGATCCAAATCTGATTAAACAATTCGTTACCGAATTGGCTACCGAATCTTCTGAAGAGATTTCAACCGAATCACAGGCCACCGATCCACAGACAGATTTTTTGGAGGAGACTGCAGACAAAAGCCAATTCATGGAGGTTGCCAGCAGAGAACTCTCATTTGCAATCCGCAATAAGAACGAACTTGCACTGGCACTGGTACAAATAGACCAGTTCAGCAGCATTATCGAACACTACAGCGAAGCTGCAATCGAACATATTCTGCTTGCTGTGAAAGATATTATTCAACTACACATCCATCCGGACGACACTCTTGCCTACTTTGGTAGTGGTTGCTTCTCCATATTACGTCCAGCATCGAATGCTATAGGAACTCGGTATCTGGGAAGGAGAATACTGGATGACCTCGCAGCCAAACAGTTCTATCTAGGAGAGTCAGATCAAAGTGTAGGCGCGAGTATTGGGATTTCAGCGCCAGACATTAAACCAGGAATACGCTTGCAGGACCTATTGATTCTTGCTGAAGGGCGCCTCAAGGCAGCGCTTGAAAATGGTGGCGAAAAAGTAGTCGACAAAGGTAATGAAAACCTTACGCCTGTCTCCTCTCAGGAGAATTCAGAGCTATCCAATGTCATTTCAAACACGCAGACAAGCTCACCTCACTCTCTTACTAAAAACACAACAGAAATCAACCGCCTGGCTGCTGAGCAAGTTGCTGAAATCAAGGCAAAGTACAGCAGTCAATCTAAGGATGTTGAATCTCAAGCCTCCCAGATTGCCGATTACAAACAGACTCTGGAACTATTAACAGCGGAAAATAGAGCACTGATTGAAGACGTCAATCATTGGAAGAAGGAGTCATCAGAGGCAGAACAATTGCGCAGACAGCTTTTTGAAGTTGAAAGTCAATTTCAGCAACTAAAAGTCAAATTCACCGAAGTTCATACTGTGAATAGTGAACTTGCTCAGCGTAGCGAAACCATTGACCGGGAGAACCGGCGACTGATTGACGAGGAGGAAGAGAGAACCGCATCACTGAGACAATCCCATCAGATACTTGAAGGGGAAAATAACCGTCTGGAAGAGCAGATGCGAGAACTCAAGAACCGTGCAGAACGCGCTGAACTTGAAAGCCTGAAGTCAAATCAACTGGTAAGCAGTCTCAGAGATAATGGAAATCTGCTGCGCATGCAGCTGGATCAACTGCAACAACAAGTCAATGAGCTACAGGAGCAGCACTACGAGGACAAGGAGGCAAAGGTCGAAGCCAAAGAACCGGTGTCGACTCTGGTGGAGAAGAGTTCTGAGTTAAAATCCGATACAGAGCTTTTAGACGAACTCTACAAGCCGGAAATCGCCCTATCAGCAACCCCTGAAATAAAACCATCAGCGGAGAAAACGACCACTTCAGTCCATCTTTTTCCCGATAAAGATCAAATCAGCGCTAAACAGAAATCGTCGAACAAGATAAAGATCCCTCCATTCCGCGTTGAAGCAGAACCGCTGTTATTCAAGAACGGATTCAACCTCTCATCATTTACAATTGCCAGTATCATTCTTACAGCGCTGTTGTTAGTCGGAGGAATCTATCTTTATCTGGTCATGAGTGATGAGCCAACTCATGAAGTCGCAGCTGTGCAACAAGTGGACTCTGAAAACAACTCCAAGTCTGCCAGGGCTTCCTCATCATCTCCTCTCCCTGCAACATCAAACCCAGATAATGAGCAGGCCCAAAAAGGTCACCTCAAATCACCACCACAAATACCAACACAATCACAGCATAGTAATTCAAGGTCAGCAGATCGCTCATTACCGACTATTTCCGATGAGTTAAGGCTGGAAAAAGAGCTGACACTACGTCAAATGGCAGAGGAAGAGTTCAGTCGCAGTATAGATAGACCCTCTATCACAGAATCAACAACACCGCAGCAAACCTCCGCCCCCTATTTTGAACAGAGCGTGGAATCAGAATTTCAGGGCGACCTGGTAACTGAGCAGTTGTTCGAACAACCTCAAGACCTAGTGACTGAGAAGTTTATCGAACAGCCTGAATTAGAGACAAGCATCCCATCAATTGAGCCAGGCAATCTACCTGAGAATATCGAATAGTCCTCCACCAAGCCTACGTCTCCCAAGTCAAGAAACATCTACTCCTGTGTTACCGGATCAGTTTCAGCCATACTCCCCGCTCGCTGCTGGAATATACTTGCATGTAGTGGCCAACCCGACTCATCAATAACAAATACAGTCCATTTACCCTCTTCGCCCGGATTGAGACTCTTAACGGAGTATGCCCGCCAACGAGGCCCACCAACCTCTATATCAACCTCACTGATCACCTCTCCTTCAAATTCCCATCTGTGGGTGACGATTCGTCCCTGGAGATTTCTTAGATCTGTAAAAAACAGGATTCTGGTGGCATCTTCATCCAAACTAACCACTTGATTGACTGGCTCTCTGTTAACAATTTCAGTTGTAAATAGAGCCCGGGCCACATAGGCGTCTGGAACTGGTGACTCCTCAATACCTTGAGAATCGAGCAACTCCTGCGCCTGCTGAGTCATCTCCTGTGACTCCTGAGTAATCTCTTGAGCCTCCCGAGATTCCTCTTCTTCCTCCTGAATTGCCTGGTCAGTCACAACTGGGGGCTCTGATACAATTTCCGCTGCTTCAACCAGCTCCTGTGACCACAAGCTCGAAGGTATCAGCACTGTCGCCAGTAAAGCTGTATAAAAAAAAGTTTTTCCCTGGGTATGATTGGCCATTTAATCCTCCGAAACGCCATTTTTTAGAAAATTGAACCAGAAATCTTGAACGCAAACCAGTGATGATCGCAATTATCTCCTTAGAACACGAATCCATTGCCAGAAATTCAACAAACCCGCCAATGATGCGGAAAGATAGGTGAACGCAGCCGCACGTAGGATTCTCTCAGCCCCGGGATACTGCTCTGGGGTAAGGTAGCCACTCTTCAATAGGGGCAAGGCCTTTTTGAAACTGGCATCCAACTCAACTGGCAAGGTCAGTAATTGTAGCAATACATTGGTGCCCATCACCATAAATGCAGCCAGAACACTGACCATACCAACGGCAGGTGCACGTGAAATCAGTGACGCTACAGGGGCTAGAAAGAGTAAAAATGATCCCAGACGCTGAGAGATCACAGCAAAGCGACCTAACCTGGTACGCATCCGAAACATCGGTTCATCTGCGGCGTCCTGCAGTGCATGACCTACTTCATGGGCAGCCGTTGTGATCGCTGTGAGTGTTTTACCTTCAAGCTTGTCCTTAGACAACCTGACCATCTTGTCTGATGGGTCATAGTGGTCTCCTGAATCGGTACTCTCTACACTTACGTGACGAAGTGAAAACCGGTCCAGCAGATGTCTGGCGAGTTCGCCACCACTCCCCGGGAAGTTAGGTTCATCATGCCGATTATGCCTGCTCATGACCCGACTAACCCACCATTGAGGACCCAGTAGGAGTAGCAGTAGGAGAGCTAGGACTATCAGATAGAGCATATTTTCAAGAGAGTTAATGAAAAAGTATTAACACAGCAGTGGTGGACCAAGATCAAGTTTAATGATAACCGATGAACATAGCCCTGAAAAAAGGGTTTAGGAGAAAAAAAGAGACACATGGTGCCGTTAAGCAACCAAATAGATAGTACTATCCAGGCACGCTAAGCTAGCAGCTGATCTATGCAGGTTTTGAGCGGTTGATGACCAGCAAAACTCAACGCCATAACCCTATCGACAGTTATGGCGTTGAGTGATTTATCAGTAAGTCACAACCCTTGGCAACTCTTTTGCTTCTGCAACCCATTTTTCAACTGCAGAGAGACTGGGGACAGCACGTACCAGATTCTTTGCCTCGTTGACCTCTACCATTTTAGCATGCAGGTTTTCGGGTTTACGCTGGGCCAACTCAGGAACTGTATCCACACCAGCGGCTTCCAGAAGATCCGAATACTGTTCACCGATCCCCTTGACACGGAACAAATCGGCCATATTGATCCATCTCAGTATCAGTTTACCGCTAATCCCCGTAGCATCTTCGAGCTCTTTTCGTCCTTTCTTGGTGCTCCCTTTCTGCAACAAGGCCTCAAGGTTTTTGATATCAGCACCCTCTAATTTCGATGCGTATGTCTCGCCAATACCCTCGATCTCTACTAGCTTCGTCATGACTAAGTCTCACTTTGGTTGGATAGGTGTTTTTGTTCTTCCATAGTGAGCATTCCAATACTCAATAACTGCCATCCCTATGCATCCTCTGAAAGGCTTACAATTCCGGCGAACCTGCCTCATAAACGCCTTGGCGTAAAATGAACAAATCTTTTGCCAATAATACACATTACAAAAAATTGATAAATCATCTTTAGGTATCAAATTCTAAACAACTGTAAATTTTTCAATATCCGCCACCTGGGTAAAGACTCCCAAATCAGCTAATAATGTCAATGACCTGACTGGCCAGATTCACTCTACGGCGGTCTTCTCTTCTGCGTTCACCTGGAAATGGATTGGCGCGATCTAAAAGCAACTTGCGACGATCTCGAGTGGATTGTCGACGAATATAGGGATGAGCACGCAGACTTCTGCCCTTTTTTGAATTGGCATTCAATCGTCCAATCATTTCATGGGCTGTCTCCGATGGATTGATGTAGACAAGTCCGTGATACTCCCATTGGGATGAGTTGTTGTACATCGTTTTCAGCACTTTGCTGCGCTCTATCCCGGAGGAGTTCAACTTGGTCGAAAATAGCGACCATCCTGGACTTGCTAGACGACAAACCATTTTAGTCAATTCTCGAGCCGAACATTCGTCAGAAATCCCTTTAATGAAGATCCACATTCTTTGCCTCATAGCATGTTCTTATCGAAATTCACTATAGCAGACTAACATAATATTTCTTACTATTTGAGACGCTTAAGGATAAATATCAAAACAACAAACCACAAATTATACATTGGCATAGTCGATCCGACTCATCCCAGGAACAATTGCCTGACTACTAAACTCATACCTATGAGACACAAGTGGAAACTGAAATGACTAATCGATTTATAACTGATTATCAACATCTACCCGATACGATCCCAATTTTCCCCCTCTCCGGTGCGATCGTCATGCCCGGCGCTCAACTACCACTGAATATCTTCGAGCCACGCTATCTCAACATGATAGAGGATGCTATGGCCAGCCATCATTTGATAGGTATGGTACAACCTAAAAATGAGCAGGATAGCGCAGATCAAGCGGTTTTTAGCATCGGGGGTTGCGGCCGAATCACATACTACAACGAGACCAATGATGGCCGGATTGAGGTTGTCCTCACCGGCGTCTGTCGCTTTGAGATCATTGAGGAGCTCACAACGACACGAGGTTATAGACTGATATCCCCATCCTGGGAAAGGTTTAAATCAGACTACGACCAAATCACCAAACTCTACAATGATCAACGCAGACAGATTGAAGCCACATTGGATCGCTACCTGTTTGCCAACAACTTAAAGACAGACTCCGAGCAACTGAAACAGCTTCCAACGGATCTACTGGTGAATGTTCTGACAACATCACTGCCCCTGGGTCATGAAGACAAACAATCTATTCTTGAGGCCGTATCGATTAATGACCGACTGGAACTGTTGATTACGAAAATGGGATTGACCAGCTACCCTGAACATAACCAGCTTAGGCACTGATCTCAAAGAATCACCCGTAGATTAGAAAAATGTGGATTTATGGCATATCTGATAAATAGTTCATTCAAGCCCGCCTGGTGGCTAAACTCCCCACATCTACAGACCATCTGGCCTAGCTTATTCAGAACCAGGGTAGATTTGAATTTTCGTCAGGAACGCATCGAACTCAGTGATGGGGATTTTATTGACCTCTCGTGGCATGGTTCCAAGGGCCCTCTGGTGATGGTCATTCACGGCCTGGAGGGGTCATTGAGCTCCCACTACGTTACCCCACTACTTAAGGCCTTGAAACTGGCAGGCTTCAGTACCCTGTTCATGCACCTGCGAGGATGCAGTGAAGAACCGAATCGGCTTGCTCGCAGTTACCATTCTGGCGCCACAGAGGATTTGAAGGAGATACTGGAGAAGCTGCAACTCAGGAACCAACAACCCAAAGAAGTGATCGGCTTTTCCCTGGGTGGAAATCTGCTCTTGAAATACCTGGCCGAGAGTGGAAATCAGAGTGGTATCCAGGCAGCTATTGCCATATCTGTCCCTTTTAATCTGGCACATGCCGCGCGACGCCTTGAAACGGGGCTTTCCAGGATCTATGGTCGATATTTACTGGGGAAATTGTTGAGAAGCTACCAGAGAAAATGCCGGATTAACAACATCAGTGATAGTGTCGATACATCTAAAATTCACACCATCTATGATTTCGACAACAAAATCACCTCTCAACTTAATGGCTTTAGAGATGCAGATGACTACTACCACCGATGCAGTTCAGGATTCCACCTGAAAAAGGTCGTCACCCCAACATTAATAATCCATGCTGAGGATGATCCCTTCACACTCTCTGAAGATTCACCCAAAGCAGATGAGTTAGGCCCTGGCATCACGCTGGAGCTTACACCTCAGGGAGGACATGTTGGTTTTATTCAAGGCAACATACCGTGGCATCCTGAATATTGGCTGGATAGACGCATTATTCAATACCTCAAACAACAAAATATAGAAGCGAGAGAGGAAGCCAGTGAACACTCTGACTTGCAATTGTCATCGAACTAACACAATCTACACATCTCTGGTTCTTTGTTCGTCAAAAGTCAGTTGCGCTGTTTCATAGTGAGTCGACAATCTGCCTCGATTTATTGACAGCTGAGCATAAAGCAGTTCATCCCC
This sequence comes from Candidatus Thiodiazotropha sp. AKAK3, assembly GCF_058244645.1. Classification (NCBI taxonomy): domain Bacteria; kingdom Pseudomonadati; phylum Pseudomonadota; class Gammaproteobacteria; order Chromatiales; family Sedimenticolaceae; genus Candidatus Thiodiazotropha; species Candidatus Thiodiazotropha sp. AKAK3. The sequence goes on from NZ_JBSYOQ010000041.1 coordinate 24,770, forward strand.
ATGAAAGGCCTGACTTCAAAGTAAGTGAGATGATTGCTCCAGATATTTCATGTTTTGAATAGGCTTTTTACGGTGTTTTGGCATGCCTGATCCAAGTGGTAAAGATTCTGATCAGATGGTAGTGGATATCGCCTGCCTGGATTACAGCCGATTCCGCGCGACACTGGTTTCAACCATAGGCAGTCACTGTGAAGTTTGGCGAAGCAGCAAGCGTCATGAACAGTTGGTAGATGGAGAAATAGAGAACAGCTATACCGAATTCGTTATAAAATGGCCATATACTGACTATTCAGAAAGAGAGACAAAATTACTGGCCCGCCACTACCGCCAACTCAAAGAGACCCTAGACGAAATCATCCCTGACGCCCTGTTTGTGGTCTCAAAAATCAATGGTCGCCCTAGTGTTTTAGTGCTCGCCAAGGCTATCAATATCTGGTTTAACATTGCCAATCAACAGAATGAAGAAGAAGCTATAAAATTACTCTGTGCCAATCCGAAAGCTCGTATTCAACTTTCCAGATTCGTCAAGGCGGCTCAAGCCTGGCGTAAATCTGATAATCCCAGAGTCATCGATCTGTTCGGAATAGATAATTTGATCATGGATACCAATCGCGAAATCCATTTCCTTGACAGTTTTTTTGTTTTCTTTTTTGAGGATACCTTTCATCTGATCGATGGCGGCGACGAAGACAAAGAATTGGAGGAGAAGGTAAATATCTCTGTGAAACGATTGAGTTATCTCGATCAATTGCTGGATCAGGTCAAGGCCACATGCAATAAGCAATAGAGATCAACTGCTATCGGGCGTTTACTGATTTGAATTTTTCGGGAAAAGCACTGAAATTCTCAGACCACTCTCTTTCCTGTTCTGCATCTCTATAGTTGCGTTATGAAGCTCGATAATGCGTTTGACAATAGCCAACCCTAAACCGCTACCTTGTGTATTATTTATATCCTCTCCCCGCCTAAAGCGCTGGTATATACCTTCTTGCTGCTCTGCCGGTATACCTGGCCCTGTGTCTTCAACAATAATCTTCACTCCATCATCAAGCTGAGTCAGTTTAACACTAACCTCACCATTTTTAGGTGTATAGCGTATCGCGTTATCGATGAGATTCCTCAACAGGATCTGTATCGCTGGTGAGTAGCCAGACACCATGACAGATTCACTGGGTCCATCAAAAGAGATCTCAATATCTTTATCAACTGCTAAGGCCGCTATCGATGAAAGAATATTGATCGTTTCCTGGTGAATATCAACCTTCTGGATATGGGACTCATCTAATGACTGACTGTCCATCCTTGCCAGGGTCAAGAGTTGTTCGAGAAGGTGAGTAGCCCGGTCAACACCTCTAATAACCTGATCCAGAAATCCTGCATGGTTATGCCCTTCTGTTAGTGATTTTGCCTGAGCCAGTGTTTTCAACGCTGCTAGTGGTGTTCTAAGTTCATGGGCAGCATCAGCTGTAAACCGCCGCTCATTTTCCAGCGTAGAGTCCACCCGAAGAAAGAGACGATTCAACGACTCTACCATGGGAATAACCTCATCAGGCACATCTTCAGTGGAGATTGACTCTAGTGAATTAGGATCCCTGTTCTCAACTTTAGCAGCGATATCTTTCAGCGGCTTGAGACCTCCACCAACTACGATCCAAATGAATAGACCAATTGCAGGTAATGAAATGAGTATTGGCCAAAGACTGTTAAAAACTATCTCTGAAACAGTTTCCTGACGTACTTCCAATAACTCACCGACTAGCACATTGAATTGGGCACTTGGCTCAGTGAGGCCAAACATACGCCACTCTTTACCGTTAATGATGAAATTGTTGTACTCTTTTTCGAATTCGTTGAAGGATGCTGGAAGATTGGAACGTAGATAGGTTTTCCCATTGGCGCCTTTAATCAAAAAGGCTATTTTTGATTCATATCTATGCCCTTTGACCCTATCCCTGGGGACTAAAGTTAAATAGTCCTTTTTATTCTCTGCGGATGTGTACTGCTGCACAATTTGCATAAATAGTGGTGAATTTTGAACAACATCCTCACCCAATTCATAAACAAGTTTCTGTATTGTCTCTTTTACCTCAGAATCCTCTTTAACCTCGTGAGTCATTAAGGTCGCCAGAATCCTCGCCTCCTGTGCCAAAGTTGCGTCATAGATCTCTTCCACTTCACTAGACGCAGCGCGATAGACAAAAAAAGCGGAAACCAGCCACAAGATGATGATGGTCGAAATCAGGCCGACTAAAAGTCGCTTTCTAATTGAAGAGAAGTTCATTGAATAACTGATACCCTATTTTTCTAATTCTGTTTCTGAATCATGTAACCTACGCCGCGAATAGTCTTTATCAGATCTTTTCCCAGCTTTTTACGCAGGTGGTGAATATAGACTTCAATAGCGTTGCTCTCTACACCTTCGTCCCATCCATAGAGGGACTCTTCAAGCGCTTGCCGAGACATGATTCGTCCCTGATGGGTTAACAGCGACTCCAAAATTGCGAACTCACTTGCACCCAGCTGAATCTCCTCGCCGTTCTTGACTAAGCTACGCGATGCAGGATCCAGAGTAATATCAGCAAAAGTAATCACTGGAGCTGACCGCCCTTCCCTACGGCGGCAAATCGCACGTAGCCGGGCATCCACCTCCATTAAATCAAATGGTTTTACTACATAGTCATCAGCCCCCATATCCAACCCACCAATGCGATCATTGATCGTATCTCGAGCAGTTAGAACAAGTACTGGAAGATCATCTCCCTTGGCGCGCAATTTCTTCAGCACTGCCAAACCATCCTGCTTAGGCAGTCCCAAATCTAAAATCAAAGCATCTATGTTCTCACTGAATAGTGCCTGCTCCGCTGCAGAGCCATCGGCTACCCAATCCACCGTGTGTCCCAGTTGTCTTAACCCCAAACTGAGTCCTTCACCTAAATACTGATCATCTTCAGCTAACAAAATACGCATCAATCGATACCTGATTTATTACTTTCAACTAGCGTCTTGCCAGACCAAAGGCGACGCCTCACCAGGTCGACTCTTCACCAGATTTTCTATCTCTGTCAACAATATTTCCAAGGCGTCAGTGCGTTGATTCGGTTCAAGGTGGTATTTATTAACCCGGCACTCACTCAGATCGACCAGTCCCGGAGACATTTCATCTGCAATTGCCCCACCACTGATCAACAAATATATGAAAATGAACCGCATTCGAATCATTAGCTCTTTAAACCAACCGAATTGTGCGCCGCAGCAATTCAATATATTACCAATAGATTTGCTCTATACCTTACCACTTTCCAGCTTGATCCAATGCACGTATATGTTTAATAACACGCTGATTAAGAAGATTTTAATCAAAATACTGTCATATATTCTTAACAAAGCCACTGGAAACATCAGAAACACTTATAAATCTGAATCATTCAGGGTAAATATTCTACGGAAAGCATTGGCATATTATAATTTACATGGGTATCATTCTGTATTGGCTAAGAAACTGACCCATACCCGCTCCTCATTTGAGACATATCAGGTCGAGAATCGGCATCCTCCGTTTCCAAGCTAACGAGCGAGGCGTAGAGCCAAGGCTTTAGAGTTCATGGTCTGTCTGGCAGGTTTACACATGGGACCGTCAGACCCTGAACAAGATCAATTCTCTGTTAGGAATGTAAATCGATGACTAAATTGTATGTTGGCAATCTGGCCTGGTCTGCCACAGAAGATGATATTCGGGAACTGTTTACCGATATCGGTGAGGTGCAATCTGCAAACCTGATCCTGGATCGGGAAACCCGTCGTTCACGCGGTTTTGCTTTTGTAGAAATGGGTCAGGCTGATGCCGAGCGTGCCATTTCAGAACTGAATGGTAAAGATTTTCAAGGACGTAGTTTGAGAATCAACGAAGCGCAAGAGAAGCCAAAGCGTAGTTCTGGTGGCGGCGGTGGCGGTCGCTGGTAAGCACTAATATCCACGTTTAGTCGCTTTACAACGAAGTTTCAATAAAAAACGGCGAGCAGTTATGCTTGCCGTTTTTTATGTGCGGATTTAACTGCACTTTTATGGGTGTAGTCCTTATCGGGTTCAACTAATCCGGGTAGCAGTGTGTGTCCCTTCTATTTATCCTCTATTCAAGGCGTACTTTAACGTCAATGTAACAGATACCCCTTAGACTGAGGTCCATGGAAAATGAGACTCGAATAAGGTCAATAGGGTTCAAAGTCGTGGATCGGCGGCGAGATGAAATCGAGCCCCTGCTAGCTCGGTGTCAGCAAGAACTACGCCCCTTTGAGATTGGGCTCTATTTTAATGACCCCTCCAGTCACGACTTGATAGAGCAGTCATTACCCGACAAAAATATACCGCTAAACACACATCTCGATCATCGCAGATTGAACGTCTTTGCCCTCAATGAGTATGACACAACGCCTCATTTGAGACGTCAGATTGAACTCTCTCTCAAATGGGGTGCTGATTATGGGATAAACCACTTGTCGGCATTTCCACTTCCCCGTCGGGAACAGTATCAGCCTGACCTTCAGGAAAAACTATTCAAACAGCTGAGCCTGCTAAATAGCATCTGTCGTGAGTACCATTTTCCTATCTACCTTGAAAACACCTACCACGATCTCGATCTATACAAACAGACATTCAGGTTGATCGTTGAAAATCAGTTCGACTATCTGCACTTCTGCTTCGACTTCGGTCATGCAAAAATATGGTCGATAAAACCACTGGCTGACTGGCTCGCATTCCTGGAGGAGTTAAAAAAAGATACTAAGAAAATCCACTTCCACCTGCATACCAATCGTGGACTTTCAGATGAACATCTATCATTCATCGAGGCTGAGTGGTTAAACATCATTAAACCAGATAGCTATACCAGCCCTATGAACAGTTTTGAAGCCATTGAGCAAATAGATCAGCAATTTCCAGAGAGTAGAAAACTGATGGAAGTCCCCCCCCAGGAAGCAATAAAAAACTTACGGGCTGTTGCCGACGAGGTCGAGCAGATCAGGTATAAGAGACAGCGCTTTACAGCCTGATCCGATTGAGATGCAGTTTTAAACCCATTCACCAGGGCATTCACGGTAGATCACCTAAAATATATCCGGTATTTGGTTACTTGTTTATTAAATAAAAAATCCTCTGACCATTCAGAGTGATTCCAAAGCTTTGATTCGATCCTCCAAAGGGGGATGACTTGCGAACATCTTCTGCACCTTACCTGCACTGATCGCAAATGCTGCCATCTCTTCGGGTAGCTCCTCCGGCTGATGCGCCTGTTGCAATCTCCTCAGGGCAGCTATCATCTTTCCTCTACCTGCCAGATCAGCACCACCTTGATCAGCTCGGAACTCCCGCCAGCGGGAGAACCACATCACAATGGTCATCGCTAAGATGCCAAGAACAAACTCAGCAATCATCGATACGATGTAGAATGCAGGCCCATATCCTCGCTCAGTTTTAAACACCACTCTGTCTACAGTGTGCCCAATGATTCGAGAAAGAAAGACGACAAAGGTATTGATGACACCTTGAATCAGGGACATTGTCACCATATCACCGTTGGCAACATGACTGACTTCATGAGCCAATACCGCCTCGACCTCATCCCGGCTCATCTGTTGCATCAAGCCGGTGCTCACCGCTACCAGTGCGTTATTCTTGTTCCAACCCGTTGCAAATGCATTGGGAGAGGCATGATCGAAAACCCCCACTTCCGGCATACCAATACCCGCCCTTTGCGCTTGAGAAGTAACAGTGGAAACCAACCATCTCTCTATTTCACTGGATGGCTGCTCAATCACTTGCACCTTCATACTCCGTTTTGCCATCCATTTGGATATAAAGAGGGAGATGAAAGATCCGGAAAAACCGATTACCGCAGAGTAGATCAGTAGCGCATTGATATCGAGATCAACGCCATTCTGCATCAGTAGCCCGTCGATCCCAAGTAGCCTGAATGTAATACTGATCAAGGCCAGAATGGCCAGATTGGTACCGAGAAAGAGTGCAATTCTCATCATATCTGTAGTTCCCTACTAAAGATTATTTTCTTTGAGGAATATGGGATCATTGACGGCAGATTTCAACTGATATCGCCCTTCTCTGAGTAGTATTGAAGATATTTAGAGACTCTTTTGTAAGAAGAGCGATGAAAACTCAGTCAAGAGCAATTCGAAAGAAACTATTCTCAGATCTGGCAACCTTTACATGCGAGGAGCCAACTTCTACTAACCCTTTGATTTACCAGGTAATAGTAAATTTCACTCTATTAAATCAACTACTGACTCATTCTTAGAAATCGAAATTCACCAGGCTGATATCAATCAGATGGTTTTGCTTCGAAAGTTAACGGGACAGCGTGACATCTTCACTAACCGTATTCATGGTTTATATGGAATGAAGTAGAGGTTGTTGCATTAGATCACCGAAGTCGATACCAACCTTAATCGACAAGGTAGATCAATCACTTACATATTACAGTTTTTCTTTATCATGCCGACACTAACTTTTGAACAGAGATGCATGGATCATTTTTAAAAAAACTGATGCTCTACACTCAATCTGCTAGTAACCAAGCAATAACCTAATACATATCTTGGTTATTCACGGATTTAGCATGCAGTATTGCTAGTAAAGTTGATCGTGGCATCACTGGAATAAAAATATGCCAAATGGGAGTTAAAATAATGAAACGCTTACTGACAATCACCTCAATTGCCCTACTTTCCAGTATTTTATTGATAACTAATACTGCTTTTGCTGATGAGTATAAAATCGGAGTATTAGCTAAAAGAGGTGTCGCAAAAGCCATGAAAAAATGGGGAGACACCGCAGAATATATGAACCAGAAAGTTGCTGGAGATAGCTTCACCATTGTACCTCTTGATTTTGATGAAGTATTTCCTGCCATTGAAAATAAGGAAGTTGATTTCTTTCTGGTGAACTCATCCATGTTTGTTACCGCCAAAGTTAAATATGGCGCCAAAGCCATTGCCACGATGGTTAACTCTCGCCAGGGCGAAGCACTTAAATCCTTTGGCGGTGTAATTCTCACCTATATCGATCGCGATGACATCAATAGTGTCGCTGATATCAAAGGTAAAAACTTCATGGCAGTGAAAGAGAGCTCCTTTGGTGGCTGGCAGATGGCTTATAAAGAGCTGCTCGATCAAGGCGTAGATCCTATGAAGGATTTTGCCAGCCTACAGTTTGGCGGAAAGCACGATAATGTGGTGTTTGCAGTGCAAAATGGGGAAGTGGATGCTGGCACTGTGCGTACCGATACTCTGGAGCGGATGACCTCAGCAGGTGACGTCGATCTATCTGAATTTAAGATTATCTCAGCAAAAACACACTCCGGTTTCCCTTTTGTTGTAAGTACCGCTCTCTACCCTGAATGGCCATTTGCAAAAGTATCAGATACGCCCGATGAGGTAGCCAGCAAGGTTGCAGACGCACTGACCGCCATCAAAAGCGATGCCAAAGCGGCGAAGAGTGCAAAAATCGTAGGTTGGACTGCACCTCTGGACTACACAGAGGTAGAAGATCTACAAAAATTGCTTAAGGTGGGTGCTTATCAATAGTTTTAACTATTGACCCCGAGGAAAAGATACCCCTGTTAACAATCTCTGTAGCAGGGGTGGGTAGAGAGTGAATTCAAATGAAGACAACAACCATTATGCAATACGCCAGCGGAAAACTATTCCAACTTATGATCGGAGCTATCACATTTGGTGTGCTGATATTGTCTGCTGTCTCTATTTATCTGACTGTTCATGGCTTTGATTCACTTAACAGGGAGGTAGGGAATAGTCTACAAGTTGGACAACAAGAGATAGACCAAACACTTGATCAAAATCTGAAACAAGTATCAACTTCAGTTGCAACAACCGGTAATCAGACCAGTAAATTATTAGCCGATTATCTAACCAATAGCATGCAAGGTGAGCTCAAGACTACCGAAACCGTCATGAATGAGTCTCTGATCGAGACAGCGGAGGCGCTCGCAGACATGCTTACTGCGGTGTCTGCAGAGGCGATCCTAGGCAAGAAATATTCTACTCTGGTTGACTACGTTAAAGTGGCCAATAAAAACCCCAAGGTCGTCTATGCACTGTTTCTTCGTGCAGATGGAAAACGCCCACTGACACGATATGTAAATAGGAAAAACCCAATAGTCAAAGAGCTTATTGGCAAGGGTGAAGGACGTACTCCAATGGACAAACTGTTATCCGCTTCCAGTGCAGATAGCAATATCAAAGAGATCACACGTCCAGTCAATTTCGAAGGCAAAAAGCTGGGAATTGTTCGACTTGGGGTGACCATGGAAGAGGTAAACCAGCGCATGGAAGAGATGCATAACAGGTTTGGCAAACTGATTGAAGACAGCGGAATCAAAGTAACGAAAGCAATGAACGGGGTTGCCGATTCGATCTCCAATCAGCTACAAACCAATTTTGCGTTAGTTAATGAACAGAGCGCTAAGTCTAACTTGGCAGCCAAAGAGACGATTGAGTCGAGTGCAGCGAGTTTAATCTGGACACAAATTGGCACAATGACAGTAATCGGCATCTTGATATTGACTGCCCTATGTATCTTCTTCGTTTATCGAATCATCCTTCCGATTAATAATTTGAAGGTGACCATGCAGGATATCGCTGCGGGTGAAGGCGACCTGACTCAACGTCTACCTGAAAAGGGTAATGATGAGATTAACCAGGTGGCCAGCGCATTCAATCAGTTCGTCAGTAAGATTCAACACACATTGATTCAGACCAGCGATTCAATGAACGATCTGAATAGCGCCACTACGACCCTAACGGGACTTGCTCAGCAGAATAGTGAAAGTGTCAACAAGCAGCGTGTTGAGACGCAACAGGTCGCCACCGCCATCACTGAGATGGCTGCAACAGTGAAGGAGATAGCGCATAGCGCAGACTCCGCCGCATCAGCAGCAAGGGAGGCGAACAATGAAGCAGCAGAAGGCAAGGAGGCGATGAACGACACAGTAAATGCCATTGATTCGATGGCTGCTGAAGTAACCAATGCAGCAGAGGTCATCAATCGACTGGAGACCGATAGCGAGTCGATTGGATCTGTGCTTGATGTAATTCGTGGAATCGCCGATCAAACGAACCTGTTAGCGTTGAATGCTGCGATCGAAGCGGCTCGTGCCGGTGAACAGGGACGGGGTTTTGCAGTGGTGGCTGATGAAGTCCGCACTCTGGCTAAACGCACCCAGGATTCAACCAGCGAAATTCACAGCATTATTGAAAACCTTCAGAGTGGTACTCGCAATGCAGCGCAAGTGATGGGTGGCGGTCTTACGGCTGCCAAACAGACCGTAGAGACAGCTGGGCGCGCTGGAGATGCATTGAACAATATCGTTCAATCAGTGACCACTATCATGGATATGAATACTCAGATTGCAACAGCATCTGAAGAGCACACCACAGTAACCGAAGAGATTGATCGTAGTGTTGTGCGCATATCTGAAGTATCTGAAGCCGCAGCTGAGGGCAGTAGTAAAACAGCAGGGAAGAGTGAGGAGTTATCTGACCTTGGTGTAAAGCTGAAAGCCCTGGTGACACAATTCAAGCTGTAGTACGACAATAGCGAAGAGGTAAAAGCATAGGAAAGATAACCGTAACACCACTACATATCATTGCAATAAACTGAGAGCAGGATACACAAAATCAGCCGTCTATCCTGCCTCAATCTATTCAATACCCTGAATTTCCGGCTAAACCCACCCTCTTCCACTGTCTGGTTGGCAGTGACTATAGCCGCCTCTGCGAAGAAGTCGAGGCAGGCTTCCCAGTCCCCGATCAGGCGCACATTATTGAGCAGTTCTTAGTAATACTGACGGTGTGTCCTGAAGTAGAGGCTGAGGTAGAGCATTAGTTCTTGCAGTACTTTCTGTTCGCACAGCAGTAATGTGATCAGCAGACACCCCGTCCTGCTTGGACTACCCATGTTTTATAGGTCATATCTTTTCTGATGTGGTGAGCTGTGTGAACCGCATCAATAACGAGTGTGGTGGTTTACAAACATCAATGATGCGGTTCGCAAAGCTCACCACATCCTACGTAATATGCTCTTACAGCACGTTACAAGTTGGTATCAGCCTCCACATCAAAGGGGCACATCAAGCCCATTCTCCGACCTCTACCACCTCTTCCGCAGAACCTGCCCAATCCGCTGGATAAAGACCCCGCTCTACACAGCCATGAAAACTTGAATATGGCCAGTCCCTCACTTGCGTTACCCATCCATGCTTTACCGGATTCCAGTGAATGTAATCCATGTGCTTGTTAAAGTCCTGTTCGTCACGTATCAAGTGTTCCCAATAGCGGCGTTGCCAGACCCCGCGTTCACCTCGTTTAATGCGGCTTTCAGTTCGCCTCTCGTTAGCTGGTAGTAATCGAGAAAAACCCGCTTTGATTAAACCCCAACGCAACGCATAATTCGAGTCATCTTTTGGTAATGTCCAGATGCAATGCAGATGTTCCGGTAAAACAACGATGGCATCAATTTCGAATGGATGAGCCTGTTTTACCTTTCGAAACACATTACGCAGCAACGCCACATTATCCACCAACAGACGATTCTCCGGCCGCTCAGCAAGATTAACCGTAAAGAAATAGGTACCACCTTCAACCCACGGTCGTCGATAATCCGTCATCAACATTCCCTGTTTTCAAATTCCGCCTCACAAACGTAGGATGTGGTGAGGCACGAACCGCATCAACCACAGAGCACCGTGATTAACAAACATCATTCACACGCCCCACCATTCAACCAGCCCCATTCACCACGCCATAAATTTCGTAATTGCGTAGGATGTGGTGAGCTGTGCGAACCGCATCAACAACAGCGTAAGGTGGTTCACAAACATCAATGATGCGACAAAGCACACATCCCACCATTCTACCAGCCCTATCCACCACACCATAAAATTTGTAATTGCGTAGGATGTGGTGAGCTGTGCGAACCGCATCAACAACAGCGTAAGGTGGTTCACAAACATCAATGATGCGGTTCGTTCCTCACCACATCCTACGTAATATGCTCTTACAGCACGTTACGAGTTATCGAATTATCGCTCACATTTTTAAAATCAGGCCTGCCAGTGATCCGGGGTTTCAGGATGGCAGGATTGTATTGGAGACCAAAGTGAACTTGTAAGCATCTCTTACAAGTTGCCCCATGTGTCGAGATATCCGGAAATTCCGGACATCTGAATCCGTATTCATCTCGAACTTTTGGTGTTCGGTTTCAGTCATGCACATCTCCCTGCTTTTTCAATAGCGCATGCATCGCCTCTATCGGCCAGATGCACTCCTTTACCCCCTTGGCCGTACAGGGCCTGTCAGCCAGCCAGGCGCTGATACGGTAACCTGTTATATCGGCGACTGACAGGCCGTCATAATCAATGTGAAAGCCGATATCCTGCCCCATCTGGTTAAGGCTGCCCTGCACAGAGCGGTTGCAGTCGTTGTCGCAGATCAGCGGTCCCAGCGCCGCATGGGCGCGTTGCATGAGGTCGTTGTCCGCCCCCGTTTTGAGCAGGGTGTTCATGAAGCCATCGGTAAACCAGTAATCCAGTTCAGCGAAATCCGCCTTTTTCAGCGCCGGGACGAATACCGGAAAGCGTGTGGTGTCGTGGACGAACAATACGCATTGCCGACGCTGCAGCAGAAGCAGGTTGGCATGCCAGCCGCTGAGCAGGGTTTCGGGGGCATCATTGACGGCGTAGGGGCTTGACTGTTTGCTTTTCAGTCGTCCGGTCACTCCCGGCATCCTGCCTTCCGTGACACTAACACTTCCCTGCGCGTCGTTTTCGTGTAAAGGCAGCTTGGCCAGCAGCTTCTTGGTACAGTGCAGGCGGATCATAGCGCCTCGGTTACCCAAAACTCATGCAGATCAACCTTCTCTAAGCGTCCTAAGTCTTTGGCTGTCATGTTGTTTTCTAGTGAGGTGGTTCACAAACATCAATGATGCGATTCGCAAAGCTCATAGCATCCTACATAAGATGCTCTTACCGCAAGTTATGAGTTACCTATCCGGCAACTCCGTGCCGCGATTCATGATATCGATATAACCAGCATAACTGAATAGCCGGTTGCGTTTTTGGGCTGTCAGTTCCTTTACGATACCGAGTTGCTGCAAATGATTGAGCGCCTTGTTGACTGTTGCAGGGGTGATACCGGTCTTCTCCACGAGCGATCCCGAAGTGGCGATAGGGTACTGCATCAGTGTCCGATGAACTTGCAGAGTGGATGCTGCCGCTCTGCCGATAGCGCTTATCTTGTCACGATCCTGGTTAGACAGGTATAGAAGCTGCTGTGTCGTTTCCACTGCCTGGGTAGCAGTGACTATCACCGCCTCTGCAAAGAAGTCGAGCCAGGCTTCCCAATCCCCAGTCAGGCGCACATTGTTAAGCAGCTCGTAGTAATACTGACGGTGTGACTTGAAGTAGAGGCTGAGGTAGAGCATCGGCTCTCGTAGTACTTTTTGTTCGCACAGCAGTAATGTGATCAACAGACGCCCCAGACGTCCGTTACCGTCCAGGAACGGGTGAATCGTTTCGAACTGCACATGGGCCAATGCCGCTTTTAGCAACACTGGGGTCGGCTCGGGGCGGTCGTGCAAAAAGAGCTCCAGCTTGTTCATGCAATCTAAAGCGTCTTCTGCCGGTGGTGGAACAAAGGCCGCATTGCCTGGACGGGTACCACCAATCCAGTTCTGACTACGCCGGAACTCGCCTGGGGTTTGATTACTTCCCCTGCCCTGAGATAACAGCACATCGTGGATATTCCGCAAGAGCCGTAGTGAGAGCGGCAATCCATCGTCCAACAAGCGTAGGCCCAGTTCAAGAGCGGCAACATAGTTGCTAACCTCCCTCACATCATCCAGCGGCACGCCAGGATTTTGATCCAACTCGAACAGAAGCAGATCTGACAGCGACGACTGAGTGCCCTCGATCATGGAAGAGAGTACCGCTTCCTTTCGAACGTACATGTAGAGAAACAGGGCAGTGTCCGGTAACAAGGTCGAGACGCTATCCAGCCGCCCAAGCGCCAGCAGCGCCTGATCAAATTTATTATGCAGCTCAGGTGTCCAATCGATTGGCGGGCGTGGCGGCAACGGTGCAGGAACGAAAGCCTTGGCCTTCAACCCCACCGTTGACATGGTGACGTATCGGCCTTGCAGCTTCCGCTTCATCGTGTTCGCCTCGAACCTATAATAAAATTGACTTTTATTTTACCTTAACCTGATATCCTAAAACAATCAGCCCCATTCACCACGCCATATAATTCGTAATTGCGTAGGATGCGGTGAGCTGTGCGAACCGCATCAATAACAGAGCGCGGTGGTTCATCTGTTTGCCCAGACTGATCTGCACGTTTGCCCAG
>NZ_JBSYOQ010000047.1:0-13448 GCF_058244645.1 Candidatus Thiodiazotropha sp. AKAK3
TCACCTCGATGATGATCATACCTGCAGCATCGGCTAGAAGCTTCAGCCGCACGCCGGAACAGATGGCCCTGTTTGCTGGCCTGTTAGGCATAGTATCGGTGATGCTTGGTTTGGCTGGCTCATGGCATTGGGATACACCTGCTGGCCCTTCAGTTGTTGTGGCTGCCGCACTATTGTTTGGATTGACCAGAGCTGCTGTACCCGTGAAATAAGATATTCACCAAACATACACAGCCTTTAGAAATACAAGCGCAATCGGCACAACATTTTACCCTGCTTATTGGGTAGTGTTCTTCCGGCTTTATAGTATTCATAATCTTTTATGGTGGGGCATGGCCCCACCCTACCCTGCACGCAAGGTCTGTTTTACAACATTCTCTTGGTGTAGAAGAAGCCTGAGAGCAAGTAGTGAATTGTTATCTCTGACTATTAGCTTTCAGGCCAATAATCTGTTGCGATACCTGAACCGAGATCAGCATCTATAAGTCGCCTGCGAACCTCCAGCAACCTCTCCAGTAAAGCAGGTTCCGCTTTTTCATAGAGTTCTGCATCAGGTACTCGCTTGACCACCACGCCCAATAATTCTGTGATCGCATTACCTATTGAGTTCTGGCTGATAGTCACAATCAACTTGCCTGCTTCATTTCTGTAGATCAACTGTTTAAACGCGGGCTGCCATCGAATTGAATTGGCATATTTCGCATCAACGATACAGCGGTCCCTGACCTTTTTTGCTGCGCCGAGAAAATCGTTATTGAATAGCAGCACACTCTCTACCTGATGAGGATAATAAACATCCCTGGGCATAGGTGCGTTACGCGTGGAGACCTGACTGAAAAAGGTACGATAGAAATCGATGAATCCTTCTAGTATGGCGTCATACTCATGCCAGAAACGGATATTCTTCAAGGCAGCACCACCACCGCGGATCTCCCAACAGGGAAGACCTTGAGGATAGCCGGTAAGCTTTATACCGGACTCTTCAGAACTGATAGGCTTTAATACTTTCAATTCAAGTGAACTGTCAAAAAACTCACGATAGACATCCCGCATATAGGACTGGAACAGACTATGCTGCCCACCATCAGAAAGATTGGGATTTTTCGGGTCAGCTAAATCAGCCTGCCTGAGCTGAGTCATGGGAAAAACGATAAAGTGGTTGTGCAACATGCGAATGCTAGGCACACCAGGCGAAGTCAATGGCCATGTGGCATCCAGACTGGCCTCCCCAGCCAACATCAGATGCTGTGCAGGATCTGGAAAGGTTTCCAGCATATATTCGATAATAATCTGGTTCATCCGGTTCCAGACATGGCGTACTTCCTGAGGTACCTGTGTACGCCGCACGGGTCGCCCAAGGGGATTAAGTATCACCTTGGAGGTGTTATAGATAATGGATGTATCGAATTCGGTACTATGCCCCAAGGCCTTGCGGTAGAGCAGAAGGTTCTCCGGATTCATCAACAGACCATTGTTGTGTACCAGATCATTGAGGTTTTCAGTACTGTTGAAAAACTCATTGGGTTTCATACCTTCTGGTACTTCAAGGGGAATAGGTCTGAAGGGGGTAGTAATCTCGCGCGGGCCGTACTCCATTATTGAACCTCCTAATTGATGAAGCGCCTAGCTAATCCAGCAGCATATGCTGTTATGCTCCACACCCTAAACAGTGTCAGTCACGAAATCAAAATGATCGCTCCTATAGGGGCATTATTTATGCGGATGTGGAGACTCATACACTCAGCTATGATGACAGCTATGCAGGTCTGTTCAGGTCAGATGAGAGGGGAATTAGAGTGATTATCATTGTTATGGGTGTTTCCGGCTCAGGAAAATCCACCATCGGCAGAATCCTCGCCCAACAGACCGGTTGGCGCTTCATCGAGGGAGATGACTATCATCCCGCAGAGAATAAGGCCAAAATGGCCGCAGCATTGCCACTTAACGATGATGACCGCCAACCCTGGCTGGAACGCCTGGCAAAGGTAATCGACAGACATCTAAGTATTGATCGCTCAGCTGTACTCTCCTGCTCAGCACTGAAAAAGAGCTATCGTGAGCAGCTGATGCGCTCTCCTGAAGTTCGATTTGTCTATCTTGAAGAGTCTTATGAGCTGATCCTGGCAAGGCTTAATCAGCGTACCAAACACTTCATGAGATCGGAATTGCTGCAAAGCCAGTTTGATGACCTGGAACCGCCCGAAGAGGCGCTGACCTTATCGATTGAGCAATCGCCAGAGCAGATTGTCAAACTTATTATGTCAGAGATGAAACTCACCACCACACCCAGTCAGACACAACTACTTCTTGATGGTTTAATGTTTCCAGAGGCACCTCGTTGGCGCGATGGCTGGTTATGGTTTACCGATCAACATGCCCAACAGGTAGTGAGGGTTAATCTTCAGGGAGAGTCAGAGACCATTGCCACCCTGGATGACCTGCCAGGTGGGCTGGGTTGGTTACCGGATGGACGCATGCTGGTTGTATCCATGACTAAACGTCAGGTTCTTGTGCTTGTAAATGGCAAACTGGAACCCTACGCTGATCTCAGTAGCCTCGCCTCTTTCCATTGTAACGACATGTTGGTGGACAATCTGGGACGCGCCTATGTTGGCAATTTCGGTTTTGATCTTCATGGCGGAGCCGCCCAGGCAACAGCTGAACTGGTTATGGTTGAGCCTGATGGCAAACCGAGGGTCGTTGCAGAAGATTTACTCTTTCCCAATGGCTGTGCCTTGAGCCCTAATGGCAGCACCTTATTGGTCGCGGAAACCTTTGCATCACGCATCTCAGCCTTTGATGTAGAAGCAGATGGCAGTTTAACTAATCGACGCATCTGGGCAGAGCTGAATGGTGCCTATCCCGATGGAATAGCGCTTGATGCACAGAACAATCTATGGATCGCAGCACCCAATCTCTCGCGTCTGCTGTTAGTCAAGCAGGGAGGAGAGAGGTTGCGGGAAATTGAGCCTGTTGGCGATCCCTATGCTTGTATGGTGGTTGGAGAAAAAAGCAGCAGGCTTTTTATAACAAGTTCAGAGTCAGATGACCCCATTGAGGCCAGATCACTGCGCAGTGGACGTATTGAAACAGTCGATTTGTGAAAGCAGGGATACTATTAACCATCACTGAGCAACCATATCCAGTTTTTGATAAGTCTCTGAAGCCACCGCAGCGCAGAGATGGTTCATTCCTTGCACCACATTTGCAGAGTAATCACTCGTATAGTATTCATTTCCTTTATAGTTAATCCTGAGACCAAGACGATCTTTTCCAGCCATAACCCCGAACATGACCCTTACCCCTGGATTACGTTGTCGGAATTCGATAATTTCCACCTCAGCAATCTCTGTTGAAGAGACAGATTGCCCACTACTCTGGGCCTCTTTTCTATAGGCCTGTTGAATAAGCGGAATTATTTTTTCATTGTGGGTGCAAGAACCACAATTCCAGGTGATATTCAGCTTGGGCACATTCGCTCCATGTGCTGCATAGAGAGGCAGAAGCAGACCCAAAAACAGACCAAGTCGAGCACTCAGTAACTTCATGTTTATTCCTTGCCACCTCAGTAGCACACGAGTTAAATTAAATTATATAAAACCGCAATATTATGGCATTAACTCAGATTCTGCATACCAAGAGTATAGGGGGTTACCCTAGCTAGGGTTATCCTGTATCAGGGATAAACAGGCAGCTGGTAATATACGCATACTAGGGAAATCACTAACTTCCACAGACAACCAAATTAGGCTATGTTGTTTTTAAGTCAGTCAGTTGAAATTCCATGGAGGGAATTATGCGCGAATTAAACCCAAGATTTCTCCCTGATAGTGAAATACTTAAACTTGCCGAACAGGGCTTAGAGTTTAGTTGCCCTGTCTGTCAATCTAAATTAAAACCATACCCATTGACCTGGCGACGTGGAGAAAAACTTGGTGGATTAACCTGCCTCAATGACGGCAGTCACTTTTTGGTCTACGGTGACGAAGCAAAGAAGCTAGACTCATTCCATGCCTGGATTGAAGAAATATCTTGCCATCAGATCAGACTATCTTCTTATTATTAACCCAAGGATTCATCCTCACCAAGAAAAACAGGAATATCCTTTCGATAACGTCGCATTACCAGGTTCGCCAGTAATCCTGTCCAGCCTGTCTGATGAGCAGCACCCAGACCCTGTCCTGTCTCGGCGTGGAAATATTCATAAAACAGATTAAGATCTCTCCAGGCCTCTTCCGATTGGAAGGGGCTATCTCGACGCAAGGCAGGCACCCTGCCCTCTCCATCTCGGTTATAGAGCTTAACCAGCCGATCTGATATCAGTGTAGCGATATCCCTCAAGGTAAGGGGTTCGTCTGAAAGTGCTGGTACTTCATATTTAAAGCCATCGCCGAGAAAACGATGAAACTTCTCTATAGCCTGTATTAATGCGTAGTTAGTGGGTATCCAGATGGGGCCACGCCAATTGGAATTCCCCCCAAACAGGCCGCTTTCTGATTCTCCAGGTGAGTAGTGAATACCGATTTGGCCTATTCCTGGTAGCTCTCCCAGGTCTCGATAATTTTCATGCAACTTGCTAAGACTGCGTATGCCATAGGGAGATAGAAACTCATCTTCATTTAACAGCCTGTTCAGGATACGCGGCAACATGGAGTGATCGACAAGCGCCAGCAGATGCTCACCCTGATCATTCTCCCAATCTGGGCAGGCACAGACATAACTGCCTTGAAAGAGCCCTTTCTTATGCACCTGAAGCATTTTCCTGAATCTGGGTACGTTCTCCAATAGACGTTTATCCACAACTTCTGTAGCAAACATGGGAATCAAGCCGACCCATGAATAGACATCAACCCGGTGATGCTCTCCCTCTGGTGTTATCAGCAGATCCTTAAAAAAACCAGTCTCCATATCCCACAGTGAGGGACCACCCTCATCACCGCCGCTGATCGCCTTGGCTATGGATAGAAACTGCTCATAACACTGGATGGCAATATTTTCATAGTCACTGTCATCTATGGCGAGTTCCAATGCCATCACAGTCATGTTTAAAGCGAACATTGCCATCCAGCCTGTGGCATCGGCTTGTTTCAGGGTATAACCCGGAGGTAAGGGTTTTGAGCGATCATAAACAGAGATGTTGTCTAAGCCCAGAAACCCACCTTCAAATAGATTCTGGCCATGCTTATCCTTGCGGTTGATCCACCATGCGTAGTTGAGTAACAACTTATGAAAGACCCGCTGAAGATAGCTGACATCTCCTTTTCCTCTCTGAATACGCTCAGCACGATAGACTTTTAACGCGCCCCAAGCATGTACTGGCGGATTGACATCACTAAAAGACCACTCATAGGCAGGAATCTGTCCATTGGGATGGAGATATTTTTCACCCAGCAATAGTTCAATCTGCTGTTTGGCAAAGTCCACATCCACCAATGCCAACGCCACGCAGTGAAAAGCAAGGTCCCAGGCAGCAAACCAGGGATACTCCCAGGCATCGGGCATGGAAAAAATATCTGCGGCTTTAAAATGGCGCCATTGCTGATTACGACCACGCTTGCGTGATGCGGGTGGTGTGATTTGGTCACCATTCATCCAACGAAAAACATCAAAGTGAAAGAACTGCTTGCTCCAGATCATGCCGGCCAGGGCCTGACGCATAATACGATGATCCTCCAGGCCACCCTCAGGCAAAAGTTCGTCATAAAACAGATCCGCCTCGCTACGGCGCATGGCAATCACCCGCTCAGTTTTATCAAAAGGTCTATCCAATAGATCTTCACTGAGTATCAGGTCGATGTTTCTTGATGCCCCACCTGCCACTTCTAATCGATACCAAGCAGCAAATTTTGTACCCCTTTTCTGGGGATTAACTGCTGAGGCCTCTTCATCAATAATTCGTCGATGAAAGGCATCCTTAACAAAGGGTGACTCTGGAGCGACACCCCAGTGGCGTTCGGTATTTGTTTCATTTTCTGTAAACAGCAACTCTGCTTGTTGCTCACCATATAAGTGATAACTACCCAATTCATTATGTTTTGCAGCGACACACCATGCTGCACCTTCAGTTGCTGTTTCACTTTTCAGTTCAGGCTTTTCCCCTTCATCACCCCAGGACCAGCTATTTCTAAACCAGAGCTGAGGTATCAGATGCAGCTCAGCTGTGTCATTGGAACGGTTATGGATCGTAATTCGAATATGGATCTGTTTGGGTCCTGCCTTGGCATAGATGACTGATATGTCCCAATATCGATTTTGCTCGAAAGCACCGCTATCCAAAAGATTGAAAGGAGGGTCGAGTCGACTCCGTTGACTATTCTCCTCCACCAGGCGTGCATAGGGGTAGGCCGATTGAGGATATTTGTAGAGATAACGTAACCAGCTATGGCTGGGGGTGGCATCGGAGTAGAAGTAGTACTCCTTTACATCTTCCCCCCGATTCCCTTGATTCCCTGTCAGACCAAAGGCTCGCTCTTTCAGAATGGTGTCCTGGCCGTTCCAAAGAGCCAATGCGAAACAGAGTCTCTGCCCGATATCACTGATGCCCCCTAATCCATCCTCATTCCATCGATAAGCGCGTGAACGAGCCTGGTCATGATCAAAATACTCCCAAGCTGTGCCGCCAGGACTGTAGTCTTCCCTGACGGTTCCCCATGCTCTTTCGGAAAGATAGGGGCCCCACAGATTCCACTCTGCTTCCCCACTGCGTTGTTGTGCTAAGCGCTGCTGCTCTTTATTGAGTTGCTGGTCGTTCATTAACTACACCACCGAATGACGTTAATCAGATTACTGCTCATTCAAAATCTGTTTTTGCAGACGTTGCCAAGCTGACAGAGTAGAGGCCACTGACCAGGCTTGAGCCGGTGCTCCTCTGGGCAGATGAGGAGGATCTCCATCAAATATCTCACTAATATGTCCAAGGCCCGCGTCACCCAGATGATCCCTGAAAGGCATCAACCGTTGCTGGGCTGAAACAGCATCACCAGTGACAAGGAACTCAGCCCAGGCGTAGTGCCCGAGTAGCCAGGCCCAAACTGTACCCTGATGGTATGCACCATCCCGATCCGCAACGCCACCTTGATAGTGATGGGCGTAATCCTTGTGCCGCGGACTTAGAGATCGTAAACCGTACGAGGTCAGCAGCTGCTGAGCGCAAACATCAACCACCTCTTTGCGCGCATCCGCATCCAATGGGGAGTGGTGCAGACTTACTGCCAGAATCTGGTTGGGCCGAACTGTCGGGTCATCTCCTTTTGGTGTATCGAGAACGTCAAACAGACCGACCCCAAACTCTTGGCGGAAGCGTTGAAAGCTATCTTTCACTGCATCGGCAAGTTCGATATATCGTTTGTCAGACTTCTGCAATCTTTTAGCAAATCCAGCCATGATCACCAGCGCGTTGTACCAAAGGGCATTGATCTCTACTGGTTTGCCAATTCGGGGGGTTACTACCCACTCTCCTACTTTGGCATCCATCCAGGTCAGTTGTATACCCGGCTCACCTGCCCGTAGCAGATGATCATCACCATCCATTGAAATACCGTAGCGGGTACCTTTGATATGCCAATCCAGGATGCTTTGTAAAACCGGAAAGATCTGTTTAAGCGCTTCGAGATCTTCGCTGGCCTCAAAATAGTCTTGCCAGGCGCCGAAATACCAGAGTGCCGCATCCACGGTGTTGTACTCTGCAGTTTCACCACTATCGATGAAGCGGTTGGGAAGTTGTCCCCGATCTACCAGTTTTGCATAGCTCATCAGAATTGAACGGGCACTCTCCAGACGACCGCATACCAGTGTCAGACCAGCCAGTGAGATCATGGTGTCACGACCCCAATCGCCAAACCATGGATAGCCGGCAATGATTGACTCTCCCAACTCGCCAGAGGGCAGTGTCCGTTTAATCAGGAAACTGTCAGCAGCCAATCTTAACTGCTGCACCCATTCTGGAGCCCCTGCAAATGGGCCAGTTTCAGGCTTGCACTCTATCTGATCAGCTTGCAGAAAAGCCTGCATGGAACCAGGCAGGTCGAAAGAGGTTTGCGGATTCAAACTCACTGCAAAACCAACCCATTCATCAGGATTCATTGAATAGACCAGTTGACCCAGAGAGAGATTGTTATCAACAGATGCTAACCCTCGCTCCTCTTCCCTAATCAAGTGAAAACCTTCGTGCCAGTCCTGTCTGGGTTCAACATTTGCTGGTGTTGTGTGTAAAAAGAGTCGCCCGCCTTCGGGCCACTCGATTTCGAGTTTGTCAGTGGTCTGTTTGAGAGAGGCTGTTGTGCCACGAACCGGCATATTACCGTGATGGTCTCGGTGATTGGCAAGCAGTTTCACCTTTAATATGGCCTGATCATCCCCACTGCCCCTACAACGATAGGCCACATAGGTGGTGTGCTCACCCGCCACCATCCAGATGCGCATCTCCAGAATCCGTTCTGCACAGGCAAAACGCCACACTGGCATACGTCCTTCCAATTTAAACTGTTCAAGATAACGATAGCCGCTTGGTTCAACGGCATTTCCGTACCAGCGATTAGTGAACAGTGGCCACTCGCGCCCAGCGACACTCAGCGTGACATCGGCCTTGGTCATCAGCAGATGTCTATCCATAGCACCATGCAGTGGCGCAACCAATAATCCATGATAGCGCCTGGTGAGAGTCCCCGCGATGGTGCCACCTGCATAGCCTCCCAAACCATCCGTCAGCCACCACTCTCTTCTTTCTGCCTGGACCAGATCGCCGCAGATACTCCGTCCGAAACGGATCACGCTAGACATATCAGCCTCCCTCTCTGAATCCCGGATAGAGGGTCATACCACCATCGACAAAGAGTGTTGTACCGGTAACATAATCGGATTGATCCGATGCCAGCCATACCGTCGCCTTGGCAATATCATCGGGGTCACCAATGCGCTCATAGGGAATCAGCTCTAAGAGCGAAGACTCTGCCTCAGGTGTCTCCCATGCAGATCGATTAATTGGGGTACGTATGGCACCAGGAGCGATGCCGTTGACACGAATCTTTTGATGAGCCATCTCCTGGGCGACACTCTGCATGAACATCATCAAACCACCTTTGGATGCAGCATAATTAACATGACCAGCCCAGGGAATAACTTCATGCACAGAGGACATGCAGATCACCTTTCCCGCGGCACATGAGAGATCAGTAACCACTCCTCGGCGTAAAAATTCACGCGTCGCGGCACGGGTGCATAAAAACTGGCCGGTCAGATTCACCGCCATCACCTTGTTCCACTGATCCAGAGTCATATCGACAAAAGCAGCATCACGCTGAATACCCGCGTTATTCACCAGAATATCGATACTCCCCCATAATTCAATAACCTGGCTGAACATCTGCTCCACATCGCTTTCATTACTGACATCAGCAAAGATCGGCACAGCCTCGCCACCGAGTTGCTGGATCTCATCAGCGACTCTTTGCGCTTCAGCTTCATTTACCACATAGTTGATTGCAACTTTCGCTCCAGCCTGGGCCAGGCCCTTAGCCACCGCTTCTCCAATACCGGAATTTGCCCCGGTCACTATTGCCCTTTGTCCCGCTAAAACCTCTGATTGTTGACCGTTCATGTTTTTGTGCTCCTTTATTATTAGTCTGGCGGCTCAATAGGCTGGATATGCCCAACTATTCCCCGGCTACCCACAATGAAATCACTCTGTAGATTACCAGACAGTTGAGTATTGGGCTTATTAACCCATCTTACCCTGTTTTTCTCACATTCTAGCCCGGTAATTGTTACGGAAACATGATATTGAAGCAGTGCAGTTTGAGAGACTTTTAGTGATTTAGACTCATTTTACTTGCGATCTGACAACTGAGGGACTTTGCGAAACTTATCCAAAAGGTGGAACAAACTCATCAGAGGATGCCGGAACAGCATCCGGGGACCTGCATAGCGCATGACATCCTGTACCTGAGTGCGCATCTGCTTCGAGTAGCAATGCACTGTGCAGTGATTACAGGCGGGCTTTTCAGATTCAAAAGGACAAGATTCCAGACGCCTTTCGGCATAATCCAATAACTTTTCACAATCACTGCACAGCTTGCTGTCTGAATGGTGGTGATGCCTACAATAGATGACCATCATCGCAGCAATGGTCTTCTGTTCACGCTTGATTCTGGAGTTCACTATTTTAAGGTCATAGATTGTAAAATTTGGTTTTGGTCGAAATAAAGCGGCCCGAATTCAGTCCGCCATTGTCACATTAATTTGAACTCAAGTGTAGGATGCAGCCCTGCTGCATCACACCTCGATCAACCCTCGCAGGATTGAACCATGCCGCGCCATCTTATAAATCTCACGCGGAGAGTTACTCTATTGAGCTGGTCTCTCCTCTGTTTCTGTATCGCTCAAAACCAGCCACAATTTTCCTAGCACACCAGTTATAAATTCAGAACATCATGAACACTGCTCAAGGAAAGGATAATTTATTGATTAAATCATTTTAAACATAATTTAAATAACTTAGGGTATCTCAATTGCCTATTCACTGAATAGTAGAGCGTACGTTTAATTAAGCGCTATTCACAACTTTTTTATCCGCACCCAACAGAGTTCAGTATAATGCAACGGCCTTCTCACTTTTTGTTTTAACCAGTTCAAACAAAACAGCATGAAAATTATCAAGGAAGGCAGTTCGTTAACTTTTTTATCTTTTTAGTCATTATTAACTTATTCAACTCTTCTTTACAGTCATTAGGGTTCAATTACATCTAAAGACTGTTCAAAACAATGGAATTCAGAAAAATGGAGTTTGTATGAAAAAAACAGAGTCACTTTCCTTCTCTAATAAAGCTTACTTATTATCACTATGCATGCTTGCTACGACGCCTCTGCTGGCCGGGCAGGTTACTGATCCAGCATATAGTGCATCTGCAACTAATCTTTCCTCAAGTAGCACAACCAACCGATTGATTATCAAATACAGACAATCATCGGAAACGAATAGACTACCAGAGGGCATGGCCAACTTACTTGATACCTTGTCAGGTGCTTCATCCAGTCATGTCAGAGAAACATTCAGTGGCGCTCAAGTCGTTCAACTGGATCAGGAGATATCTGTTGAGGATATGCAGGCAATCACGGATCAGATGGAACAGCAAGAGAGTATCGAATATGCAGAGCCCGATCTGATGATGTATCCCCTGCTTACCCCTAACGATCCCAGATATAGTGAACAGTGGCACTATTATCAAGAGACTAGCGGCATCAAACTACCAACGGCCTGGGATATTGCTCAGGGTGCAAATACCGTTATAGCTGTAGTGGACAGTGGTTACCAACCACATTCTGATCTCAACCCAAACCTGCTGCCGGGGTATGACATGATCAGTGATGAATTCGTCGCTAATGATGGAGATGGACGTGACAATGACCCAACGGATACGGGTGATTATGAACCAAGCTGTAATGACTATATCAGCACATGGCATGGCACCCATGTAGCCGGTACTGTGGCTGCTTTGACCAACAATGCTGAAGGTGTGGCCGGTATCGCCTATCAAGCCAAGGTTGTTCCGGTACGGGTAATCGGCCGATGCGGCGGTTATCTATCTGACATCATGGATGGTCTAGCCTGGGCAGCGGGTTCAGAGGTTCCAAGCCTACCAATTAATGCAAATCCAGCTCAAGTGATCAATATGAGCCTCGGTGGTCCATCGACAGATTGCCCTCAAACTGCACTCACTGCAATAGAGACTGCCCGGCAATTGGGCGCTACCGTAATTGTCGCAGCAGGCAATAGCAGTGAGGACAGCTCTGGGATCTCACCAGCTAACTGCCCCGGAGTAGTATCCGTTGCTGCAACAGATATAAATGGTGAAAGAGCCAGTTTCTCAAACTTCGGTGACTTGGTTGACCTGGCAGCACCCGGCGTCGATATTCTCTCAACATACAATGATGGTGTAGTCGTCCCAGGGAATGAGAGTTACCGGGTTATGAGCGGCACAAGTATGGCGACGCCACACGTCAGTGGTGTTGCAGCCCTTCTCTACAGCTTGAAACCGGATATAACACCAGATGAAGTAGAAAGTATCTTGATAGAGAGTACGCAACCCTTCCCAAGTGATTGTGCAGGCTGTGGTAGTGGCATTTTAGATGCTCAGGCTGCAGTTGAGATGTTGCAACCAACTGACCCCGGCGTGACGCTGTTAAGTGATGGGGTAGCTATTTCAGACCTTGAGGGAGCAGTTGGTGATGAACTGATGTTCGCTATCGATGTGCCAGTTGGCGCCAGCAGTCTGACTGTAAGAATCTATGATGGTAGTGGAGATGCCGATCTTTACCTTCAATACGATAACCAGCCTACCCTGGATATTTTCGATTGTCGTCCCTATAGATATGGGAATGAAGAGCGATGTATCACACGACCTGTCGCACCTGGTAGACACTATATAATGCTACATGCCTATAGTGCTTTCTCAGGCGCCAGTCTGATAGCTGATTACCAACTTGAAGATCCAGAGCCTGGAACCGGTCAGATTTTCGAAAACCTGGATGATTACCCAATCCCCCAAGCAAACCTGTCAGGAGTCTTAAGCCCAATCATGG
This sequence comes from Candidatus Thiodiazotropha sp. AKAK3, assembly GCF_058244645.1. Classification (NCBI taxonomy): domain Bacteria; kingdom Pseudomonadati; phylum Pseudomonadota; class Gammaproteobacteria; order Chromatiales; family Sedimenticolaceae; genus Candidatus Thiodiazotropha; species Candidatus Thiodiazotropha sp. AKAK3. The sequence goes on from NZ_JBSYOQ010000047.1 coordinate 12,577, forward strand.
TTGATAGAACTGGCCCATCTGGTCAGATTCAAATTGAAGTAGGGATAGTTCATGACTGGGTTCGTGAGATTTCTGTAACCTTGATTGATCCCACAGGATCCAAACATAAGCTCAAAGGATTTGGTGGTTCAGGCGTGAATCTTTTTGAGACCTACTATCTTGATCTTGGGGATCTGCCCTCTGATAGTGAGTGGAATCTGCAAGTTAAGGATTTAGGCCCATTTGCAACAGGCAGCATCGATTATTGGAGAATCATTTTTCCTTGAGATAGATCATCACCTGGGTCCTGATCCAGGTGATGATCTATCAACTATTCATGAACACTGTTTTACGATAAAAGGCATTCAGATGTGGCAGAGAATATGCGTCCTTAGATGATTTCATCAAGGAGACTCAGCAATTAAAAGGACGAACTGGCCTGTTAGAAAATATCGGCTGTCCTGAAGAAGGTGACGAGCCCATAGTAGAGCTTTATCGAAACTGTATCTGTGGCTCGACATTAATGGAGTTTTTTTCAAACCGTCGTGACACTTCTGAGAAAGGCCAGAGACGCAGAGCTGTCTTTGAAAAAACCTTAGCATCAATGGTTGAAAATGGGATTCCGAGAGACGAGGCCAGAATTGAACTCATCGCGGTACTCCGCTACGGAAAAAGCCACATACTGGAAAAATTGGGGATTCAGATCAAGTTATCCTAATCGGAGATAGTAATATCAGATTTAAGGGCATCTCTTGTTATTCCGCTTTAAGACGAATCAGAAGCGCAGGAAAAACCGATCAGAAGGCCTGGCTGTTTGAGCAATGAATTTTTGACCTGTCGGTATTTCCGAACATCACAGCACTTATCTACCTACCGTATTCATTCCCACGCTG
>NZ_JBSYOQ010000023.1:0-95044 GCF_058244645.1 Candidatus Thiodiazotropha sp. AKAK3
GCCCCACCATTGAAGGTAAAAAGCAGTATCAATCGGCCTTTTTTACAATCAAAAACCTTCTAGCTCGGTAGCCTGGATGGAGCACAGCGGAATCCGGGATGGTTGGTACTCTGTTCCCCCCGGATTCCGTTACACTCCATCCAGGCTACGGACTAGGCAGTAACCTGCCAGCTCTCAGCAAGTAGCGGCTGCAGAGCGTCAGCCGCATCTTGAGGAGTAACATTACCAACCCCTGCAGGCACTTCGAAAATTGCCACCGCCCTCACCAGTTGATCCATTTGACTTCTCGGTGGGGCAAGGCCCCACCCTACGCCAATATGAAGAGGTAGGGTGGGGCCATGCCCCACCATTGAAGGTGAAAAGTAGTATCAATCAGCCTTTTTTTACAATCAAAATCTTCTAGAACTACCCATTTATCGGCTTTATCGCCTCAATGGTTGCCGAGACCACATAATCCTCAACACCACGCCCCGGTGCCCAATCACGAATAAAATCCCGTGATTCATCTTTGGGCTGGATGCGAATGGATTCAAAACCTGCCGCTTCTATCCACCCCTCCAGGGTTCCAATCAATGAAGCATTCCCCATACAACCTGCGATAAGCTGAGGATCATTTCGCATCTCTTCAGGTAACTCCACAGTTGCCACAACATCGGAGATCGCCAAACGGCCACCTGGTTTTAATACCCTATGTGCGTCTTTGAAGACCCTTGCCTTGTCTGGTGATAAATTGATTACACAGTTTGAAATGATCACATCTGCGGTGTTATCCGCAATCGGCAATGCCTCTATCTCACCGAGGCGGAACTCAACATTGTTGTAGTTTCCTTTTTCAGCATTACTTCGGGCTTTAGATAACATTTCAGGGGTCATATCGACACCGATCACAGCCCCCTCTTCCCCCACTTCAGCTGCGGCCAGAAAGCAATCGAAACCACCACCCGAGCCCAGATCCACAACGGTCTCTCCTGGCTGTAAAGATGCAATTGCCTTAGGGTTACCACACCCCAGTCCCATATCTGCACCTTTTGGCACATGCTGGAGGTCACTCTCGCTATATCCAAGACGGGTTGAAATCAGAGTATTGATCGAGGCATCGTCAGACACACCACAGCAACTTGACTCAACCCCACAGCAATCGCCTTCATTGTTGGCAATGGCAACCTGAGTATAGGCTTCTCGCACTTGTTGACGATGGCTATCATCACCAGCTTCATGTTTTGACTCTGTTCCACAACAGCTTGTTTTCTCAGTCATAAATCTTCTCCAGGTGTTACTCGGAATTCGTTTTTGAAAAAGTTACCGAGACTTGTAAGCGTCTCAGGATCGATCCAGCAAACTACGCGCTTTCCCTGCCGCTCCATTTCGATCAATCCCGATCGGTGCAGCTCTTTAAGGTGGTGTGAGAGTGTTGAAGGGGCTATTCCAAGTCCTTCGCCCAACTCTCCTACACTGAACGACATAGCCTGCTCTAAGTCACAACGGGTACCAGGCTGACAGCAACTGCTCAAGCGCTTAAAGATCTGCAGCCGATGGGAATTACCCAAAGCCTTGAACATCTCAGCCAACTCACCATCATCTTTTCTATACTTCGACATATTTCGAACTATAGAAGACAAAACTGTAAATGACAATACCTTTTAAGAAAATAGCTGCTGAAGTGAATGGAAACTACTTTTGAAGATTTTCTTCGCTTTTCATAAACCGGAATAAATTCAAGCAAGGTAGCCTGGATGGAGCACAGCGAAATCCGGGATGGTTGGTACGCTGTTACCCCCCGGATTCCGTTTCACTCCATCCAGGCTACGGACTAGGCAGTATCCTGCCAGCTCTCAGCAAGTAGCGGCTGCAGAGCGTCGGCCGCATCTTGAGGAGTAACATTACAACCCCCTGCAGGCACTTCGAAACTTGCCACCACCCTTACCAGTTGATCAACTTGACTTCTCGGTGGGGCATGGCCCCACCCTACGCCAATACGGACAGGTAGGGTGGAGCCATGCCCCTAACTGCTCGAACTGTAGGGTGGGGCCATGCCCCACCATTGAAGGCAAAAGCAGTATCAAGTGGCCTTATTTTTACAATCAAATTCTTCTAGCCAGGTAGCCTGGATGGAGCACAGCGAAATCCGGGATGGTTGGTACGCTGTTCCCCCCGGATTCCGTTACACTCCATCCAGGCTACGGACTAGGCAGTAGGGATGATTGGTGCACTGCTCTCCTGGATTTCGTTGCACTTCATCCAGGCTACGAGTTGCAGGCTTACGAGACCAGAACGGATAGAAGGCGGTATCTGGCAAAATGGTCTGATCTCACATCAGAACCGAGGCAACAAAAAACAGATCTAGACTGACTTACTCAAAAGCAGAACCGGAAGGACAGTCATGACAGAAGGTGATCCACCAGTAAACTAATCCTGGGTAGACCGGGCTTGATAAACAAGACCTCATATAAGGGTTGTAGTCTCCCCTGCTTCCGAGTTGCTTCAGGGGGTTACCCTTTAAAAACAGGCGCCGCAACAACTTCAGACCAGTTTCCTGTATTTACCCTCTACAACAGTGTGCTTGTGTCGGGATGATGGAGGTGTTGGGTTTAAAGTGCCATTCAACTGATGTGATATAAAAAACTAAGGAGGAGCTCAGATAGAGCAGAGGATTACCAGCGTCGAACCCGGCCGGTATCAAGGTGTAGAAATCCGGATTTCGGGTAGTAGCCAACACCTCCAGCCTTTAACGCGAGCGCACTCTCTCTGAGATACTTCAAGTCACAGTTGCAGAGCCTGACATCGATTGCCTTTCCCTGCATATGAAAACTCTTTTTAGCAACCCCATTGCTCTTGCTGCGTAACATCTGGTTTGTTTTAGGCGATCGATATGCTGAGATGATCTCATAGTCGCCTCTCTTGCCGACTTTTAGCTGCAACCCGTACAACAGATCCAACAGACCGGTGTCCATAGCCGCAATTTCACCAGTTCGGTGATCCCTCAACAAGTGATTAAGCTGCTGCAGCTCCTGATTGAGATAGTGACCATCACGCCAATAGGTGATCTTCTCTTTTTCACCGGTATGGGTATGGCGAAAAGAGAGTGTCCGTTGATTCTCCTGGATCAAACCAGCCATCAGCGGTGAGGCAACCAGCATACCCCCGACCGAGAGGCATCCACCTAAAAATGCTCTTCGGCTTAATCGGCTGACCGTTGAAACTTGAGAAATCGCCATGACTGTTTGTTCACTCTGCAGTAAGGAGTCGACGATATTTTCGGCAGTTTCTGAAGAAAATCCAGACAAAGTTCAATAAACAGCCTACAGGTACGCTGGGCGTGTGACTGAGGTCACAGTAACCTACTGAGCATTAAGGATTTAACCCATTGGAAACCAGGTAATATCGAGCCACACCGATGTTGATCTAAATCGATCTGTGGTGGATTATTGAAGTGGAAATTTAATAAACCGCCGCTTATCTATCAAGCAACAAGCCTTGTTGCTTCAATAGTAGCTTTTACCCTATTTTCAACTAACTTCAGAGAGAGGCCCCTGCTGGAGCAGCTGCGTACTCGGCAGTAAAATGGCCCATCCCCTCCCCCATGGACATCATCAACTGCCAATCCCGATGATAGATATCGGGGCGAAAATGGATCTGTCCAGACTCATCCACCCAGCTGGTAAAGTAGGTCAGATAGACAGCTATAGGATTTACCAGAGAGGTCAGGTGAGTATTATCTGAATCGAGTAACTCATCTACGGAGAGCTCTTGAGTAGTATGATCCTGCATCAGTAATCGAGCCAGTTGATCTGCTGATTCCACACGAATACAACCTGAACTGAGGGCGCGACTCTGGCGATTGAAGAGCCCCGGCGCAGAGGTATCGTGCAGATAGATATCATGCTGATTAGGCATATGAAATTTAATACGTCCCAGGCTGTTACCTGCCCCGGCTTCCTGCTTTAGCACAAAGGGGAAGTTATCCTCATGGTAATCCATCCAGTCGATTTGTGATGCATCGACCTCTTGCCACTCACCCCCTATCCTCTCGTAGACACTCATGCGTTTATGCTGCAGATATTCATGGTCTGACTGTAGCTTCGGCAATATATCCTTAACTGCAATCGATCTGGGCACTGTCCACTGAGGATTAAACACAAGATGGGTGACCGTGCTGTTAAAAGATGGGGTTTGTCGCTCTTTACGACCATTTACTGTTCGCACATGAAACAGTGTACGACCCTGATCAATCAACTCAATCTCGAAACCAGCGGTATTGACCAGCAGATAACGAGCCGCCAACTCATTGGGTAACCAACGCCAACGTTCCAGGTTGAGCCGAATTTGAGCGATACGGGTTTCAACGGAAACATTCAACGCCTGGCGTGTATCCTTGCCAAGAATGCCGTCATCTTTCAAGCCCATACGTCGCTGAAATTGGCGTAAATCCGCAGCTAAACTTTGATCAAAATAGTCAGCATCATTTACAGGTTGTTGTGGCCAACGCTGCTCAACTTCTAAACGCCTGCGTAGATCAGCGACATGAGCATGACGCGCTCCAGGGCGCAGTATCTGTTCACCCTGGAGTGAATCCCATCCGCCGTAGACCTGAATGGCCCGATAGTAATTCAGTGCTTGAGCAAGACGCCAGTAAGCGGCACTTGTCGGCTTGAGCTTAGCCAATAAAGCGGAGAGTGAGTGATCCCGCAGTGCGTCAACAAGAAGCGCCAATGGATCAAATTGGTCACCAGCAAGTTGCCACTGTGGATCAACCAGTTGTGGATCAGTACTGCCAAGGCGCATATCCTTTGCAAGACGCAGATAACCTTCAGTAAGCAGTAGTTCACGAAGAAAGCGATGACTGGGTTGAAAGCTATTTAACAGATAGCGTAATCGATCCACATGGTAGTCTCGTGGATTCAATCCCTGCTGAACAGACGACGCAAGCCACTCAAACAGCATCCTCCCCCGAGCGTTGAGTTGCCCTTCATCATGCCAGACAAACGATTGCTGCTGGGTCTCGTAAAACTGTTCCAATTGAGGCCAATCGAGCACTAACCCTTTAGGCAGATCTGTTATCAGAGGTACTACCAGCCCCTGTTTTTCTACCGCCAGAGTGCCGGCATTGGCCACGCCTAGCGAAGCCAAAAGCAGCAACACAAAAAAACCAATTCGACAACGCCTATATAGTTGCACCACCATACGACTCGCATACTGAATCATGATTCAATACTGTAAAATATCGTAAAAATCTCTTTAATAGCTTCTGGCTGGAAAAACTGGAGTGGCAGGCGACTCATATCAGACGGGATGTTTCGCCAGTACTAATAAAGCCTCTCTTCCCTGAAATTAGCCCACACATATCCTCTGAACCAGAATAATCAATGCTTACTTAAGCTTAGTGGAGAATGGGGAATAAAACAGTTTAGCCCTGCTAATAACAGGGTAAAGTTGAGAGTCCTTAAACTCTGTCAGCTATCTGAAAAATGTAGATTGGATTATTATATTTAAATAGTGTCTAGTTACAGGCTCTATTACTGTCGTCGACGCACTCACACATAGATCCACTATTTCCTATTCATATGTTACAAAGAATCCGCCAGATACTCCCCCTGCTATTTCTCTTTTTGGTCGCGGATATGCAAGCTATAGAGAGTCTGACAATCGGTGCCTTCACCAAGACACGCCAGGATATCGACTACCACCTCAATACCTTGGGGGTTTCCGCCTCACTCATAACGCCAGTAGGACTCTTCCGTTGTAAACCAGGTTTGCTGACTGGCGAGACAAGAATTGATTCGTTCAACAATATCGTTGGTATCTCTGATGTTCGGAATGCTGATTGGAAATCGTTCTCAGCACACGACCTAGAATGCCGTTACGGGGCAAAATGGGATACAGGCGAAGGTGTATTCAAGGCTGGATTCGGCATTCGTGATTATTTGGGTAAGACCGATGATGAGCCGGGTGGAAAGCATATTAGCATTGAAGGTATTGGCGCAATGATTGACTATGACAGTGATCAATTTGATGCCAGGCTGGAGTGGCAACGAGAGATCCACGACTATACGCTCAGACATCACACATCATTTGTCGACTATAACAGTCTGGTTGATGCAGCTGAAAACACCTTTGAAGCAACAGGCACTTACAACCAGCTCTATCTTCACACGAAGAGTATCAGTGGCAATAAGAACAACATCTATACCACCCCACTATTTCCGGACAACCGTTTTGATTATGACCATACCGATATTGCCGCTGGTCTCCATCTGAATAGTGAAACGGATGGCATAACCCTGATTGCTCCCATTTTTGGTTGGGGCTCCTATCGGGGTTCTTTCAATCCACTTGAGAGCGACGATGTTTTAAAAGGCATTGAGCTGGCAGGTCGATTGAATGGTCTTGAAATTGAATTGAATTTTGTGCGCCATGATGGCGAAGGTCAGCGACCCTATCTTCCCGCAACAGAAAAACTGACCGAGCGGAAAGAGAGCAATATAGTCACAATTGGTATTAGTTGGGATGATTGGCAGATGACTCTAGAAAACTCAAAATCGATCCACAAGGCCAATGCAACTATCGCTGACCCATTATATGTTGCCATACTCGGTGGTATCGGCCCCTATAACAACAAACGGGATGAGGACAAGTGGTCACTATCGATCGCCCTCCCTGTTGGAAAAGATATTACAGCTGACATCTCCTACTACCACTCGTTCAGAGAGGATCAGCAGTACAACCACCCTAAGCATAACTATACAGAGAGGGGCGGATCCCTCCACTTCAAAATGGGCATGTGAACAGATAGTTTATGCGGAAACGGCGGAGATAACCTCATTGATCTCAACCCGGTTGCGACCATTACTCTTGGCCCGATAGAGGGCATTGTCCGCAGAGGCAATGACACTATCAGGGGTCAGCGAAGATGCCAAACATCCAGAGCAGTAGAGACCAATACTGATTGTCACGCCAATCTCATCTCCATTGTTGGCAACCGATTTTGAAGCCATGGAGTGCCTCAGTTCCTCTGCAAGTTGTATCGCCCCATCAGGCGGGGTTTCAGGTAAGACCACGAGAAACTCCTCGCCTCCGATGCGTCCAACAATATCACCCTTGCGAAGACGCTCTTTGATGGTAGTCGCGACATGTTTCAACACCACATCACCCACCTGATGTCCGTGACGATCATTAACCTGCTTGAACAGATCCACATCTATAATCATCAAGCTTAGCGGCTGACCATCAGTTTCAGCTTTGGCAAATAGCTTATCCATGATTTCAAAGAGTGCACGTCGGTTTGAGAGTCCGGTCAAAGGGTCTTCGCGGGCCATGCGCCGATTCTGTTCAGCGCTCTGTTCAACCGTTGTCAATACAAAACCAAAAGCAAGAAAAAACATACCCAGATAGTTGATCATGTAGAACAGGGTTGTCAGAGTATCCCTGGACTGGAATGGCGAAACCTCATGCCATCCAAACCACAAAGATAAACCTCGATAGGTCATAGTCGACATGCCGACAACACAGGCTATGGCCATAATCATCCGGCCGCGCCCGACGAAAACATTACCCTTGCGCAACAACGCCCATAGAATCAAAGCAATCTGATAACTGAGGATAAACGAAGCGATGATGAGTCTGGCCGCCCTGTCATCAATCAGCAAGAGGCTCACAATCAGCATCAGCACAACCGGAATGATATAGAGTGCAGGGAGTAATTGTGCACGACGTATGTTGAGCACAGCCTTTAAAACCAAGGTAAGGGTCAATGCCCCCAACATATTACCAATACCGACTGCCAGGATCTCAGGAATGACATCTCGGGCACCGACCATAAGATAATAACCGCTATTCGCAACCAGTGCCCAGCCAAGCTTTGTCAATCCAGGTATTGACTGACGTAGTGCAACAATCACCACAGCAAAGGTCATCGCCAGATTGGTGACGACGCTGACAAAGTAGATGGATGGGATATCGAGTGTCATGCGAGGATAGGTTTGGTTTGCAAAAAGCTAAAAAAAAAAGAACACCTTGCTATAAAAAGCGCTTCCCTCGCTTGCTCGCATCATAGTTGAAAAGCTTTGGCTTGAACAGATAACCAGAGCAGACATTGAACCTAAAAAAATCAGTTGACCGCTCCATTCTAATGGCTGATTCCTGATTTTGTAGAAAATAGCTTCGATAGTCATGATCACCTGTTGGGTGAATCACGCTACAGCTTAAAATATTGAGGTTGCTGGAGACTTGCACTGCCAATCAACTCCCTGTTGATCGTCTCTGTCTTGGCAAATGAACCAGGATTGTAGTGATTTGGTGGGTGTTTCTTGCTAAGCCAACCCATTTTCTGGTAGGTATTGGCCACCATCTGGGCACAGAACGAATTCAACATACCGCTATCTACATCAGCCTGACCCTCTATCCAATGGAGAAACTCCTGCTTGGTTGGAGGAAAGGGTGTACCGTCATAGTCATACATCACTGACCAGAGTCTTTTCTCATCGATCTCTACCCCCTGCAATCTGGCGACAGCAAAACGATATTTTGAACCATCGGGGGAAGGATAGTACTTGTCCAGATTGGCAACATAGTCCGCAAGAATCAACAGATGGGTTCCTGGATGATCCGGATTCGACTCCTTGTCTATCTGATCGTCCATCTGATCTATCGTATCAGCGGTCCACAGATAGAGTTGAGGATCACCATGAAATCGGACAATCATCGCAGAGTGGCTGAAATCTGTCTCATCTACCTCTTCAATCAATCGACTCTCTGCTGCTGTACCACTACATAGCAATACAGATCCACAGCTAATCGTATCGGCTATTTCTGCAAGCGTTTTCAACTCTGCTGGATCATAGCCATCTGGCTGCTTATGTAACTTGACCGCTATCGCTTCTGCTTCTTCCAGAACATCCTTTATTATCGACATATCATGCCTCTTTGATTGTGGCTATTCAGCAGCGGTATCCTAACGGCCCACTAACCACTGTACACCGTTCCATTAAAGCTATGAAAGCTTTGCGGCCACTGTTCCAGATAGTTTAGATCATCAATACTTAAGTTTTTGGCCGATCGCATCGAATCGTTACATTTTCACCAACCGGCAGTTGCTTGTCACAACATATGCCATCACCGCTGTTTACGGCACAGGCAATGACCGCCTTATAGTTGACACTAGAATGCGCAGCCTTGAGATCCAATTTACCAAGCATGTCATTAGCATGAAAAGCAATCAGGTAGCCCGCAGGGTAGTGTTTGAATCCTAGCTCTTCAGGGGGCATATTAGGAACAGCATCATGAAAATTCACTACTCTCAGGTTTGTATCGGGTGTCTGAGTCCGGTAAAAATCGACGAATGCTCCATTGCCTACACGTGGTGATGCAAAATTGATGTTCTCACCAGTAACTTCCGGCCTGGAGAGGGCCAGATCCAGCATGAACAGTTGGCTCAATGCTCCCCCCAGACTGTGGCCAGTGATATAGACTTCACTGAGAGGCTTTGATGAAGCCAGATACTTGTCAATCAAAGCGAACAACTGCTGTTGCATCGAACTCACAGCGCCATATTCACCTCTGTAAATATCGTTGAATCCAGACTCGACCCAAACCTCATCTGGCACAACCACATCAGAGTCAAAGGGCACAAAAGCTTGCGGTTCGACACCACAATCATCGAGCATATCCAATACACTGTCTGTACCACGAAAAGCAAAAACATATCGCCAGGGGGCCTCGACAGAACGAAATACCAGGCCATAGGTTTCAACTTTTTTTCCCTCTCCAAACAGAGCATCCACACCACTCCAGGAGTCGAGCAGTTCAAATCCCATAGGGGGGGTTACATTTTCTGAAAGACACTGGTCAGCCTGGCTCTCTGAGAAGGCGTTATAGGCCTGTAAACTGCATTCGATCAACAGCTCAATACGACTAGAGTTGAGCTTGCGGATATCGTCGACATAAACCATTGAGTTGCCCTGCTCTATCCCTTCTCTGAAAAAGTGAATCAAGAGCACCTCTATTGATTGCTTGTGTCCTCTGCGTGACCTGAAGCATAGTAGACAAATCGATGAGAATTTATTTTAGCAGGGTTGCTCTCTGAACCGCTCAAGCCCGAAAAAAACCGAAGCTGATCACATCCTCGATCTTGTCACAGCCTGACAACACCATCAATAAACGATCCAACCCCAAGGCCACACCAGAACAGTGGGGCAATCCCTCAGAAAGCCCTTGTAGCAACCACTCATCCATAGGCAATGATGATCGTCCCGCTTCCAGTCTGCGCTGATTATCTTCAGTGAAGCGTCGTTTCTGTTCTTCCACATCATCCAGCTCATGGAATCCGTTTGCAATCTCAACGCCTGACATATAGAGCTCAAACCGTTCGGCTACCGCAGGTGACTGCTGCCTGACTTTTGCCAAGGCAGCCTGACTGGCTGGGTAGTCGTAGAGAAAAGTCATCTTCTGTTCGCCTAAATGGGGTTCGATCAAATGACTAAGCAACAGATCGAGCCAGCCATCCCGATCTAATACAAGATCCTCGACACCTGGTAGCTTATTTTCAATGGCACAAGCTCTCAACTGCTCGATATCAACGATATGTGGATCAATCTGAAGGAATTGTTGAAAAGCCTCTCGATAGGTCAGCTTCTCCACCGGCAGGGCTCTATCACTCACAGCATTGACTAAATCAGCCACTTCATTCATCAATCTGAGGTGATCGTATTCAGGCCGATACCACTCCAACAGGGTAAATTCAGGATTATGCCGACCACCCAACTCACCATCCCGGAACGCCTTACATATTTGATAGATTGGCCCACTACCGGCACAGAGCAGACGCTTCATTGGAAATTCAGGGGAGGTCTGTAGATAGAGCGCAAGACCCTGTGCGGCATCTGGCCCGGTATAGTTGGTGGTGAAACAATCGATGGCAGGATCGGTGTTGGCGTATCTGGAGCAGACAGGGGTCTCAACCTCGAGTACCCCCGCCTGCCAGAAATAGTCCCGAATATCACGTAACAACTTCGCCCGGCGACGCATCATTGCAAAGGAGGCCGAGGGCCGCCAATCATCATTCCAGGTCATCTCAAGAGATCACTCAAACAAGATCTGTCGTGAAAACAAATCGTGATCAATCTTCCTTGGCACGAGAGACATATTCACCAGAGCGGGTGTCGACTTTGATCAGCTCATCAATCTGCACAAACAGAGGCACACGTACCACAGCACCAGTCTCTAATGTCGCCGGTTTTCCACCACTGCCTGAAGTATCCCCTTTCAGACCAGGATCTGTATCGGCTACACTCAAAACCACAAACTTAGGGGGCTCAACGATAATCGGCGAGCCATTCCACAGAGTCACCTGACAGAGGTCCTGCTCCTTGAGCCATTTTGTAGCATCACTCACCGCTGCCTGGTCGGCACTTACCTGCTCGAAACTGTCAGGATCCATGAAGTACCAGAACTCACCGTCGTTGTAGAGGTACTGCATGTCGGTTTCATGGACATCAGCAGCTTCCACAGATTCACCGGATTTGAAGGTCTTTTCCAAAACCCGGCCGGTTTTGAGATTGCGTATTTTTACTCGATTGAAGGCCTGACCTTTGCCAGGCTTAACGAATTCGTTTTCAATAATAGAGCAGGGGTCGCCATCCATCATTATTTTCAACCCACCCTTAAACTCATTGGTGCTATAGCTAGCCATGTCATCCTCACGAAACAATTCAATTGCGGCGCACATCATACCTGAGTCGAGAGCCGGTGTGCAGGGATCAGTGTGGCAAGATGCTCTATCCCAGGGCTTTAGCGACCTGACAAGCCTGCTGGCGTATCTGCAACTCGATCCTGATCACGCCTTCAGCGCAACCCAGGCCCAGCGCCAATTTTCTATCAAGCTGCCCAGGGAATACGCTGCTCTGATGAACAAGGGAGACCCGGACGACCCCTTACTACAGCAAGTTCTCCCCTGCAGTGAAGAGATGATTGAATCCCCCGGTTTCGTTGCCGATCCAGTTGGCGACCTGGTAGCAAAACAGCAACCTGGACTGCTGCATAAGTACCAGGGCCGGGTGCTTATACTGGCCACCGGGGCCTGTGCCATACACTGTCGCTACTGTTTTCGACGTCACTATCCATACCAGAACGGTACAGCAACCCCACAGCAGTGGCAGCAGATCATCGATTACCTGAAGAAGCAGCCCTCAATCAACGAGGTGATTCTCAGCGGCGGCGACCCTTTAATGATCAATGATCAGCGCCTCAGCAACATGCTGCAGCAGTTACACGCCCTGCCGCAACTCAAACGCCTGCGACTGCACACCCGCCTTCCCGCGGTGCTACCCCAACGGATCACGCCAGCACTGCTCAACCTATTGAGGGATACCCCGTTGCAAACGGTTATGGTGCTACACGTCAACCACCCCAGGGAACTCTCACCAGCAGTGGCAGAGGCGTGTAGCCTGATGAAGCGCTCTCGCATCACGCTGCTGAATCAATCGGTACTTCTAAAAGGGGTCAATGATGACGCAGAAACATTGGTAAGTTTGAGTGAGAGGCTGTTTGAAGTCGGCATCATGCCCTACTACCTCCACCTGCTCGACCGGGTTTCCGGCGCTGCCCACTTCGAAGTGGAGCAGCAGATCGCAGAAGATCTCAAACAGCAACTGCTGCAACGACTACCCGGTTACCTGGTACCAAAAATGGTTCGTGAAATCGCCGGGGAAGCATCAAAAACGCCTATTTAACATCAGGGGTCGGAGTCGAGAGCGCCTGCATCGTGAATTTACCTCGAAAAAACGCATGTGCACTTCCCTAGCAAGCCACTCCGCCCTCGATTCGACTCCGACCCCGGGGTACGGCGTGTTACAAGCCTCTAAGCTCATCCATCGGCCATCTCGGAGTGACTGAAAAGCTCAAATCAGCACGCTCTCCCGCCATCAAACGCTGGCACCCGGCGTAGGCGATCATCGCCCCATTGTCGGTACAAAACCTTGGTCTGGGATAGTATGCAGCACCGCCTTCCTTCTCCATCATCTCCCCAATACGCGCTCGCAAGCGCTGATTGGCGCTCACTCCACCGGCCATGATCAGGCGTGTGATTCCGCTTTGACGTACTGCGCGACGACATTTGATTAGCAAGGTATCCACCACCGCCTCTTCAAAAGCACGGGCGATATCTGCACGGGTCTGATCTGAAAGTGAGCCACCCTCCTCTTTAGTTGCCGTCTGCAGGGTATTCAAGGCAAAGGTCTTCAGTCCACTGAAACTGAAATCGAGACCGGGACGGTCAGTCATTGGTCGGGGAAAACGATAACGTTTCGGGTCACCCAGCTCAGCCAGTTTTGAGAGTTCAGGTCCACCTGGATAGGACAATTCCAGTAGCTTTGCTGTCTTGTCGAAAGCCTCACCAGCGGCATCATCCAGTGTATCTCCCATCAATTGGTAACGCCCTACCCCCTGCACCTCAACCAATTGGGTATGTCCTCCAGAGACTAACATGGCTATAAATGGGAACGCCGGCGGCTCAGCTTCAAGCATCGGTGCCAGCAGATGCCCCTCCATATGATGAACCCCAATCCCTGGAATCCCCCAGGACCAGGCCAGACTTCTTCCCACCGATGCCCCAACCATCAAAGCACCAACCAGACCCGGCCCGGTTGTGTAGGCCACCCCATCGAGACTCTCAGGCTCGATGCCGGCATCAGCGAAAAGCTGACGAATCAGAGGCAGTACCTTTCGCACATGGTCCCGGGAGGCCAGCTCCGGCACCACCCCCCCATACTCTGAATGAATAGCAATCTGACTATGTAGAGCTTCCGCCAGCAACCCCTGCTGATGGTCGAAAATAGCAACGCCGGTCTCGTCACAGGAGGTTTCAATACCTAAAATACGCATATAGAGTGGATTTAACCCGATTTTTTTACACAACCCCTTTGCAAACCGGGGTAGCAATGAGTAGAATTCCCGCCTTTCGATCGATCGGCGAAGCTTAAAACAAGCGAGGATACATCATAGATGCCTAACGTACACGTTAAAGAGAACGAACCTTTTGAAGTTGCTATGCGTCGTTTCAAGCGCTCATGCGAGAAGGCTGGCGTACTTGCCGAAGTCCGTCGCCGTGAGTTCTATGAAAAACCCACCTGGGAACGCAAGCGCAAAGCAGCCGCTGCTGTTAAGCGTAACCTGAAAAAGGTCTCACGTGAGAGCCGTCGTTTCGAACGTCAATACTGATCTTCTGATCAGTAGCTATCCCTCATGTTGAAAAATCGCATCCAAGATGATGTCAAGGTGGCCATGAAAGCCAAGGATAAGGCCCGTTTGGGCACCTTGCGGCTGATCACCTCTGCCATCAAACAGCGTGAGGTGGATGAGAGAATAGAACTTGACGACAGTCAGGTTCTAGCCATCCTGGACAAAATGATCAAGCAGCGCCGGGATTCGGTAGATCAATACGAATCCGCTGGACGCCAGGAGCTGGCAGACCAGGAGAAGCGTGAAATCGCCATCATCCAGGACTACCTGCCTGCCGGTCTCGACGAAGATGAGATATCCAGCATGATCGAAAGCACCATCCAGGAAGTCGGTGCAGCTGGCATGCAGGACATGGGCAAGGTCATGGGCAAGCTCAAGCCTGAGATGCAGGGGCGTGCCGATATGGGCAAAGTAAGCGCCCTGGTCAAACAGAAGCTGGCTGGTTGATAAGCAGCTGAGGCAGTCCACCGAATATTCGGTTATCCTTGCCACCACTACACAAGCGGCCATCTGACAATTATGGCAGGCAAGATCCCCGCACAGTTTATCGATCAATTGCTCAATCGCGTTGATATCGTCGATATCATCAACAGGCGCGTGCAACTTAAGAAGAGCGGCAAGGAGTTCCAGGCCTGCTGCCCCTTCCACGACGAAAAGACCCCCTCTTTCACTGTCAGTCCGACAAAACAGTTCTACCACTGCTTTGGTTGTGGCGCCCACGGCTCTGCCATCAGTTTTCTCATGGAGTATGACAATCTTGGCTTTGTGGAAGCAGTGGAAGAGCTGGCACAACACTCAGGCCTGGAAGTCCCCAGAGAGGGCAGTCACGAGCAAGGTCCGGATTTACGACCACTCTATGCACTGATGGAAAAAGTGGCCCAGTTCTACCAGCACCAGCTCAAACACCACACCAACGGGCCGACCGCCATCGAATACCTCAAATCACGGGGCATGAGTGGCCAGATTGCAGCCAGTTACGGCATCGGCTACGCCCCGCCCGGCTGGGATACCCTGGCCAGCAATCTGGGCAGCGACAACGCAACCATGGGTCAGCTCCTTAAATGCGGCCTACTCAGTGAGAGCAACAACAAACAGTACGATCGCTTCAGAGACCGGATCACCTTCCCCATCAGGGATCCCCGAGGCAGAACAATTGGCTTTGGTGGCCGGGTTCTGGGAGACGATAAGCCAAAATACCTGAACTCCCCGGAAACCCTGCTGTTTCATAAAGGCAGAGAGCTTTACGGTCTCTATGAGGCACGTCAGGCCAACCAGAAAATCACCTACCTGCTGGTTGTGGAAGGCTATATGGACGTGGTTGCACTGGCTCAACACGGCATCTATAACGCCGTTGCGACGCTGGGTACAGCCACCACCCAGGAACATCTGGAGCTGATATTCAGAAACTGTTCCGAAGTTGTCTTCTGTTTTGATGGTGACCGTGCTGGTCGCGATGCCGCCTGGAAAGCGCTCAATACCAGTTTGCCCCTGATGCGCGATGGTCGTGAAGTGAGATTCCTCTTTCTTCCTCAGGGAGAGGATCCTGATACTCAGGTACGCAAAGAGGGCAGCGACGCCTTCGCGCAGCGCATCGAACAGGCCACACCCCTATCGGAATTCCTACTGCAGCACCTCTCTGATCAAGTCCACATGGCATCAATTGATGGACGCGCCAAGCTGGCTCAATTAGCCAAGCCCCTAGTGGAAAAGTTACCCAAAGGGGTGTTCCGTCAAATGATGTATCAAAGCCTGGAAGAGCTGGTAGGGCTCAAACAGGGCCATCTGCAGGCTACCAGCCAATCAGAGCAGAGCCACCACACACCACCACCCAGTGCCACAACCGCTCCAGCCAAGCCACATGCACCCACACCAATTCGAACTGCTATTGCATTATTGCTGGATCATCCCCATGTGTATGAGGTGGCAGATCAGGTACCCACTACGTGGCAGAATTGGGATAACCCTGGAATCGAGTTATTGAAGCAACTACTTGAAATTATTCGAGTGCAACCTACGCTTAGTAAGGCAGCCTTGATAGAACGGTGGCGTGACACAAAGTACTTCACCCATCTCAATAAATTGACCCAGGCAAACTATAGATTTGACCTACCAGGGATGGATCAAGAGGCAGAATTTCGTGACGCACTTCACAGGTTGAACGAACAATATCACAAACAAGCCAGACCACATTTGGGGAATATACCCCCCAGCGAGCTGTCTGAAGAGCAGATTGAAGAGATAAAACGGCGTTTTCCAGGAAAGATACAACAGGATGATACAGAATCTTAATTTAAACCACCCTATCTGTAACTAGTGCAACTATATAAAAATGTGCTAATATGGCGAGTTCAGTCTCGGCATTCCCAACCTCGTCTGATAACAAGGTAGAAGATGAACCAGGAACAGCAGCAATCTCAATTAAAACAACTGATTGCAAAAGGTAAGGAACAAGGTTTCCTCACCTACGCGGAAGTTAACGATCACCTACCTGAAGGTATAGTTGAACCCGAACAGATCGAAGACATCATAAGGATGATCAACGATATGGGTATCACTGTCCATGAGTCTGCTCCTGACTTAGAAGACACAAACCTCAGTGACAATGCCGTTTCGGCCGATGAAGATGCGGCTGAAGCTGCAGCTGCGGCTCTTGCAAGCGTTGACAGTGAATTTGGACGTACCACCGACCCGGTGCGCATGTACATGCGTGAAATGGGTACAGTGGAGCTACTCACTCGTGAAGGTGAGCTACGCATTGCCAAGCGCATCGAAGAGGGACTGAATCAAGTCTCAGCAGCCCTGGCCACCTTCCCGACGACAGTTAATCTGCTCTGCACACAACTGGAGAAGGTAGAAGAAGGCGAAGCCAGACTGGCTGATATCACCAGTGGATTCATCGACCCCAACGAACCAGATGAGATCCCTACCCCTGTACAGCCTCAGGCATTAAAAGAGAACGCCGAGGCCAACAGTGACAATAACAGCAACGATGATGAGGACGAGGAACCGGAAAACACCGGTCCAGATCCTGAAGAGGTTGCAGCCAAAGCCAAAGAGCTGCGCAAACGTTACAACACGCTATGCACAGCCCTCAAGAAGCACGGCCGCTCCGGCGCTAAAACCCAGAAAGCAGCAGACTCGGTCTCCGAGACATTTCTTGAGTTCAAATTGGTGCCCGCAACATTCAATCTGCTGGTTTACACCCTGCGAGACATCATTGAGCGCATTCGTAATCAAGAGCGTATTGTCATGCAGCTCTGCGTGAACAAAGCTCGCATGCCACGTAAAGAGTTCATCTCCTCATTTCCAGATAATGAGACCAACCTTGATTGGATTGGCGCACAGATCAACAGCGGCAAATCCTATGCTGAGGCTCTGAAAGAGCACGAAGAGGAGATCCTGCGCGCGCAAAAGCGTCTTGTCTCCATCGAAAGCGACTGCCAGCTGAGCATCAGCGAAATCAAAGAGACCAATCGCAAAATGTCGATTGGTGAAGCGAAGGCTCGTCGAGCCAAAAAAGAGATGGTCGAAGCCAACCTGCGACTGGTTATCTCTATCGCCAAGAAGTACACAAACCGCGGCCTGCAGTTCCTCGACCTGATCCAGGAAGGCAACATCGGCTTGATGAAAGCGGTGGATAAGTTCGAATACCGTCGCGGCTACAAGTTCTCAACCTACGCCACCTGGTGGATTCGTCAGGCCATCACCCGCTCCATTGCGGATCAGGCCCGTACTATCCGTATTCCAGTGCACATGATTGAGACAATCAACAAGCTCAACCGCATTTCGCGCCAGATGATCCAGGAGATGGGTCGCGAGGCCACCCCGGAAGAGCTGGCAGAGCGTATGGAGATGCCAGAGGACAAGATCCGCAAGGTATTGAAGATCGCCAAAGAGCCGATCTCCATGGAGACCCCAATCGGTGACGACGAAGATTCCCACCTGGGTGACTTCATTGAAGATTCCGGCGTGGTATCCCCGATCGAGTCTGCCACCGCAGAAGGACTTGGAGAAGCAACCCAAAACATGCTCGCCGGCCTTACCAGCCGCGAAGCCAAAGTGTTGCGCATGCGTTTCGGTATCGACATGAACACCGACCATACCCTCGAAGAGGTTGGCAAGCAGTTCGACGTCACCCGTGAACGTATCCGTCAGATCGAAGCCAAAGCGTTGCGCAAACTGCGCCACCCTTCCCGCTCCGACAGACTCCGCAGTTTCCTCGATAACGATTAAAAAATACGGATAGCAGTAGCAATACCACCTATACCAAAGGTGTTGCTATCTGCTAAAATCCCGCCGTTTTCGGGCCCATAGCTCAGTTGGTTAGAGCAGGGGACTCATAATCCCTTGGTCCTAGGTTCGAGTCCTAGTGGGCCCACCAAACTCGTAACGTGCGGTAAGCTTATTACGCAGGATGTTTTGCGGCATGAACCGCATCATTGATGTTTGTGAATCGCTGCATTCTGTTATTGATGCGGTTCGCGCCTCACCGCATCCTACGTCCTATTCAAAAACAAATGCCAGATGCCAACCAATGTGAATCCTGTTGTGGTATGAGGCAGACCCCCCCATTACTCGACACCTGCCCACTAAAATGTCAGCCAACCCGTTTGACACAGAGTGGAACGCTATTTCGAGGAGCTAATGCTTGCGCTTTCCTCCAACGGCACTCTCCTCAGTGATAGACAGGATCTCCCAAGTTCCGCACAAAAGACATCTGCACATGCACCAAGCCTATGACTCGGGGTCTTGCAGATCGCTATTCCTTACCAAGTAGCAGGCTTTCACCGCTAATCTTTTGCCGATCTACCTCGGCGCTCTGACTGTCCTCATAGCTTTGGTTGGTTTTCATGAATAGCCTGCCTCCTTCTGCTGCGCCTTCGGTAACAATTACTCGTGGCACTCAGGCACCACCGTTTCGTCATCGGTGCCCCAGGTGCTCAGCCAGGTGCGAACTTCCTCGCCGGTCAGGTGGCGGCCCGTTTCCTTGTAGGCCGCCCAGGAGGCCAAGGCTTCTTGCTTGAAGCTCTCGCGTGCTTCCTCGCGCTCGACGTACTGAGCAATAGCCTCGCGCATGATCCAGTGCGAAGAGCGTCGACGTGCTTCCGCCAGGCGCTGAACACGCCCTTTCAACTCGTCATCAAGCTTGATGGATGTTGCTTTAGCCATACTACGACCTCTATAGTCAAAGGTAATACCTCTTACTACTATAGCTATCACCTTCTCCGCCGTCCATTCCCACGGTCGTCCTTAATGGGCGCGCGTAAAAGCCGGACCTGGTACAGCAGCGGTACATCCGTTAGTTTTGCCCATCTACGCCAAATTACGCTAAGTTACTGTATATAAGGTTCTTTCAGTTTCGCTAGATTAGGGTAACTTTCTCGTACTTAACAATAACTTATTGTTCTTTAGGTAAAATCAGAATCCCTTGACCCTGGGTTCGAGTCCTAGTGAGCCCACCAAGTAATATATGTTTAGATTAGTTTCACTCACCCCACTCTATTATCAATGAGCTAATGACTCATGGAACCGATTCTATTTCTGCTAAGTGATCTAATTCCGATTAACCCTTCGTATGAGCTCAACCGTCTCGCCTACCTGAGCTGAGTTGAGCTGACATCCGCAGCCATCACGCTAAAGCCGATGATTGGCACCCCAGTCCAAGTACCAACTCGTAACGTACGGTAAGATTATTACGAAGGATGTGGTGAGGCATGAACCGCATCATTGATGTTTGTGAATCGCTGCATTCTGTTATTGATGCGGTTCGTGCCTCACCGCATCCTACGTCCTATTTTATATACGAACTTTTTTTAGTTAAATTGAGTGCCTAAACTCTTCCTATCAAAGTAAGCGCCTAGTTATACAAACCACGACAGATTAAATCTGTGTTTATTTATAATATTTAAATCTCTGCACTTAAATCTATTTATACAAATTGTAGTTTACAAGCGTTGCCGTTGTTCTGATCTACAAATACGAATAAAGGCTTAACATATGTCAAATCTAACGCTCATAATAGGGAATAAAAACTATTCATCCTGGTCACTCAGGCCCTGGATTTTGTTGAAGCATCATCATATAGACTTCCAAGAGAAAAAGGTTCCGCTCTTCTCACAAACAACAGACGAAGAATTATCTGATTACAATTCAGACTACAAAGTTCCGATATTGAAAGACAATGAGTTGGTCATATGGGACTCTTTATCCATTCTCGAATATATATCAGAGCAGTATCTTGAAAACCATGGATGGCCAGTCGATCCCCATGAGCGCTCTATAGCCATTCGGTTTTATGGTTATAGTATTCCTCTTCCAGCCATTGAAGAGAGATATATGAAGAGTGTATTGAATCATCCGAGCATCATTGAATGGATTGATGCATCGAAGCGAGAAACTGAAGTTATTCAATCTGTTGAGATTGATACACAGTAATGAATACGACATAGATTAATTTACAGAAGATATCGAAAAGTGGCGTCTCAGACACTATGATGTCAGCTGGTTCATGCGAAACCTCAATGTAAGAATCGCAAGAGAGGCCAATGACGAGGATAACTGTATAGGGACTTGGGAGGGCCGGTTCAAAAGCCAGGCACTACTTGACGAAGTAGTGCCAAATGATGATTATCCTCGTATCACCTTCGTCACGCCTAGCCTTATCTCGCCACTGGTTGAGAGTGGATCTAACCTGGAATGCCTGGTTAATACTCCTCTTAAGAATCTTCACGCAGTCTATAGCGCGCGAAACCAACCAGGACTAGAGACAGTGCAGCCAATCCCCAAAAACTGATAGTTGGTATCGGCCGGGAAACGGGCGCTAGGTTACTCTCAAATATAATCGTTTGAGCGTTACCGTTGGAAGCATTGAGATTATCGAACACCTCTACTTCTAGACTGATATCCACTCCTGGGATCACTGGTAGGTTAAAATTGCTTGCTTGTCCAGCAATGACTGCACCACTGAGGATAAATGAATCTTCAGCTGCGATTGGGTTAAGGCCATCATCTTGCAGTATAAATTCAATTTGCGTAGACCCTGGATTGGGTACTGGTACTTGAAACACTGCAAAATTCAAGTTGCCTGTACCCGCTCCTCCCGCCCATTGTTCTAAGGAATAGGCAACATCAGCAAATGTGGCACCACCGGTTAGGGTTAATACAATCCGACCGCCCACAGCAAAAGCAGGATCACCTGCACCTAGGGCAACCATAATAGAATCTCCTGCGATATCTTCGGTTGCTTGAAGGTCGATATTTTCGAGGGGCTCAGCCATTGGATTCCAAGGTGGAGTTGGTCCAATTTGACCAACGCTTGCAAATTCTATTGCTTGAGCTTGGCAGAAAAAACATGAAAGCACCAAAAACATTACAGTGTTCATTAATTTCATTATGTAATATCCCTTTTTTACTTTTAAATATATTGTATGCGGACCACTTCTAATAACCAGAATGACTTATACCTTGCGAGAATAGCATAGTCTTCTTTAGTTCTTTCACTAATTCTGCAATTAATAAAATATCCAATCTAAGATAACGGTGTTCACCTCTTTTTCACTTAATTGTTTAAATGATTTGTATGACTATCTATCAAATGTTGCATGAGTTTTGTCAGCTCATAAAAGTGGATTGATTTCTGTAGGCAAGCAGTAATTCGGGGACGTGGGGGGAAAGTTCACTCTATCTCAGATTGTTCTATAAAACAGGCATTGAATTCATGCTGTACCTACGGGGCTTTACGACCTGTCCAGACTCTGCGTTGCGCTTTTTCGACAGGCAATAAGCATTACTTCAAAAGCACGCCTTGATTTGGAACAAACATATGAGTGCAGCAGTCAGTAAACCACATACAAACAACACCCAAAGAGAGACTGAGAATTTATTAATTATTTGAGTTTTAAATGTTGGATGTCCCAGATTACGCCAATTTGGTAGCCTGGATGTAGTGCAACGGAATCCGGGGAGAATGGTGCGATGATCTTCCCGGATTCCGTTGCACTTCATCCAGGCTACTATGACGATAGTGTCATGCTGAATAGGTCGTGATTGTCTCTTTTTCAGTTTTACAGTTGCCGTCTCTTTCCACTGACGTTGCTGCACATTGGTCAGATCTATATCACCTGGATCGGGCACTCATATCGAATGAAACTCCAGCTTATCAAGTGACAAGCTGGAGGGTGCCATACTTTTCAGAAGATGATTTTTACCCTTTAACTATCTCAACGACCAAGGATCTCATCCAAATCCGCTTGGCTTAACAGTTGGGGTGCATATGCCCCTTCGCCAATCACTGCTTCGATTGCCCTGACATATCCCCTTAAATGATTGGCTGAACCTCTGAGGAGGGATTCATAGAGATTCTCTACATCAGGCTGATCTGTATAGACCAATCCACATTCCGCATCTGAATCGATGCCATTATCCTGCTCCAGGATAACATCAGGACAATGTTGTATGTCGAGCATATCCAACTCTTCAATTAAGGCGCCAACATAGAGTGCGTTCAACTCACTGCTCGACGCCTGAGAGATAAGTGCATCATACTTGTCAGTGAAATACTCTCCGTAAGACTCTCCGGTGAATATTCCCAGATTATCATTGGTGTTCGGGTCTTCCACACCATAGGCATCCAAGGTTTGCCTGACTCTGTCTGTATGAACCTGCTCTGAATCATCAATTCGACCAAAGACTACTGAATTAGGGTACATCATTCCCAACATTGTATAGACGTCTCTTGCAAGCTTCTCCTCCTCCCGCATGAATATCAGGTGGGTCGCCTCATTGAAATCAAGATTTGCAGTCTGCTGTTGCATCCCTGCACCCCCTCCTCTACCCCTGAAAGATTGGCCGCCACCGGCGACTGAAAGTTGAGATTGAAAGAGTATAAACAGGAGGATTATTAGTAGTGGTTTTTTGTATGTTTGGTTGGTCATTATGTTACTCCATTATCGATTTAGCGAGTGTTTCGCATTGGTGTTGAGGTTCCCCCTCTGATGTGGAATATCATAACGAACAGTGAAATAGTTACTGTATCAAGGTGTTGCTTGATTGATCAGTGATGAAACAGTTTGAAACATTTAGGACGTGGATATGTTGGGTTGAGTTAAAGATGGCCAGCCCGAATCAATCCGTAAGCCACAATCTAGCGATGGTACCGCCATCCTCACCATCATCCAGCTCTAATCTCCAGCCATTCATACGACAAAGCTGGTCTACGATTGCCAGCCCCAGGCCACTACCCCCTGAAGTGGGGCTACGGGACTCATCCAACCTTTTGAAAGGTTGGAGAATGGTCTCACGTTGATCAACTGGGATTCCTGGCCCTTGATCGATAACCGAAATAGCAACAGCACCTTCGACATTCTGGCAACTCACCTTGACCGGTTTTCCCCCACCATATCGAATCGCGTTATCGATCAGATTGTGCAATACCCTCCGAAAAGCAACAATCGGCAGATCATGGTAGATTTCAGAAAGCCCCTGAAATTCGACCTGATAGCTCTGCTGTTGATACTCTTGCACAACCTCTACGACCTGTTGGCAAACCTCCGCCTGTTTGGCAACCTCATCAGATATGCCTTTGGATAGTTGCAGGGTTGCTGAAATGATGCCGTTCATCTCATCAAGATCTTCACGTAAACCTTTCAGTTGATCCTCATCGAGTTTATCAGCGGCAAGCTCCAACCCCAGTTGCATGCGTGCAATAGGAGTTCTTAAGTCATGGGAAATCCCCGCCAACATCACAGTCCGGTTGTCCATCAACACCTGTAACTGCTGCTCCATATGGTTAAAGTTACGCGTCAAATCTCTAAGTTCTTTGGCCCCCTTTTCCTGTAAAGGTTTACCCTGACGCCCCTCACCTATACGTGTCGAGGCCTGCGCCAATGCTGCCAGGGGTCTGGTTATTCGACGAACGATTAACAGTGAAGTCACCGTTGCGATCAGAGTTCCAGCCACAACCATAAGGATCAAGGTCAAGGGTATTCGCATCATGAAACGGGTTGAGTCAAAGCCAATTAGTAAATTGCGACCTCCCATAGGGATTTCAACCCACCGCCAGTTCGGCATTTCAGGATCGATAAACATGGCATGCTGTTTATCTGTTCGCCCTTTGAGCGCCTCAAGAAACCCCTCAAGATAGAAAGCCTGCGGCGCTTCAATCATAGGCTCGCCTCGTGACAATCCAATAGTGATGTCATGGTGCTCTCGCATTTCACGTTCAAAATCTGGTCGTGTGCCAGGTGGCAGCTCTACCCAGATTTGAGCAGCGAGCACGGCCATCGCTGAGAGATCGCTTGCGGCTCTCTGTTTCAATGGCAGGGTAACGAAATAGACAACCAAGCCTAATGAAAACAGTGAAAAAAGCAGGAAAGCCAATGTAAAGGCCGTAGCGGTACGACCAAATAGTGTTTCGCTGTGAAAGAGCTTTCTCACAAAGCCACATCGTCCCCTTGAGGGGTAAAGATGTAACCACGCCCCCAAACTGTACGGATAAATGCTGGCTGGTCTGGATTATCCTCAAGCTTTTTACGAAGACGGGTAACCCGGACATCGATGCTGCGATCAAAGGGTGATCGTTCATAACCTTTGATCAACTCAATTAAGTGGTCCCGGCTCAACATCCGATTGGGATGTTGAACAAAGACTTCGAGCAGTGAAAACTCACCTGATGTCAGTTTGATATGTTGTCCATTGCGGGAGAGGTTACTGGTGGTCAGATTAAGCAGATAATCGCCAAATTGATAAGTTCTGGATTGCGGGTCGCCACCATTGGACTGATGATTCAGCTCTTGAGTACGACGCAATATCGCTTTAATTCGAGCAGATAGTTCTCTTGGATTGAAAGGCTTGGAGAGATAGTCATCTGCACCCACCTCTAAACCGATAATGCGGTCTATATCCTCACCTCTGGCAGAGAGCATCAATATAGGCACGCTGCCGTTGGCACGCAGTCGACGGGCTATCGAGAGTCCATCCTCCCCTGGCATCATCAAATCGAGGACAATGAGAGAAACTGTGTGATTAGCAAGATAATTGTCCATTGCCTTGCCACTTCCAACACCATCCACCTGGAAGCCCTCTCGGCTAAGAAACTTTATAACAAGATCAAGTAGTTTCGGGTCATCATCTACGACCAATATCTTTTGCGATTCCATATCGTCACTATAAGCTCATTTTTACTTTCGCTCCCCTAACAGAGAGCTTCACATTAAACCTGAAATACTCAAATCAGTACGAGACACTACACAAGCTACAGTAGATATCAATTAAAGTGAAACAACTTGAAACATACTGCCTGACAGCAGAAATCTAATAGAAATAGTCTGGTTCTAAGCTGAAAGTGAGTCAAGGGAGAAACACAAACAGGAGAATCACGATGAAAACTTCACAAACAGTATTACACCTTTCAGTTATGCTTGCTATGACCCTCTCTGCAGTAAACGGGGTAGTTTATGCCAGCGATGATTTGCCAGATTTAAACGGAGCTGAGGCGACACAACAGCACCGGTTCGAAAACCCTGACAAAAACACTCAGTTACGTCATAGAGTTGGGGAACGAGATATTGAGCAGGCCCAGCGCAATCGTCTGCAACTTGGAGACGAATCGCAATCTGATGAGACAGCGGCCGGCCAACCAGAAAATGGCGACCAGGAGAGTGTTGTGACACCTTCCCATGACAGGGACCGGATCAGGGATCGCGATAACATTCACAAAGATGACGCCACATTTGAGCAGACCCAAAAGCGGCAAAGAGTGAACCAATCCACCCAGCAACTGACTGAAAATGAGGAGGCATTCGATGTTAGATTTAATTCAAACGATCGCGCTTCTGGACAGGGCTTCAATACAAGTGGTTCAATAGTTCGCAGTAAGAACAATAGCAGCTCCGGAAATGGTAGTGCCACCATGGGTGGTAGTACCCAAGTCATTAAAGGGGGTGCTGGACATGGCTCAGGTGGCGGCAATGGAAGACGCTAAGGCCACTGATACACAACGGTAATAAACATGTTGAGTCAGACATTCAAAGCTTTTCTGATCTCTGTGCTACTCCTCTCTGCCGGTCGCCTATGGGCGGACGACAGTGGGGTCGGCAGTCAGATTGAAGATGATCAGGAGTCTGAAACCTCAGCACTGGACAGCTGGCAGGAGGGGTGGCAGGAGGACGAGAAGGGAGACGGATGGACCTGGTTTGGCATGGGCTACGAATCTCGTCGCGGATCTTCTGCAAATCATAGCGCTACCTCTCCTGGCGGCACAAATAAAGGTTCTGGGGGTAATGGTGGACCCAAAGGTGGCGGCGGTAGAGGCCGCTAATCTAGTGTGGTGCGTCATATAATATCATGGCGCCAATCTGGCACGCACAGTGAAGAAAATAACGCCCCGTTTATAATCATAGCTCTCAGACACACCATAGACACGATTCGTATCATTGGAGTCATTATCAATATAGCTGTAGCTACTTGAAAACATAACCAAGGGATTGAGATAGTATTTCAATCCAATACCCAATGACTGACTCACGTCTTCCCTACCCACATCCTGAAAGTCTGCAACACCACGATTGACATTGACGTATCCCAGAATATCCTTGCCGAGTTTCTGGTCAATCTGCAGATCGACATAAGTATATAGATAGCTTGAGGCGCCAACCTCAGTTGTTTCATTCTGTGTGCGCTCTACTTTTGCGGTAATCTTTGTCTTATTTGAGGGGTACCATCTAAGATCTAATCCATAAATCAAAAGATTGACACTATCAAAACGGGAATCATCATATTCCTGGTTTATCTGCCCCAGATAAGCGTCTAATTTATTGCCTTTACCATATCGGCGGGACGCACCAATTATCAGGTTACTACCCTTCGAATCCCTGTTATATCCAAACTGGTCCTGACGATCCCCATAATCTCTACGATTCAAAATTGCCTGAGTATAGATTTCACTCCGACTCGATAAGCCATAGCTCAAACGAGCCCCAAACCCTGATTCTGTACGATCACGATCGTCGTTATAGAGACTACCAACATTATCGTAGTCCAGTTGCTTATAGGTTAGACCGGCTTTAATGGAGGTCAGGTCGAATTTCTGATTAACACCAGCTTGAGCATCAATGAGATCATAGGTGGTAGGTTCATCAATTTGCAGACTGCCCCCCTCCTTGGAACCCCGGTTCTCATGATTGTGATTGTAACTGGCAGAGCTATAGAGTTGACGATCTGTACTGATCTCAAACTCAGCATTTCCATTCAGCCAATAGTCATCGTAGTCTTCAGATCCGTTGTCGGTGAAACGACCAAAATCAGCACCGCCATCTAATTCCAGGCTATGAGATTCCCATAGGGAGTCAACGCCCAGCCTTGGAGAGATCAAAGCAACCCAATCTGCCTCCTTGAGCCGTTTAGTCGCATAGATGTTGTTATCGTAGTAGACGGTCGCTTCAACCTCAGGAAGTATACGAAAATCATCAGTATAGAATCCCGGTTTTTTACGTGAATCCTGAGCAGGGGAACCAGCTGCACAGATAGCGGAGTTAATTTGTACAACTGCAGTCAGTGTTAGTAAACCCAGCTGAAGAAAAGTGGCAGTCACTGGTTTCATTGTCCTCATACCCCACGACTATTCCTGTAATCCTTTCAAAAAGTATACATCCATGTAACTGCTATGTATTGGTTTGTGAAACAGCTTGTAACAGATCTACATAAATATGTAGGGTTTAGCCTCTCTTTCCCGAAGACACCCCCTTCAAAAATCAATATATTCTAAGCGTACTTCTCTGAGATGATCACCATACTCCTGGTTCTGGATAAAAAAACAGTCTCAGCAGGGCCGATTCGATTAGTGTTAACAGGCCCTAGCGCATTGAACGTTCTTTCTGTTCTATACGTTTCAGAAACTTTTCAAAACTTTCTGTTTCGTCTAGCATCGTGCAGTGATTTAGTGACCCTCTCTCGGTGCCGATCGCTGCCAGTAATCTGTCCCTCACCCGCTCTGCCTGCTCCTGTCCTGTCTTTGGCATCAACAGGATAAAGGTTGAATTGTTCCAGCGGCACAGGTGGTCTTCTGAACGCAGATGCATCAGAGTAATGCGAGATATGTGGAAAATCTGAGCAATTGAAGTTACCTTGCCATCTTCTTCCATGCCCTGTAGTTTCAGGATCAACAGCGAGAGGGGATGACTGTGGCGTCGTGCTGCACTGATCTCTTTTTCCAGCAGGAGTGTGAATACAGATCTCTTCAAGGCTCCTGTCTCATCGTCGAGAAGCATTGGATCGAGCTTAGTGATACGGGTAAAACGTGCCCCCAGTACGAGGGAGATATTTCCGAGGATTTTTGCAGCTATGCGTGGGTAAATGTGTGCGATACGTGCGAGGGCTGCACGGTCAAAACTCAACAGCGTGACCTGGCTCTGCGTGGTGACATCAGCCATGCGTGGCTGATCTGCAACGAGTGCAATCTCACCGAACATGTCACCAACCTGGATGGTATCGAGCACATTTTTTGAACCATCTTCATGCTGCTTGGAAACGACTGCATCCCCATCGAGCATAATGTAAAGGTTCCGGCCCATGTCACCCTGGCGTACTACGACCTCACCCGCCTGATGCTCGCTCATAGTACCAAGCAGTACTGCTTTACGAACCTGCAGCGCGCTCAGTCCACTGAACAGTTGGGACTCTTCAACCACCTCGCGCTTGAGCTTGAGTGACAATACATCCCACAGAGTGATGAGGCTGACGAAGCTCAATAACAGCGGAGTAAAGATAAAAGTCGCCACTACAGCGAGAAAAATGACAAATGCACTGAGCAACCCGAAATGGACGATTGGCGGGAAGTTTGATATCGCCATTACCGCGAAACCCAGTGCAAGGGCGACTGATGTGGTAAGGATGGGAATAGCTTCGTGACGAACTGTCTGGCGCAGGACATCTGCCTTGTCGCTCATGCGCTTTGCCAATTGGTTGTAGCGCATCATAAAGTGCATGGTGTCATCCACACAGATACCAAGTGCGATACTGGCTGTCATCGCAGTACCTGTATTCAGGGGAAGCCCAATCATGCCCATGGTACCAAATAGGATAAGTATCGGAAGTAGATTGGGCAGAACTGCTATCAAGCCAGCCTTGCTGCTGAAGAACAGTACCGAGGTAATCATGAAAATCACGGCAATCATCAGCAGAAGTGATTGTAACTGCGCATCGATCATATAATCAGCTGCCTTGGCAGCCAATAGAGACTCTCCTGTGAGCTTGACGTTCAATCCGGGATCGACATCAGCTGCAATGTGGGCGCGGATCTTTTCAGTCCACTGATTGAGCTCATAGGATGACGTTACCCGGTGGCGAATCGCAATACGAGCCATACTGTGATCTTCCGACAGATAGCTCTTAACCTGATTGTGTTTAATGAACAACATATACTCGCGAACCATGGCATCGTCATCTGGCAGATAGAGCTCAGCGCTGTTATCTTCTTCCATTGCCACATGCATGAACGCGAGATAGTCGACAAAGGAAAGAGTTGAATCAGCAAAACCGGACTCGACCAGGTAACGCTGTAGACGCTCTATTTCCTCAAGATAATGTATCTGTAGAAAAGTACCTTCGATGCCGGAATCGAGCACGATGGACATGGTTTCCATGCCGGCAAGTTCAGATTGAATTGTCTGCAGGCGTTGTCTTAGTTCTGAATCTTCCTCGAAATAACCAAGTGTAGTGTTGTCAGGTTTCAACATTCCTATACCTGCGGCGGAAAGTGCCACTGCAACAATAATCAGTACAACTACGGTAGGTCGATTATGACTGACTATCTGATAGGTGCGCTCAGCTAACAGGGGAAGCAGACGGCGGTGGCCACGTTTTGCATTGTTGGTGGATTTTGTGCCAAATAGTTCGAGCAGAACCGGCACCAAACCAATCGTCACAAGGTAGTTTATCAGCAGGCCGCTGGAGGCAATCAGGCCAAACTGGCTAAGTAGCTTGATATCGTTGAGGGCTATCGATAGAAAACCCAGGTAGGTAGTGAAGAAGGTCAGGGTGATGATAGTGCCCATGTTACTGGCCATGTAATTTACTGCTGCACTCTTACGATGACCAGCATCACGTAGGGTGTAGTATTCTGAGAGCAGGTGGATATCTTCTGTTGAGCCAATGGTAATCAGTAGCGCTGGTACGATCACTGTCACCACATTCAGTGGGATTTCCAGTGCAGCCATCAGACCAAGCGTCCACAATACACTGATGCCAGCGGACAGGAGCGGAATTAGCATACCGCTTACACGACGCAAAGCCAGCGCCAGGGTGATAAGCAGAACAGCCAGAGCGATTGGTAAGGTGTGTCGCAGGTCTTGGTCTATACGTAGTGCGATCTCTTTGTTGAGAAAAGGCGTACCGAGCTGAAATGCATGCTCAAGCTCTTGCTGCAGGGTGGCAAGTTGGGCATCGATACTGTTTGACACGACTTCGGCCCTGGCTTCATCGAGCCCTGTCTGTAGGTAAAAAACAGCGGCCATAGCCTTGTGGCTGGGAGCCAACAGGTTACCTGTGACAAAGGGGTTCTTCAGCGCCTGAGAGAACAGTTGAGTGACTCTTTCCTGGTCTACCGGCACTTCTGCCAGATACGGGGTAGTGGTGACATCACCATTGACGCTGCGGATATGCGGCAAATTGAATAGGCTTTCTGAACGT
The DNA here is from genome assembly GCF_058244645.1 of Candidatus Thiodiazotropha sp. AKAK3. Classification (NCBI taxonomy): domain Bacteria; kingdom Pseudomonadati; phylum Pseudomonadota; class Gammaproteobacteria; order Chromatiales; family Sedimenticolaceae; genus Candidatus Thiodiazotropha; species Candidatus Thiodiazotropha sp. AKAK3. Next base: position 30,913 of record NZ_JBSYOQ010000023.1, read on the forward strand.
TGAACGTCAGGCAAAGCCTCTATGCGATCCAATACTTGGCGTACAGCCTGTAGCTTTCCGGCTGTGGCCAACTGACCATCTCCAAAGTAGGCAATAATCACGCTGTCAGAGCCAAAATTCTGCAGCGTCTGTCGATAATAATCGAGATCGACATCATCCAAGACCAGCATATCACCAGTCGAGACATTGAATGTAAGTTTGTAAAGCTGATTGGCTGCCATCAGACTAACACCAACCAGTATCAGGAGAACCAGCCAGGGCAGTTTTGCAGCCTGGATGATCAGTTGTCGCAACGAACTACCCTGTTGCTGTAATCAGGATTGAGTTTAGACAGTAATTTCATAACTTCACTTGTCCCTGGGATCTCTATCGAAAGCTAATCTAAGAGCGGGCGTATCAGGTATTGATACAACCATACCACTTCGGGAGATCGATCATTTATTTCAACAGATAGTTTATAGTTTTACTATTGTCTATGGAGTCTGAATTTGGCTTCAGAAAATCGACAAAGCCGCAATGAACCGCCTCCCAAATAAAACCACATTCTCTCTTATGGCCCTACCTGTCAACTCCAGGTAGTAGGCTAGAGTGAATAAGATAGCTTGTTACTTTTCCTGACACATAATGATGACTCAGTAGCGAGTCAACATCTGATTATGGAGATCGGCGATTCCCTCTACTCGTGAAGATATAATCACTACCATTTCATGGTGTAATACTGAACTCCCGACTATTCATCGGGAGTTCATCTCTGCAATATAATCCACTAAAACTTATAGGATGCTATCAGTCGTGTATGAGATTGTGTTCTATCAACGACACCATCATATTCGCTTGTGCGTTCGGCATGAAATAGTTTCACCATCAGATCCTTTATCGGCTTATAAACCAATACCAGGTCGATTTCATCAGCATCTGTTGTTGCCGCAGTGCCAGCACCACCGAAGCCAAGAGTATCTGATTGACCATAATTTGCATAACTAAGCATTGCAAATAAGTTCTTCATGAAATTGTACTTTACGCCAAGCTTATATGCACTGACGTTCTCGCGATAAGCGTTGCGAGAAAAGATTGTACTTGTGTATGCAGGATCACCACCCCAAGAATTAAACATACCTGTGTCGCCACTCGATTTATTATATGCAGCAAAAGCCATCCAGCCCTTACCTTTCAATACAGCCTTAAGTCCAAAAAGATTGTAATCAATACCATCGGTAAACCCACGGAAATCCATCTCATCAATTAGATCACCAGTCTCGCTCTGGGTTAAGTATTGTGCTGAAATGCCAATTTTAAATTTATTAACTGGAAATCCGGCGGTGGCATCCATATAGAGTGTGTTTGAAATATCATCAGCATAATAATTCCAGGCTGATATTTTTACATTCTTCATTAAATCGTAGTTAACGCCGAGAACTGTAATGCCATTTGTATCTTCGTCAACGCCTATTGCAGCTTTTGAAACACTCAAAAATTCAGCTTGCTCTAAAGCAACGGGGCTAAAAGATGCACCAGCAGTTCGTGTAGCCTCACCTATCAATCCATAGTCAGTCGCAGATCGCGCACCAAAGGAGATCTGAGTGACCTGATCTAAAGACAACTTTAATTTCGGAATAGCTGATGTACTGATACCGAAGGCCGTATGAAAATTCGGCATGGTACTATAAGTAATAGTTGTCAATGGAGTTTTATAAAGTTGTCGTCCACCATTAACCACAAATTTTTCATGCGTGTAGTTCAGATAGAATTCACCCATATGGGATTTTTCCTGGCCATCATCAGTTACAAACATACCACGTGCCAGTCGCTTATCAGAATCAGCAGCCGCATCAAAATCAGTCAAGTTAAACAAATCCCCAACATTGTAAAAGCCTACGCCTAATTTCAGGTCTTTCCAGGATGGAGTCAGGTATTTTAATTTAATCAAATATGCACTACCTTCAGATGGATCATAACCATTACCGGCATCACCCAGAATGTGCATCGCCTTGAGACTGAAATCAAGCTTCCCCACATCACCTGTCGAAGTTGAATCTTCTGCGGCAAATGCTTGTCCAAAAAACATAACAAGCATGACTAAATACAAGCTTTTTATTTTCATTGATTTCTCCTAAATACTAATTAAGCTGAGACTAGATAGTCAAACCATAGGGCTCAGTAACTACAAAATGGATAAATCAAATCACAAAAGAAGAATGATTTTTTAGTAGAAGCAGGATAGATAATAATCTGTAAGATTTGTCTGCAAAATCCCCATACTTGAAGTTGAATACTTACAAGTTACCACTCATGATTGAAAATTAGAGCACGAAACAGCATTGGTTAATAATAAAGAGACACTCTAGAAACCAGTGACTAATTTCAATATAAGAAATTACGTCTATCTATTAACGAGCAACTAACAAAAATAAAACTGCAGAACATATAGGATATATATTCATGGTCACGCTTTTTGCGATAGAGACGGGACATCCAAAAATAACCGCGTCTAGATTTATTGAAGCATCTATGGCGAAAGCAGTTGTAATACTTCTTTTAACTTTCGGATTATATAGTGTCATAATCAACAATAATTGAACATGCAAATATACTAATTCTTTGACCTATCTCAATTAATAAGATCATTTGCAATATAGAGAGGATTATTAACGATATTATTACCCCGAAAACTAACATATATCGTCTTCAGGGCTTCAATAGAGTTGATCAATAACTACCAGATAGTAAAGTGCAGCCTCTATTCCCCTAATTGAAACTTGGTTATTTTAATTTTTTTGATAAACATGAGGTTCCCTGGTTGACAGCCCTACCTCTTCAACACGATGTTCGATCTGGGTTTAGAGATACACAGCAAACAATAGCCACGACCTGGATTGATACCGGGCTTCTTATGATATTTCACCTCGCCTTCAACAAGCCTGGTCCGGCAGGAACCACACTCCCCTGCCCGGCAAAGGGACTCAACCTCAATACCTCTCGATTCAGCAAATTCCAGTAAAGACTCCTTTGTTCCAATCCAGCGATACTGCTTACTGCTTTCGCAAAAGGAGACAGTGATCTCTTGCTCATTTTCCACTGCCTCACCATTTACATCCGGCGAAAAAGTCGATACCTCAAAAGCGAAACTCTCCCCGGAATCGTAGAGTGCTTTTCCTCGTCGCGCGAGATAGCTAACCCCTATCGGAACTACCACAAGAACCAATATCATAATTATAATGGTGAAAATGTCCATTACATCTACCCTTCTCTGGCCTGACACAGGACTTCGTCAGAATGATTATCTATGCAATAGCTTAAGTAACCATGAAGTGGCTTGAGACTTTGATCACAAATATTTGCCTTGGAGGTTAGTTAATCTGCACCTTAGCCAATCTGTACCCCATACATCGAATATCTATGACCTGGTTAGTATCTATGATCTGGATCAATTAGATTTAACATACTGCTTATAGCAACAATGAAAATGCTATGTGACATAAACAAACTCGGGTATAGATATACTCCGGCATGAGACTAAATTTGTCTCAATTTTTTAAAAGGGTGACCGGTTACATACCAGGTTTAAGCCTCTCTTAAAAAACTTTTGTTTAAATTGTGCACAACAGCCCCTTCACTCTATATACTTTGCATACTCTTTTCTGGGGCAGTGGAGAGTTAATTGGCAGTGCACAAAGATTAGATCAATAAGCAGTTAAAGGAGTGATTAGTAAAATGAGTGATAGTGATCCAACATATCGGCGCTATGAAGATGGTGATGATGAGCATTATGACTGGGATAGTGATGTGATCAATCAAGGTGAGTCTTACGTCTGCCCCACCTATATCCAGCGCACGCCTCCTTGTCAAAATGTCTGCCCCTCTGGCCACGATATCCGTGGCTGGTTATCGATTGTACGTGGTCTGGATAAACCCAAGGACGGTATACCCTGGCAGCAGCACGCCTTTGAGCGATTGACTATGGCGAACCCCTTTCCAGCGATCATGGGTCGGGTATGCCCTGCCCCCTGCCAGGGAGGGTGTAATCGTAACACTCTGGACGGTCATGTTGGCATCAACTCAATAGAACAATATATTGGTGATTGGGCGCGGGAGAACAACCTGGCCTTCACCAAACCTGAGACAGACTCCGGTAAGCGCGTGGCAATCATCGGTGGTGGTCCTGCCGGCCTTGCCGCCGCGCTGTTTCTGCGCCGTCTTGGTCATCGCTCAACCATCTATGAAGCCCATAGCGCTCTGGGCGGCCAGATGGTGTTCGGTATTCCTGGTTATCGTATTCCACGGGATGTACTGCAACACGAGACCCAACGTATCCTCGACGTAGGTGGTATCGATGTGGAACTTAATATCCGTGTAGGGCGTGACCTAGGGGTACAAGCGCTGGAGAAAGATTTCGATGCCATTTTCTGGAGCGTAGGCACTGTGTTTGGAAAGCCGCTACGTGTTGAAGGTGGTGCTGCACCAAACTGTGTGGATGGAATGACCTTTCTGAAGTCATTCAATGAGGGTTCCTTAAAATATCTGAACGGCCGCATCCTGGTAATTGGTGGTGGCGATACTGCGATGGACGTGGCCGCTGTGGCCAAGCGCATTGGTGAAGTGGCAAACCTCGATAGCTCTGAACGACCTGAGGCCGTTTTTGATGGCTCAGGCAGCCAGAGCAACGACCAGACAGCCAAGCGCTCCGATTCTGATTGCTGGCTGGTCTATCGCCGCCCCATTGCCAAGGCCCCTTGTACCAAGCATGAGCTGGAGGCCTGTATCGCAGAGGGTGTGGAGATCCACGACAGCCTGGCACCACTTGAAGTGATGCTGGATGATCAGGGTCGTGCCTATGCTCTGAAAGTGCAACCGGTAGACTGGTCCAGCGGCAAAATGGAGGCCAACGGAGAACCATTCGAGATCAGCTGCGAGCTGATTGTTGCTGCTACCGGCCAGACCGGTGACTATGAAGGTATCGATGGCATTGCCAATGAGTGGAATCTAATCGATGCCGACCAGAGTATGCAGGTCAAAGGTAAGACCGGTCATTTCGTAGCTGGGGATGCTGTGAATCCACATCTGCTGACCACTGCTATTGGTCAGGCCTCTATAGCTGTTGAGGGTATTGATAAATATTTGAATGGCAAAACAGTGGATGACCGACCCAAGGTGGAAGGTCATCATTTCGATCTGTTACAGGAGTTGGCTGAGAAAGATCTCTCCCCGGATGAGTACAACCATGGCCAGACCTGGGGCACCAGCGACGCCAAGTGGTCTGTCCACAATTTTGAGAATCGTGCCGATGCAGATGTGGTCAAGAGTAGTGCAATGTTTACAGGGCACTTCTCATACGAGCCATTGAATACCAGGGATGAGGTGGATGTGAATACCTCCAATGTATTGGGAAGCATGATGGAGCGTTTTACTGGACTCTCAGAGGAGACTGCAATCAGTGAAGCAAAGCGCTGCATGAGCTGCGGTTTCTGCTTCGAGTGCGACAACTGTGTCATCTACTGCCCGCAGGATGCTGTTTACCGCGTAAACAAGAGTGAGCGCGCCATGGGACGTTATGTTGAGACCGACTATACCAAGTGCGTCGGTTGCCACATCTGCAAGGAGGTCTGCCCCACGGGTTACATCGAGATGGGCCTGGGTCAGTACTGACTATTGATGCCATGAAAAGCATCGTAAAGCAGAGATCACAGCTAGAAAAACTTACAAGTCATCAGTATTTTTAAATAGGTGGGGAGTGAAACTCCCCTCTCCCCTCGCGGGAGAGGGGCCGGGGGAGAGGGGGAGAATGACCACCCTATTTTCCCCAACAATCAGCAAGAAAAATATGAACGATCAATGCAGTTTTTCTCTTTCAACCACATGAAACGCTTCGCGTACACCCTCTCCCCAACCCCTCTCCCGTAAAGGGAGAGGGGCTTTTCAGATTTGAGAAAAAGTTAGATTCCTCATCATCAACAAAAATATTGAGTTTTGTGGGGGGCATTTTCAATCTTCTAATTACCAGTGATTGACCTTAATATGTGTTCTGAACAGAATCTTTGCGAGGATTCATTACCCCCAGTCAAGTAAAGACAGCTCCTGATCATCCTATTAACCCTTCAACTGTCACTGTGATGTGCAATTACACCCTTGTAGACGATCGCAGAGACGTTACGGATGATCTCACTACGGGACCGAATCCAGGTTGTATAGTTCTTGGCATTGCGCTGCTTTTCGATAACTCCGATCAAGATATAGGGGTATCGTTTGCCATCAGAACCCTTGACACTGAGGATACCCATGTCTCCGCACAACCGTGCAGTACTACCAGTTTTGTTGTATACCCGGGTACCTCTGGGTACTTCCGGCACGCCGGTATAGAGGCGATCGGTTCCTGGCAGGGCCATTAAACGTTTGATCTCTTTCGCCCCCGCTATCTTTTTGTTCCAGATTGCATAGAGGAACCGGCTATAGTCATGCACAGAGGCTCGATTCTTATAGGTTCGCCCATTGGCTGGAATATACTCGACCAGAAGCGTCTCTTGAAAGATGCGTGGATAGTGACGTTTAAGAATCTTCTGTACGGTCTGGGGACCACCAACCTGCCTTATTACCCAGTTGGTTGAGGCGTTGTTCGAATGCTGAATCATGCGTTGCATGTGCCGTCGGCTTTTTGGGCCATACTTCAACTGCCCCTGTTTCACTTTATGAAAAAAGGCAGCAGCAATGAAAGGCTTAACCAGACTGGCTGCCTGGAACTGCACATCTTCATTGATCGTTACCAGCTTTTTACCTGTGGTGAAATCGAATACAGACCACCCAGTGCGCTCATCAGCAGTGATCTTCCCTCTGTTTCGTAATTCATCAATGTAGGCTTCTACAGCTGACTCAAGATGATTGATATGGCTGCTGCGACTCGCTCTCGGTGTAGGCGCGACTGCGGTTATGATCTTTTTGGGCAGGGGCGCTTCGCCCACTTTTTTCCAGTTACGTGACTTGATCGGACTGACTGCATCAAGCCCCTTTGCACGTAAAAGTTTTGAGTGCGATTTAACAACCCGCGCCGTACTCTCACTGCTACCATTTCGACTGTAAATCAGACCATAGAGATCATCCCTGGCAACCACTTTCAAATCTTTGGCCACACTCTGCCCCAACACATAGGAGACCTTGTCGCGATACTCCTGCACACTGCTGAGGTTACGTGACCACACATATGAGACATCATAGCCTTGGGCAGCCAGAGTTATCGTGGGCGTCGTGAGAGTGATACAGAAAGCCACTATGATGAAGGCAAAGGTTTTACGCATGATTCTGGCCAAGAAATATTTTATTGATATCAACCTATTACCAGACTATTTTAGAGTAAAATCGCGAGATTGAACAATTTTTTTAATTACCAATAAAATCAGCAATGTCCAACTGATAATTTCAAAGTTTGTGGCGATAGATTCATGATTTGGAAGATATATGGCAAATGGCCCACTCCCATCACCCAGGCGGTCTGTCATTACTTTCAAAGATTAGCGGCTACAAGAGTAGATCAGCTCGGTGTAGCTGCGCTTGGCAGGAATGGGCTGGGCCGTTCCCTGTGCGCCACACCCTGATCTTAGCTATTTGTTAGCCATACAAATCAGACCATAAGTATCGGGATGGTTATGGCCTGGTTAGTAAGGCCTGCCCTACTCCAGGTGAGACCACCCCAACTCTTTTGCCTTGGCCAAAGCCTGCGCGGGTAGATCAGTGGCTACGAACTGCTCATGCAACACCTGCACGCCCAGCATGTGGTTGAATACCGCATCCATAGTATTTCTGGTGGCGTCTGTGGTGTTGGGATCGTCATGCTGTTTAAACAGAGCTTCGATACCAGCGCGACTGAGAAGCCCGGCTGATTCGACCGCTTCAGGGTTCAGGTATTTGTCAGCCAGAGCCTGCATCGCCTGCCACTTCTTAGGATCGGTATGAGCCGGTGGCGCCATAAAGGCAAACTTCTCGCGTTCGTAGAGCACCTTCGGCAACAGCCCTTTCATCGCTTCACGCAGCACCCACTTCTCCTTTTTACCCTTGATACGCATAGAGGGCGGTAGGGTGGCGGCGAATTCAGCTAAATGGTGATCGAGAAATGCAGGACGGGCTTCCATCGAGTTGGCCATATCGACCCGGTCACCACCCCAGGTGAGGATCTGCCCCTCCAGCATGGTTTTGATCCAGACATATTGCGCGCGATCCAGGGGATGGCGACCTGCAAGACTGTCTGCATCGAGTGCCTCAGCGATCGCATCACCAGGTCGGTAATCCTTGAGCGTATTTGCCATATCCGGGTTGAGAATGCCCGGTACGAAAGAGGAACTGGACAACCAGGGCTGTAAGCAAGCGGGGGTGAAACCAATCTTCGCTGTCAGAGCTGGATCATCAATCTCGTTCTCTGCCAACATGGCACCTTTAAACAAGGCATTATTCTCATGCAACATTCGGCGCCACTCCTGCTGCTCTGCCTCAGGCAGATGGTCAAGGCCGTGCAGAAACAGGTCGTTGCGGAAAGCCGGGTATCCGGCAAAGAGTTCATCTGAGCCCTCTCCGGTGACCACAACTTTATAGTTAGCGTCACGCACATGGCGGCTCATTAAAAACTTGGCCACTGCCAGGGTGTTGTAAATCGTTCGCTCTGTGTGCCACAGGGTCTCTTCGAAATTGTCGTAGAGGTGGTCTGCGGAGAGCCGCAGCACATCCTGATCAGCACCTGTGGCCTGGGCCATCTCGGTGGCGATCGGGGTCTCATCATACTGTGCACTATCAAAGCCAATGGTAAAGGCCTTCACCGGTGACTGTTGAGCCGCTGATGCCAGCCCCAGAATGGAACAGGAGTCGATGCCACCAGAGAGATAGCAGCCTACTGGTACATCAGCCTCCAGGCGATGGTTGACCGCCTCTAACAGTTTGGCGCGTACACCTTCAATTGCATCCTCCTCACTGAGGTCAGCATGTACACCATCCTCTGGAAAAGGCATGTCCCAATAACGTTTGTCAGAAATTTCCAATTTATTGTTACGGCGACGGATAGTCACCACATGCCCGGGCTTGACCTGATGGATGCCGTCAAAAGCGGTGGAGCCAGGGACAATGGTCTGCATCAGCTGATGATAGAGGCCCTGCGGATCGAAACGACGTGGCACCTCAGGATGGGCAAATAGAACCTTGAGTTCGGAACCAAAGACCAGGGTCTCTCCTACCTGAGTCCAGTAGAGGGGCTTGATGCCAAAACGGTCGCGCACAAGATGCAGGGTATCTTCCTGCTTGTCGTAGAGGGCAAAGGCGAATTCACCACGCAGGTGAGTCAGGGTATCGGCCAGACCGTGACGCGGGTATAGGTGGAGGATGATCTCCGAATCACTCTTGGTCTGAAAGCGAGCCCCCCGCGCAGTAAGATCTGCGCGGATACGCTTATAGTCGTAGAGCTCACCGTTCTTGGTCAGCATCAACTGTTTATCTTCAGTAATAAAAGGCTGACGCCCCCGGTTCTCATCCAGATCGATTATTGACAGACGGGCGTGGCTGAAACCTATGCCCTGCATCGCCTGCCAACCAAAACCGTCAGGCCCGCGATGGTACTGAATGGCCGCCATCGCAACCAGGGTTTCTGGAGAGACCGGTTTGTCCCGATCAGCGTGAAAGATACCTGCAATACCGCACATGATTAAATATCCACTTAGCTGAATGTTTTGAGCATGGTCGAAAGCAAGGCCATGCGAATGAAGACAGCACCACGTGCCTGGGCGAAGTACCAGTTGTGCGCTGTGTCGTCCAAACTACGATCCAACTCAGCACCCCGCGCAAGGGGATGCAAAACAATAGCATCAGATTTGAAGTTGGAGTCGGCACTCAAGGTATACTTTGTGCCGTGGGATTCGTAGCTGTCGCCAGTCCAGGCAATGGCATTGATATAGACCACGTCAAGTTCTGGGAGCACACTCTGCATGTCGTCGGTGACACTGAGTTTCAGTCCAGATGCCTCCAACTCTTCCCGCTGACTGGGATCAAACATCTCACTGTCACTATTGCCCTCAGCGATGATCACTACCTCATCGATGCCCTGTGAAAACTGCGACAGGTAGATCAGCAAACTGCGTACTGTACGCATCCGGCTGGGGACACCGATGATACCAATACGTACTCGACAACTCGACTCCCTGGCTACCAGCTCAGGCTTCCATTTGAGAAGAGCGTAGATATCGGCCATGGCTTGGGTGGGGTGTTCATCCAGGCCGTTTCCAGCATTGATGATAGGAATTCGTAGCGCTTCAAGCATCTCATACACAGCATCTTGATTGCTGTCACGCAGTACCACCATATCGCCGTAATGATTCAGCATCTCACCCACATCAAAGAGTGATTCACCCTTGGCAATACCAGTAGAGGCGGGATCGGTGATCGACATAATATCCCCCCCCAATCGGTGCCAGGCACTCTCGAACGAGAGACGAGTGCGGGTACTGGGTTCATAGAAAGCACTGATCAGAATCTTCCCGGTGAGTGGCCGGCTGATAATTGAAGGCTGGGTCTCAAAGCGCGCGGCCAAGCGGCAGAGTTGGATCAACTGCTCCCGGTTGAACTGACGCGATGAGATCACTGGTCTGTGGGCCAGTTCCAGGAGTGGTAACAGATCCTCCTCCACCACCTGCATCAGTTCATGGGGGCGCTCAAAGCCTTGTCTATCGAGTGTATCCTCTTCGATAGGATCTTTCAGGCGAGGGTCGAGATAACTATTCACCACAGCCTCCCACGACGCAGGTCCAAGAGCCAGAGCGCGATCAAAATGAATGGAATCAGCGCTGCGATGAAAGTAGCGCCGCCTACCAGGATAGAGAGAAAAGTGACGGATGCAGTCATACACCTGACTCCTGTCTTGCGGTGAGTTTGTCGGGATCAAGATCCTGCCAGTCAAAGTCCGCCGGCCTACTCCAGGTCGCAATCAATACGACGCTCATGGAGACAGCGGCAGAGACCAGCGCAGCCACATAGAAACCGACCTGGAAATAGGCAGTGAGTCCGGCAGCAGTACCAAGCACCATGGCCAGAGTGGCACCGGTCGCATTGGCTCTGGACCAGAAGAGACCGGTAGCGATTGGCCAGATGGTACTCGCCACAAAAGCTCCGGTGAAATGGAGTAGAGCCGCCAATGTAGTCAGCCTTGGCAGGCAGACCAGCCAGGTGGCGATACCCAGACCGATGATCACCCAGCGTGCTGCACGGGCCAGCATCTCCGGATCGGCATCGGGTTTGAAATGTCCCTTGTATATGTCGGTGAGGATCAGATCGGAGGTAGCTGCCAACAGCGAGTCAAGACTCGACGCGAGCGCAGCAAAGACGACGATAAAGACCAGTATCGCACCACCGGTGCCAAGCAATTCTGCGGCTACCATAGGGCCAACCATATCGGCAGCAGGTATGTTCAGATTCAGGGCTGGCGCACTCAGTGCGATAAATCCAGCGACGATCGGTATCGGAGCCCAGAAGAGACCAGCAACCAGATAGGCCTTGAAACCCACCCCCTCACGAAAGGCGAAAGCGCGGCTCCACCAGACGTTGGAGTGGAAGATCTCACCAACGCCGAAAAGCAGGTTATTGAAGAGGAACATGATCGCCGCAGGCATCAGCAGGTTGAGCAGCTCAGGGCGCTCCTTTTCAAGGGCCGTGTGCATGGTCTCGAAGCCGATCTTATCGATCGCCAGCCAGGCCAGCACCACGATACCGACCAGAATAATCAGGGTCTGCAGGAAATCTGTGCCGATGACTGCTCGCAGTCCTCCAAGCAGTGTATAGAGCACACAGATGAGCACGATCACGCTCATTCCAAACTGGTAGTCGATGCCAGTGAGGGCATGGATCAGAACACCACCGGCCATGCCCATGGAGATGAGCCAACCCAAGGCGTAAAAAAGAGAGATGGCGAGGAACACCCGCCAGGCAGTCTTGCCATAGCGAAGGCGGATAAAGTCACCGCTGGTAAAACCGCCAGGCATCAGCTGGCGAATACGACGCGCCAAAGGTGCGAAGAGCAGCAGGCCGACAGAACCCAGGGAGTAACCTATCATGCCCCAAATACCCATCTGTAGAGCCAATTGCGGCGCTGCCATCGTGGTGTTGCTGGTGACCCAGGTAGCCATGGCGGTGGCGGTACCCAGCGCCATGCCAACTTTTCGCCCGGCCAGCATATAGCCTTCCAGATCTTTGTTGCCACGACCAAACCACCATCCAAGCGCTACCCATAGCAGACTGAAGACCGCAAGAATAAACCAGCCGGTAGAGGGAGATAGGATGGCGGAGTTGACGCTGTTCACAACGCTTTACGCGACTCAAATAGTGTTTCTAATTCGGCAATGGCCTCATTGGCATTGAGCACCCTGGCATAGCGATCTTTCATGGTGGTAATAGTCGCCTTCTGCAGCTCAGGGGTCACAGTGGCACAGCCGTCAGAGATCAAAGTGACATGGAAGCCGAGATCGCATGCATCACGGATGGCCGTGGAGACACACTCATTGGAGTAGACACCGGTAACATACAGACCGGTGATATGCATGTTACGCAGGATGTACTCGATATTGGTGGAATTGAAGACACCTGAGGCTGTCTTATTGATAATAATCTCATCCCCCTGGGGAGCCACATCTTCAAGAAACTCAGCCTCTTTGGAACCTGGAGCTGCATGCAGGCCGAGTCGTTTGTGGCCTGCACTGCGATCACGTCCATCAGAGGTGTGAGATTGAATGCGGGTATGGATCACCTCCAGATCGAATCTGCGAAATGCCTCCTGTAGTCTGTTGACGCTGGGCAATACAGTGTACTTAAGCCGATCAAAATAGTACTCCTGGGCCTCCAGCGGCACCCCGGAAGCAGCGGCATCGGCAAAAACCCCGTAGCCAGGCGCTGCATCGAGATACTGCATATCGATACAGAGCAGCGCGGTGTCAGCATGGCGCAGAGAACTTTTTATTGCGGGAGTTTCAGTGATCGCCTCCCGATAGGTATTGCGTAAGGGATCGAGATTGACAAACTCACCGCCTGTCTCAATCGATTCTGCCAGTTTATCTTTTTGCATCATGGGCATTACTTCTTATCGTAGTTTTTTCAGGCTGCTAGCCGGGCCAAAGCGTTAAGCAAGGTGTTAGCGCCGGCTTCAATATCTTTCCAGGCCGTCCACTCTGCCGGGGAGTGGCTTCGCCCCTCCTTGCTCGGCACGAAAACCATACCTGCTGGTGCCATGGAGGCCATAATCTGGGTGTCATGCACCGCGCCACTGGGCATACGATGACTCTCCAGACCAAGATCCCGGGCTGAGGTTTCCACGGCAGTTATCACGCTACTGTGGCACTGTATGGGTTCAATAGTGCTAAGAACTTCGAATTCAAACATCAGGTCACGACGGCGAGCTATGGCCGAGAGAGCCCGGCGGTAAGCATCAGCCAAGGCTTCGAGCACCTGCTGATCGGTATCCCTGACCTCAAGCGAGAACTCGGCGATGCCAGGTACAACATTGGCAGCACCGGGGAAGAGTTCGACACGGCCGATAGTGGTTCTGCTACGGGGCGAGCCGTGCTCTTCCAGTACCCGGTCGACTTGACTGGCAAACTCGGCCAGCCCCTGGAAGGCGTCTTGGCGCATCTCCATTGGGGTGGTACCTGCGTGGTTGGCGGTGCCGATCAGGCGCACATTCCATTTAAAGAGTCCGGTGATAGCATCAACCGCACCAATCTGCATGCCTTGACGGTCAAGTACCGGCCCCTGTTCGATATGTAATTCCAGAAATGCCTTTATGCTGCCGGGATCGCGCTGGGCGGAGAGCGCATCCATAGCATTCAGCCCCTGCTGCTGCATAGCCTCGGTAAGGCGTATCCCATTCAGATCCTCAGCTGCGAGGATCGCTTCCGGTGTCAACAGGCCACACAGAGACTGGGAACCAAGTAGACCTCCAAACCGCCCCTCCTCATCGGAAAAGGCGACCAGCTCAACTGGGCTGCTTAGTGAAACATTCTGTTCATGCAGAACCCGCAGAGCTTCAAGACCACAGATAACACCCAGTGCGCCGTCCAGGTGGCCAGCTCCGGGGACTGTATCGATGTGTGAGCCGGTCATTACCACCGGTCGGTCATCAGTCCAGTTGAGACGTGCCCCCAGATTGGCGGCACCATCCTGGTAGAGACTCAGACCGGCAGACTCGATCTGTTGCGAGAGCCAGCGCCTTGCCTCCATATCCCCATCACTGAAGGCCATGCGGTAGATGCCGTGATCCTTTTCCCGACCGATATTGGAAAGGTCGTCCAGATTCTGCTTCAAGCGTTCGAAGTTGATGCGTAACTCACTCTCCATGCTTAGTGCCCCTTGCTGCCGCGAACAATCATAATCACTGTAGCAATAAAGACCACCAGGCCAACGCCGAAGAAGCTGAAGGCTCGAACCAGGCTATGGTGAGCAACTGTGACTTTACGTGGCTCGCTGCTGCCTGACGCCGCCTCTACCCGATAGATATAGTCACCATCGGGCAAGCCGGTCATAACTCGCGCGGTATCCACACCTTGATAGATCAAATCAGACTGATCACCCCTATCGACCTGGAACAGACGGTAGCTCTCCCCCACCTCCCCCTTCCAGCTGAGATTAAAGGTGCCACTGGTGGAACGCTCAGGTGAAACCTCCAGCTCCACTGCAAATGAATTGACAGCGTTCAGCAAGAGTATCAGTAAAATCGTGATTCTGATGGCCACGGGGGATGACATAGCAGTTACGGTGTTAGCCGTATTGCCAGAGGTTAAGCTCGACTCAGCGCGATGACTTAAGCCATGCGAAAAGGAGATTGATGGTGAGCAGCGCATCGTCTTCCAGGCGACAAATATTTTATATTATCAGGTCGTTTTCATTGTTCAGGAGAAAGGCTTTGATTCGTTTCTGCCTGGCAATTTTAGGGGCGACAGCAACGTAACTAGTGAACATCATAAAGAATTTTCATGCCTAATTAAAGGATATGCTTATAAATCCCAGAACTACTACCCCTTTCATAAGACGGTATTTCCGTGTCACAATCAATCAATACCAAGTAAACCTCTGATGGAATAAAAGCCAGACCAGCTGACTGTTATTCCCCTCTTCCAGCTACTCTGATCACTGAATCCAAGTTGTATTTCGCCAAGCTACTAAACTTCACCCAAAGAAATATTGACAGCGGCAATATGCAAGTGGCGGGATCTTTAGAGAGAGAATCCCGCCACTCTCAATATCACATTGATGCTGTCTTACTTGATGAAAAGCATCTCGCGATACTTCGGCAATGGCCACTGTTCGTCAGCGAGTTCAGCTTCAAGTGAATCCGCGTACAAGCGTACCTCGTCCATAAGTGGACGAATCGTCATTGCACAAAACTGCATATGCTCATCGGTAGATGCAAACTCCTCGCGGCTACAGACCTCGCTTAACTCTGCAACTTTCGCAATCATGGCATTGGCACTTTCAGCTGTTTTCTTGGCTACCGATCGATCCAGCTCAATACCCATAGCACCTATTGCTGCATCTGTATCAGCAAGCTCTGCCAGGTAGCGCATTGCAGCTGGATAGATGATTGTCTTGGCCATCTCAACAACCAGCTTGGCCTCGACTGCAATCGACATGATATAAATTTCGGTATAGACCTCGTAACGACTCTGAAGCTCCACCGGAGACAATACATTCGTGCGCTCAAACAGCGCTTTGACATCATCATCGCAGAGGTAGGGTAAAGCATCTGCCGTTGTAGGGAGATTCAAAAGTCCACGCTCTTCGACAGCAGCCTTGTGCCACTCAGCTGAGTAGCCATCACCACCAAAAATAACCACACTGTGTTCGTTTATTAACATCTTCAAAACTGCAATTACAGCAGCTGGCTGCTCGGAACCTTTGGCAAGTTCCGCCTCCAGTTTCTCGGACATCCAGTTTAGTGAATCAGCGAGGATGGTGTTCATTGCAATCAACGGACCAGAGACAGACTGGTTCGAACCAACAGCGCGGAACTCAAATCGATTTCCAGTGAATGCAAAAGGTGAGGTGCGATTTCTATCCCCCGAGTCCTTTGCAAACGGGATGATCTGTGACAAACCGAGATCCATTATACCGCTGGCACCTATCCCATCGAGCTTACCCTCTTTAATCTGTTCAAAAATCTGCTCTATCTCTGTGCCAAGATAGACAGAGAGGATAGCAGGAGGGGCCTCGTTAGCACCAAGACGATGGTCATTACCGGCCGATGCAATAACAGCACGGAGCAGTGGTCCATATTTATGAACGCCACGGATGACCGCACCGCAAAACAGAAGAAAGTTAAGGTTCTCATGTGGGGTGTCACCAGGATCGAGTAAATTGCCCTGGGTAGCATTTCCGATCGACCAGTTAACATGTTTACCTGAACCATTGATACCTGCGAAGGGTTTTTCATGCAGCAGACATACAAAGCCATGTTTCTTGGCGATATTTTTAAGTACAGTCATTAACATCTGTTGATGATCCGCCGCCACGTTGGCCGCCTCGAAATAGGGAGCGATTTCGAATTGACCAGGAGCGACCTCATTATGTCGGGTCTTGGCAGGAATACCGAGTCGGTAGAGTGACTCCTCGACATCCTCCATGTAGACCTGCACACGCTCTGGAATCGCACCAAAATAGTGGTCATCAAACTCCTGTCCCTTAGGCGAAGGGGCACCAAACAGGGTGCGACCAGCCAACAGCAGATCAGGCCGAAGGTTTGCAAATTTTGCATCAACCAGGAAGTACTCCTGCTCTGCACCACAACTTGAATTAAGGGGTGCCACTTCACTCTCACCCATCAATTTGAGTAACTTGGTTCCGGCCTCATTAACGGCTGCATTGGAACGTAGCAGAGGTACTTTTTTGTCTAGTGCTTCACCGGTCCAGGAGACAAAAACCGAAGGAATACAGAGTGTGGCACCATTCTCTGTATCAAGAATAAATGCGGGACTGGTTGGATCCCAAAAGGTATAGCCGCGCGCTGCATTGGTTTGACGGATTCCACCATTTGGAAATGAGGAGCCATCAGGTTCGCCCTTAGTCAGCAGACTGCCATTGAATTCTGTTATTGCTTTACCACTTGCGTCAGTGACGATGAAACTATCGTGCTTTTCTGCTGAAGCACCAGTAAGTGGATAAAACACATGTGCAAAGTAATCAGCACCTTTGGATAGTGCCCAAGTCTTCATTGCAGCCGCCACATCATCAGCAACCTCAGGTGCAAGTGAATCACCTGTTTCCATAGTTTTCTTCATTGCCTTGAAAGCGGACTTCGACAAGGCGTCTTCCATTTTGATTAATGTAAAGACATCACTGGCCCAGATACTCTCCAAAGACTCTGGTTTTTTAACTGATATCGGTGCGCCTGTAGTGATTTCAAAAACTGCATGGGAACGTGCTGCACTCTGGCTCATATTGTTTCCTCAATTATCGTTTATCTACCGGAAAACGGTGCACCGCGTCCGTAAGATTGATGGTAAAAATTATTAAACGCGAGCGATTGATATGACAGCTTGGAGCGAAGCATTGAATGGCGGGCGCTCATGACTAATCTCACGTTGATAATTAAACAGAGCAGTTTTTATGCCACAAAATAGATTATATCTATTGATGCACACGGGGTGTGGTTGAATGGGTGGTATGTGGGCAATTTACCCCTTTATGCCAGACCTTAGCGGCGAAAAAGATCATAATACCTGTCAGAATAACCTGGTAATTGCAGAAGACACGCACTATCAAGGTGCGCCTGCGCACGAAACCTGTGCATGCGCTACCGTATTAGGACGCACTAAATCCGACAACACAGATCTGTTTAATCACAAAAAGCTTTGGAGTGGCGTAGTACCCTGCCCGTCAATTCTGGTGCTTTAGATAAGACGATGACTCCGTTTATGACAGTAGTAACAATATCAATTAAATACCTTGTTGAGCTATTCAGCCACAGTGTTAAGGGCACCTCTGTATTCATAGAGTTGCTGCGGAGCAACTATTTAGAAGTAATTATATATATTTATTGACAGAGATAAATCCATATCGTAGAGTCCCGCTCCATCTTTTCTACTTTCAATTTTCAGGAGGCAATGAATGAATCTATTTCAACTACTCATGAGCCTCGTGTCCATTACCTTCCGGTAACTTCATCCGGTCGCTTGGACCGGGCTCCTACATAGCACTGAATATTTTACGCTGACATCTACTGGCGGCTGTGGATTATTGCGCCCTATGCAATTCCATTATCACGCCATAGTGTAGGAATTAACAATGAAGAGATCAAAACAGTGGCTTATTGAAGCTAACAAACTATGCAGCAAACTTGACTCTGAAGATGGCATCGATCCGCGTATTCTTGCCAGAAAACGTGTACCTGCACTCAAATTCCAAGTAGTTGCGGTATCAGACGAGGTTAACGACCATGCCTATTAAACGAACAATCAGTAAAGGCAGAGTTCCGGTAAAGATCTATACAGACGAAGTGGAAGCTGAAGCCATGCAACAACTCTACAACATTGCACAGCTGCCCTTTGTACATAACCATGTTGCTGCTATGCCTGATGTGCATTATGGAAAAGGGGCCACTGTTGGCTCAGTAATACCGACAAAGGGGGCAATTATTCCTGCGGCGGTTGGTGTAGATATTGGCTGTGGCATGAATGCTATACGCCTATCGATTAAGGCCAAGGATCTACCTGACAATCTGAGAGCCATAAGATTGGGGATTGAAGAATCAATTCCAGTTGGTTTTAACATGCATAAATCTGATCGTGCACGTCAGTCGACTATCCGCGCCCTTTCCGGGGGGCTGGACAGGATCATTAATAAGCACAAAAAGATCTATTCTCTACAGAAGAGACCTTATCAAACCTGGGTTAGACAAATTGGCACTTTGGGTGGCGGTAATCACTTTATCGAATTGTGTATAGATGAGAACGATGATATCTGGGTAATGCTTCACTCAGGCAGTCGAGGCGTAGGTAATGCAATTGGACAATATTTCATCAATCTTGCAAAAAAAGATATGGGGCAACACATCGTTAATCTTCCAGACAAAGATTTAGCCTATTTCCAGGAGGGTGCGAAACATTTTGATGACTATATTGAGGCGGTAGAGTGGGCTCAAGACTATGCCACTGCCAATCGTCGTGAAATGATGCATTTCATTCTCCAGACACTACGAAAGAAACTACCAAAATTCGGTATTACTAAAGAGGCGATCAATTGCCATCACAACTATATCTCCCAGGAGAAACATTTTGGTGAAAATGTTTTTGTTACACGTAAGGGGGCGATCAGTGCTGGTATAGATGAATTAGGCATCATTCCAGGCAGCATGGGCGCCAAGTCGTTTATAGTCCGGGGTAAGGGCAATCCTCAATCATTTTGCTCCTGCTCACATGGTGCAGGAAGGAAAATGAGTCGTAGTGCAGCCAAACGAAAATTTGTTGAG
The DNA here is from genome assembly GCF_058244645.1 of Candidatus Thiodiazotropha sp. AKAK3. NCBI lineage: Bacteria > Pseudomonadati > Pseudomonadota > Gammaproteobacteria > Chromatiales > Sedimenticolaceae > Candidatus Thiodiazotropha > Candidatus Thiodiazotropha sp. AKAK3. The sequence goes on from NZ_JBSYOQ010000023.1 coordinate 50,375, forward strand.
CAGGACGTAGTCAACCAAACTGAAGGGGTTGAATGCCGCAAAGACAAGGGAATTATAGATGAAATCCCTGATGCTTATAAAAACATCGAATCTGTTATGCAAAATCAGAACGATCTGGTTGATGTAGTACACACACTGAAACAGATTATCTGTATTAAAGGTTAGCAATAGATTTAAACCACAGGAGAACAATTATGTTTACGAGAAAAGTTAAAGAAGACAAAAAATATAGAGCAGAACGAACAGATTTCAAGAAAGGATATTGTCATGAGGAAAGAGATACTAGATGAAGTTATTGCCTGCCTGTCAGAAGAACGCACACTGTTTCACTACTTCAAGGGTCAGTATGCTTTTTTTCTGCTTTTCTGCGCCACTAAGGAGCAGTGCAGCGTCAATGCAATCAAGCAGTCACAATTTCAGCATCTGTTAAACCAACCAGATATTAAATCGCTGCTATCACACCATGGACATGGCAAACTGACACCAGAACTATTTGAGCATACCTGGAAAGAGACCAGTCAACCCTTTGTATTGACAGTCGACCGCTGGGGCAATAGTAATCGATGGGACTACCAAACAACTCGTAAAGGCTGCAACCTGGTACTTCAGCTAAATTTTTCAGAAAAGCACAATCGAGCCTATCACCGTCTTGTTAAACCAGATGATGACTATATCTTTAACTACAATGGTCATCCGGTTATGGATAGAAACAAGCGCACTCTATACCGTGACACTCTGGCCTGGGCAAGAATTGACTTTGATTTAGACAGTAACGAAGCCTTGATAGAAGAGATACAGAGTGATTGGGTGCGGTCGGTATTGCACTGCTTAAAGGGTATCAAAATCGGATCTACACCCTGGCATTTAGAGTGGTGTAATTGTAAACAGGAAGCCTTTATTACCTATGCTGAGAAGGTTCTAGCACCATTTTACAACATCTGGTCTGAAGCCATGCTGACAGCTGCAATACGCTTCATCTATACAGAGTTGGGGATCAGAAAAATCTACTACCATACCCATGAAACTGGGCAGAGAATAAAGCAGGTCTTTGGTGGATCTCCACCTCGTTCGATCTACTCCGATCTTCCGAGGAAGTTCTGCTTTCAAATCACCAATGAAGACCCTGAGTTCATCAAGACAGATCGTGGTTTTAAACGAAAAAAACGTAACCTAAAACAGGTTGAGTGGTACAAACTGGCCTTGTAAGGAGAATTACCATGCCAAAACGGAATAGACCTATACGCAATCATGTCGCCCAATCTCCTTTACTGCGAAAAGGAGGGGTACATATAAAGTCAAAAACAGGAACACGTGTTCAGGCAAGACGTTTAACAGATAGTGCAATCGAAGAGTGGCAAGATGAGATAGACGATACAAATAACGAGTATCAACAGGAATCGGGGCAGCAGGTACGCCCCGGTTTTTTTACTTAGGGAGTCGATGATATCTCGAAAATATAGACATATTAAAGCCGATCTTTTTTGACAACCTTTGATACTTTCCATGGATTCCATTGATCTGCGTAGGATGATCTATGTATAAACTCCATGATATAGGCATAAGTTCTAACAATCCTTAGATATAAGCCAGTGTAGAGTGGCATCAATGGCAGATAGAGAAATAGTAACAAATCCTGCTTGCGCAGTGTCTTTCTGAGCAATACCACAGCAACCATGAACTCTGCCAGATTTGCGAAGGTGTAGAGTAAATAATTAACTATTATAATATTGTGAAGCATTGCACCATAGAAAAATATTACCTGTGCAAGATAGAACCACCATTTGAAGTTGAGAAATAGGTTATAAAATAGGTTTTCAGCTGTTGCAATGAAATTACTCAACATGAAATTCGACGTTGGCAGCAAAACATCAAAATGTTTTCTTGCACGAAAACGCACCATGGATCTGTCCCAGCGAAATCTCTGTTTCGCCAGTTTACGAAAACTGGTTGGCACATTCGTATAACAGACTGCATGGGGTTCATGAACCACTTTCAGGCCAAGCTTACGTATTTTCATGGTGATATCGCCATCCAGTCCAGGGCCGACATCCCAGCCACCTAGCCGATCTAGAACATCCCTGCGAAAAGCACCATAGGCACCGGCGACTATGCGCAATATACCCAGCATTGAAGAGACCGTTCGCCCAGTAGATATCCCTTTGAAGTACTCAATTGCCTGGGTTCTGGTCGCCATTGTATCGTTAAGATTGGCGACACGGATATCACCGCCTACTGCTGCGATCTTGGAATCCTGATAGAAAGGCAGGAGGATTGTTTCGATTGAGTCGAAACGAAGTTCAGAATCCGCATCAAGATGGATTACATATTTACCCGTTGAGTAATATAGTGCTGTATTAGCAGCTGATGCCTTCCCACCACGCACATCATTACGGATAAATTGATCTATTTTTCCATCCTTGAGCAATTTTCTGCAGATAATTTCAGTATCATCATCAGATCCATCATCTACTATTACTATCTCAAGATTTTTATAGGTCTGCCTGGTCAGCGATTCAGCTAAACTTGGGATATGCTTACCTTCATTCTTTCCAGGAGCGATCACCGAGACCAGAGGCTTCTCATGGAAAAGCAGTCTCCTTGCTTCTGCCCTTCTCTGCTTGTTACGCTTTCTTCTTGGTAAATATAGCGTCAGTATAAGAACATCAAACAATACATAACGTGTAAGGTCGAATAGAAAGAAGGGCCAGAAATAGGCGATCAACTGCCCTGTACTCAAACCAGTTACAAAGTCGAAAGTATCATTCAGCATGGTTTTCGTTTAAAAACTTTTCCATAAACTCTGTCAGGTCTAAAGAGTCGTCTACACTGGTAATATTCGAGATAATCTCAGGAGTTGTTCCCAAACTGGCTTTAAGCAGCTCTGACACACCCTGCCTTAACCTCTGTTGAACAATTTTCGCATCATCGGGAGAGGTTTCGGTTAACAGCATGAGAAATAGCGATTCGTTTCGACTACTGATAAGGTCTGAATTACGCAACATGGCATAAAATAGATTCGCAAGTTCCTCGTAGACCTCGCTGGTGCGCTCGCCCAGTTTCAGGTAGATCTCTTCAAGTCCTTTGATATCAATAAGCAGCAAACTTGAATTTGAAAGCTTGTAACGGATAATCCGCGCCTTCTCAACAGATATAAATCGTTCAAATAGATCAAGCGGAAGCAACTGTAGCTTACGCTCTAGTATCGAAGCAAAAAGTGAGTCGATACCAAACAGAGCAGCATTAACTCCCAGCATACTCAATTTAAAGGCATCTATATTGCGGTGGATCTGATGTTCGGGTGGTGCAGTACGATGGCAATCATAACATGTGGTTGCAATTTCCGGTTCTTGAAAACGATGATCACAACCTCTGCAATGATACATTACCGAAGGCTTATCGTAATCTACGCCAATATGCTTCAAGCTCTGATCACATTTAGGGCAGACCAGCTTTTCCTGTTGTTTGAAATCTGCCAATTCTGCTGTATACCCACAGCGAAAATGATGAACCAAATCATCTGAATCAAGCTCTTCAGATTGGCACTGAGGACAAGTCTCTTTAAAGTTCAAAAAAGCACAGCCACAACTCGCACACTGATGTGTTCGAGTAATGAATCGAGTCTGAATCAGATGTTGAGCAGTTAGAAATTCAATAGTCTGCCACATACTCAGATCATTTACGCCAAAAAGACTCTCTAATCCTGGATAGGTAAATCCTCCTCGACTATGAATCGAAGGGATTGGCTCAATCTCCCTATCCCTTGTATATAGGTAGCGAAGAAGCCGTAACGCCAGGTTGGTATCAGCTCTTAATTTCTGCTCTTGCAGACTGTTGATACGCCGATTAAGAGCCTCAATCTCATCCAACAGGGTTGCTGGCAATTCACGCTTCATCTGCTGTCGGCTAATGACAAAATCAGATTGATCCTGCAATGATTTTGGCAGATCTCCCCAAACACTGACTAACACAATCGGTTTAAGATAGACTGCCGGAAGCAACTTATGCCTCACTAAATCAATTATTTTTTTGGCTTGATCTTTATTTGGTGTATCAATGAGGAAATAATCAACATCCGCGCCAGCATCCAAGCCACGCCAATTAGATTCTTCTGCGCTATTCGAGAGGGGTAAGCGTAGCGGGTTTTCATCAGCCGAAATCAAGAGTCCTCTATTCATCGCTCGCCCTCTACCGTTACAGCCATTCTATCGAATTTACTCCACTCTACAGCTGTCTCATTGTTGATCGGTATAATCTTTAGACTTAGTGAACTCGCTTCAGGAGTGTAGATATCATATTCCCTTTCAGGGAATGGATATGCAGCAGCGTGAAGACTCGAAACTTTTCCTTGCGTGATCTCATTGTTTGGCAATCTGACAGCTACACTCTGTCCGGATAGATTGGGCAAACGTTCATCTTTTTTAGAAAAGGCCTCGACCCATACTTCTGGTTTGTCCGGCATTAAGGTCAGAATAGTATCTTTTCGATTGATGACCTCATACAGGTGCTGATTGACTGCCACCACTACTCCATCAACTGGTGCAACAATTCTTTCCAGTCCACAGTCACTTGTCTCGTCTTCTATTTGTGATTGCTGTTGAAGTTCAAATTGCTGCAGTTTTATCTCCTCAGTAATAACCTGGATCTTCATATCCAAATCATCCAGGTCACGTTGCAGTGACTGCGTTTCAGTCAATTTCCGGCGTTCAAGTTCCAACACCCTGCCAAGTCTGCGTTCATCCAGCAAACCCTGCTTTCTAGTCGCCACAATATCTCTTCTACTGTTAAGGAGTTTCAGACGTTGCTGATCTAATGCAATGGACTGTTTCAATTTGCGCAATGTTTTATCTGACTTTACTATGCATGTTTCATTGGTTTCTAATATTACTATCTGATCTCCAGACTTTACATACTCCCCAGCTTGAACATTGAGCAAAGTTATACGTCCACCCTGCAAAGCACTGATTCTTACTCTTTCTACACTTACCTGACCTTGCAATTCGAATGCAGTGAAGCGGTAAAAGATGAAATAGATTAAATATGTAGCTAGCAGAATAAGGAATAGAAGGTAGACCACATGGGTTAACTTTGACCATATCGACTTGGGTGCTTTACCTTCCGGCCCTACTACAACAAAGCTTTTTTTGTTTCTGATTCTCATCTACTGCCCATCGCTGAGTTCTAGATAACTGTCAATATCATGTAGCGCAAAGTGCTCCACGCCAAATTTTTTCGAGAGTTGCTCTATCACAGACTCAAGTTCAACTTCATTCATAAAATCCTCAGGCCGCAATGCAATGACAACTTTTTCGAGTGAGAGATGAGGGAGAACCTCAGCCAATCTACGCTGCAAGGTATCAACCCGTCTGATCTCATAAGCCATCAGATAGATACGATCAACTGTAGTATTGAGATGCTGATAGTCCTGTGGATCCCAATGTAACGGCACTGATACTGAGATTTGCCCCTGTTTACCAAGCCGACTTGAAATCGCAGAAATCAGTTGCTGGTAGCTCTCCAGATAGGTCCGTCGCTTCTGTTTAAAATCATCGAGTGTATGAGGTTCAACATCAATGTGTAGATGCCCACTGCGCTCAATCAATCGTCCCAACCTGACCAGTAGTGCTTTTTGCTTGGATTTGGTAAGCCAGCTATTGTCACCAAGCAACAGCTGAACCTTAACCCCTTTCTGTTCTGATACCCTCAGGAACCCTGATAGCTTCTTATCTTGAATCTGCTCACTGCCACTCAGAATAACCTCGTTAATACCTTTTGCACGTATAAATTCCTGAATCAATCCATTCGGAAAGCGGTTAAAACTGGCAGACCAAATATATACCGCCCTACCCCCTTCTCTAGCCCGATAAGTGCTATTTTGTAGCGACGTAAGTGTTACCAATTCAGGACTGTAGGAGATACCCCCCCGGACAAACACCCGATGTACCCGTCTATACATCTCTTCTACAGCACGCATGAGTTCCACGGCACTTTCGATCAGGGTAGTCATCCTCGTCACAGCATGTGTAAACTCTCCTGATCCAGCCACCCATTGATGCCTTCCAATCGTACGCCTGAGCTGTTCATAGGCTGCCAGATAGCGGTAATTCTGTTTTACTACGCGCTCACGCTGCTCCAACAATTCACTATAGGCAAGCTCACTTCGTCTGAGTCTTTTTCGCTCTCCATCTTCTATCTCCTGCTGAATACCTTTTTTATGCAGATCCACAATTGACTCTGAATAACGACCAGCTGCAAGTGGCATGGAGAAGGCTGCACCAACAGTTGGACCATTTTCGCGGCTATCCTCATGCACGTTATATCGAAGATAAAAACGCAAACGCTTATCGTCATTGGAGATGCTCTGTTGATCTAAAATAGAGTGTTTTAGATTCAAAAGCCTCTCCCGCTCAGGATCATCCTGAATTCGTTGACGAATTTCTGCCATATCCAGATCCAATAGCGGGGGCATTCCAGGCTCAATTCTATCATTTTGCTGCGCCAATCCATGCTGCAGCATGCGATAGTGCTCAAGTATCGATTTCAGCTCCCTTTGACTGTCGAGAAGATCATCTAAATATATTCCCCCCATCAAGTAGCTCTCTTTTTGCAGCTCATAGAGCTTACTCAGAAAAGACTCCTTGAGGGTCAGCAGTGGCAGCCATACAGGGGCAAAACTATCCCTTGTTGCATCATATCGACAGGTTTCAAGTGATTTCCGCAGATCTAACTTTGACTGAAGTACTTCTGATTCTGCTCGGGCTTCAGCCAAATTGGCACGGTGCCGCTGCTCTCGATAGCCATCTTCGAGCACTCGCCACGTCAAGCCGACATAGGCCCGCTGACTATCTTCTGATTCGAATTCTGAGTCCCATTCATCAGTTACCCCAGCATCAAAATAGAGGCCAAGATCCTTTCTTGCCAGATCAGCTTCTGCCAAGAGCGCTTGCTCTCGATAGTTAACCGATTGAGACCTTTCACAATCGGTTTTCAAGAGATTTCTCGTTGATCGGAGAGTTGGCTGACGGGATATCATCTTGTCCAGTTCGTCAGCCAGTTGAGTAAGCCACTGCCAATATTCATCCTCCAGCGCACTACTTGGCAGAGGATGATTGTCAGCTGAAAGCTTGGTTCCTTTCACCGATACAGCATCAGAACTGGCTGTCTCTGCGAAAACGGACAGCGCAATGCAAAAAAGTATCAGGGAAGGCAGAAGTAAACGACTATAATATTTCACGTAAATATATGATAAACAGCTTTTTTTAAGAGTATGGAGTGATAACGTCAAGAGTCAAGTGAACAATTGAAAATATCTTGTAACAAAATAGATTCGGCAGTAACAAGCTGATTCTATATTTCCCGGTTTTTTATCCTAAACAACCTCCTTGACTACTGAATATGGAGCATCAAACCATCACTCATCCAGCAAATCACCTTCCGCTGAGACAACGGGTAGTCCAAAGATCCTCCAGAGCTGCATGCCGCCACGATAGTAGAGAAGCTTCTGATGAGGATAGCCTATACTGAGTAGTCCTTTGATCGCTGTCGGGGACTGTCCACACCATGGTCCATTGCACCAGAGAACGAGCAACTTTGCCTGACTGAAATCCCATTTTTCATTAACCAATTTTCCACCTAATCTCGACAGCGAATCCTCGAGTGTTATTTCGTCTGCACCCTGATCTGGGTTGAGTTGTGTGTAGGGAATATTAATTGAGCCAGGTATTGTGCCGCGCTCATGCCAATCCGTTGTTCTGGCATCGATCAATAATCCATGGTCTTGACTAAGCTCATTTTTCATAAATTCAATAAGCTCTATCTCCCCAATCGTTTTCACCTCCTTAGTGACCTGCATCGGCTGTGCACAAAAGGGAGGACAGGGACGTGAGGTGCGGGCGAAATCGAATTCCAGCATCGCCTCAGTATCCTGATTGCGGCGAATAGTGATTAGCTTTTTGCCATGTTGGATCTGAAATTCATCAATCTGCGGGGTAATGTTCACTTCCAATGAAACTGCACCAGAACTGAAAAAAGACAACCCTATTAGTAGTAGTAATAATTGTATGGCCTGGAATGTATTTATCATTTGTAAAAACCTTTCATGTTTGATTATTACAGATAGTATTGTGAGGTATAGATCTACTTTGATAGATTCAAGATGAGATATTTAGTTATTGGGTTAAGGGTACCTCTATTAATTGTCATCAAAATCTAATCTCAGGTTTCTCGATATATTCAAGCCATTGCCTATCCAGGTTTTCACATAACAGCTCAGCTGATACACATCTCAACTCTCCACTATCAGAATCTATCAATTTAAATCTTTTAAGTTTTTTTATTCCATCATCGATATCGAAATCGATCACACAGTCAAATTTTTCGGTCAGCCATTGCTCGCAAGCCGTATCGAGTTCAGACTTATCATTGATCGCAAGAAGATTGATCAATCCGTAGGCCAGAATGGTCTCTTTAATCTCTTCCTGACGCGCCTGATCAACAATATAGGTTACTGCCCCCATATTGTTGTCCAAATTATTGAAATAGAGATTTTGCGCTAGTGAAGCCATGTAGCGGGTTCTTTGCATAAAGACCTTATTTATCTGACGCCATAATAGTGCAGCAAAACCTCCCACAGCCATAACAATCGCCCAAGGTGATACAGCCGCTGTTAATTTACCTATGGTCGCTACCAGCCCCCCTGCAGTACCGCCCCCACCAGTTACAGCGAGTTTCAACTTATCAACTACTTTCATCCTGATTTTACAGTCAGGAAAAAGCATCTCTAGATCAGGTTTTAAAATATCTTTGAATAACTTTATATGAATTCCTGCTTTGTCCTGGTGACCCCGATAGTAGAGCAGCAGGCATATCCTTTGGTAGGTGATAAAATTAACTGTGCGCTTTTTCAGATAGCAGGTTTTCCAGTCACGAACCGCTGCCGACTGCTGACTCTTGGCCCGATAGAATAGACTGACGTATTCAAATCTATCAAAGTCAATTTTGACATCCAGACCATAGGGCGATGACTGCTCTAAAGCGAATTCAATCTGTTCTCGATTAAGCTCGGAGTAATTCGCATCACTTAACAGTTTTTTGATACGCTCGATTGACTCTGCAGGTTTACAAGTCTCAGAGGCATCAGACACCAGCTCACGATCCGGGTTGAAGGGCTGATAAACATGCTTCAGATGGACTAATTTATCAGAAAATTGAAGCGTAAGAATTCGCCTGAGCTTATGAATCACCTGAATTTGATCGGGCGATAATCCACCTTTCGCCAGTGCAGAGATTATCTCTGAAGTGGTAACAGGAATAAAATGGTCAAATTGCGAAATCTGCCTATGTTCTGCCATAAAGCCAGTAACCTTTCATCAACGTTTAGGCACCGTCAAAAACCTATGTGATAGATTTCAACTGACCACGATCTGTTTACTATCAATTAAAGCAAGGATAATCAGGCTCCAATTCACCTGTTTTATCTAGGGCCTATTCGATTAGTGTTAACAGGCCCTAGGCCCGAATGGCACTTACTTAAGCCGTTTTGGTGGGGCAGGGCCCCACCCTACCGTTCAATTCAGGGCGTAGGGTGGGGCCCTGCCCCACCAAAATAGCTTGGTTACCTCAGAAAATTCTCGTTCTACGTAACAAATCCCCTTAAGTAAGCGTCATTCCGGCCTAGGGCCTGTCTTTTAAAAATCATATTGTTAGAGGTTTCAAGCCTGCCCTTGCTCGGTGTTGCGGCTGTTGACAAGGGAACAACTATAGCCTGCGAGCTGCACCCCGAAGGAAGTGCCCTTGGGGTGCGCCTTGATCAAGGGCAGGCTTGAAACCCTGAAGACGACCTACTTAGTCGCCGGGTTAATCGTAAGAGCTGACATATTCCACTGTGGGGAAAATAGATTATGTTTGAGTCTGCTGTATAAACTGCACAGGCTCCCCTAGCATGCGGTTTTCGAATTGAGCCTGAAGGCGAGGGGAGCTGAGTTGAATGGCGAAGAAGGTCTGTTTGTTGTTGCGATTGGTTAGCTCTTTGGCGATAGCCTCTGTCGCTGACAGGTCGAGATAAGAGACAACACTAAGATCCAGAATCACATTTTCTGTGCGATGACGCTTAAGCAGTTGGCTGAGTTGATCAATGGAGGCATAGAAGAGATGGCCTTCGACACGGATTCTAACCGAGACAGCCTCATGCTCCACCTGGAGTTCCAATCGGGAGGCTGAAAGTACAAACAGTAATACAGACAATACCAGCGCTACCACCAGTCCGGTTTGGAGCCCGACAAAGATAATACTGAGCAGAGTAACTGCAAACACAGTCAATTCACCACGCCAGGTTGTCAGGCGTCGAATCTCATCTGTCTTGATCATGCCAATGCCCACCAAAAACAGCGTACCTGAGATGACGGCCATCGGTAGGTAGGTGAGGACAGGGCCAAGTACAAGAATCACTACCAGGACTATTCCTGAAGAGACAATGCCTGCCAGTGGGGTCTTAATATTCAGGGATTGATTCACCGCAGTACGATTGAAGCTGCCTGATCCGGCAAAGCTGGAGAAAAAAGGTGCAAGCAGGTTGGCCATGCCCTGAGCGAAGACCTCTTTATCGGGTTGAATGGGTTGATCGGTATCGCTTCTTAAATGTTTTACAATGACCATCGATTGCGCCAACCCTATAAGCGAGATGATTATCGCGTCGGGCAACATGGAGAGGCCAACCAGGAGATACTCAGTACCTACCGGTGGATGAGAGAGGGGCAGCGGGGTGATTGGCAAGTACCCCAGGAGTTCCAATTCCATATCGACTTGTGGAAACTGTGCCATCTCAAGCAAACCGCAGAGATAGCCTGCTGCAATGGCTATCAGGATCGCATAACGGGTCTTGTAGTGTCGCGCGACTAGTCCGGTCACGACTGTTACCACTCCCACACTGAAGCTATAGGGGTTTACCAGATTTTCTGCGTCGTCGAACAGCAGATAGAGCTTTTGGAAAAAAAAGAGAGTACCTGAAGTCGAGAGTCCGAGAATGCCGTCCAAAGAGGAGAGAACCAGAATTAAACCTACACCGGTAGTGATACCAGTGATGGCCGCAGGACTCAAATACATAAAAAAACGGCCGCCCCGCAGTAACCAGATTAACAGCTGAATGATGCCAACCATGAAACTGAGCATTAGAACATAATCAATGTAGAGCGGACTCCCCCGACCTGCATAAGGCGCAACTGCCACGCCAATCAGTATCGCCACTGCCGTATTGGGGCCGCCAAGCATGGAGCTGGTGCCGAAAAGACTGGCAAACAGGGTGACAAAGATTGAGGTATAGATGCCATATTCCGGTGGTAATCCAGCCAGATAAGCAAATGTGATCCCCTGGGGAATCACCAGAATTGCTCCGATGAGCGCACCAAAGAGTTCACTCGAGTAGTTGATATTAGTCGAGTTGCGAGGATGCCAGGGGAGAACTTCAGGTAGACGATTCAATGCCATGGCATTTTCACCGGTTTCTCTAGTTCCGATATCGTTATTGGATAGCCAACAAAGTAACTCATTGACTGAAGATGCCTGACACCGACTCAAGTAATTTGAGTAATTTATATTTGCGTGGGTCTCCTGGACGGATCTGGATGTTGATATAGGCTGCGACATCCAGTGCATCCTGATGACTGAGTGTACGCTCCTGCCCAAGGGGCATATTTGCCCAGATGAATCCGGCTGCTCGCTTCACATCAGCCATGCCGGCAGCTTCGTTATAAGAGTCGATCCCCCACAATGGCGGTATTGTGGGTATGCCCACTCCACCCTTCCCATGACAGGCAGCACATTTCTGATCATAGATGGCTTTACCTGAGGCGGGGTTAGGGTCATAACCTGTATCGGGTATAGTCGGTACCCCTCGGCCTTCAGGGGCCTCGCCGATCGTCTCACCATGAGACAGATAAGAGATATAGGCAGAGATAGCCATCACTTCAGGAGCGTCTTCAGGTGGCATAATGCCATCAAGGCTGTAGACAAAGCACTCACGGATACGCAGGCCGATACCGTTTCGTCGACCATTCTTACTCCGCCACTTGGGATACATGCCGGCCACATTGAGCGGAATCGCATCTCTTCGACGTCCGGCATCAAGGTGACAATTGGAGCAGCGTAAACTGTTGCCTGTGTAGCGCGCACCATATTTTTCAGTCTCAGTGATGATGCGATAGCCGTAAATCACATTACTGTAATAGTCATCTAAATAACTTCTTTCCAACAGATTTTCTATTGGCAACTGCTCTGCTGCCACGAACCTGAAAAAGAGGATAGCGCTAAGAAAAATCAGTCTCTTTGAACCAGATAAGCGGAGATGTGTCAGTATATGAATGATGCCGCTGAAAACGGCTCTCATTTTCCATCTTGTCATCCGTTGAACACCAATCCCATGTCGAGCAGATAGCTAAGTAAATGCCACAAGTGAGCGTTAGCCCGGTGTGGCGGCGTAACATCCATGACAAGTGATTAAGCGGTCGGACAGCGTAGTCGCTAAAGCTAGCGACCTTTTATGACGGTTCCATGCCTGTGGGAATGTAACATAATTGGTATGGTTTGAGGAATTGGATTCTTTTGCTGTAGATCAAAAAAATAGAGGTTTGGTTTGATATGAAGTAAGCATTATCGAAGATCAAACAGTTGGAATAGTTCTAATCGTTATAGCTTGATTGGACAAAATCTGCTGCTTCAGACCAATACAAACTACTAAGACCAAACTTATCAACTGTTGGTAATATGATCTTTGCATTAAGTGAATGTACTTGGGTAGCAATTTCATTTGTCTCCTCGAAGCTGGTATTGAGCATGGAGACGTGAGGTCTTACTCCATCTGCATTCAGATAAGCAAGTACTTTATATGCTGTCTCGTTACAGGCGAAATTACCAAGCAGAGTGTTTATGCCCATAGCAGAGAGTTCACCAAGAAAGTAGCGGGCCTGCTTAAGGTTTTTTGCGAGAGAAGGTAGGTCAAACTCTATCATCAGGCCAGTGCCAACCAGTTGCAATCTACGCAATTCAGACTTTATAAACTCGATTATTACCTCATCATTCATCGCAAGAGCAGAGATGGAAATAATAACTTGAGTCATATCACCAACCAGTGAAAATTCTCCGAGCATTCTTAACGCGTATTTACAAATATACTGATCAAACTCAGCGTTTAAACCGTGCTGCTCTGCTGTAATGAAAATGTTGTCTGAAGTCAGAATGATATCTGTTGCAGGAGCAGGTTTTGGCAACAATTCTATAGCTACTATTTCTACATCTTGAGTCGAGTTAAATTGCTGCTGTCGAAACTCAATAAGAGCAGTTTCTAGAGCACTTTGAAACTGTTGTTTTTGGAAGTCATTAATGGATGTTTCTGTCTCAGCTGGCGCCTCTATCTGTCCTTGATGGTCAAGATAGGACTCGGAATGACGGCGAAATGCCATCAATGATGCAGTTTCTGACTGTGCCAGCAGGATGTCAGGGTCATTTTGATTGAAATCAATCAAAGTTTTACCTATGCCAAACTCAACACCATCATGAATATTGGCTTTTAATCGGTCGAATAGCTCTGTTCCAAATTGATTGAATTCATCCAAGGTGTTTCGAAATAAAAGAATTGTCAGGCTGTATTCTGAAGAGCGCGCAAGATAGTCGTGCTTATTGAGAGTAGAACCAACCAGCTGAGTTATCTCTTCAATGATGTTACTGTAGTCTTGATTGTTATGGTATTGCTCTGGGTCAGCATAAGTTATTGTAAATAACCCGGCTACAGATTTTGCTGCCTCTACATTCTGGCTCATGCAATCCAGTTTTAGCAGTAGAGCTTTTCTGTTCTGTAAGCCAGTTGAGTAATCTATATTTCCTCTGGCGCCCGCTTCGAAAATAATCTGGGCTCTATTGATTCTTGTTTTTACAGTAGCCAAAAGATGTTGTGGCCTGACAGGCTTAGTTAAAAAGTCGTCTGCACCAGAGTGGAGAGCAAGAAGCTTCTTCTCCATACTCTCCTCACCCGATAGAAAGACTATGGGTATGTTTGCCAACTCTTTTTTATCACGGATTACTTGTGTGAGTTCAATACCGTTGGCGCCAGGCATATAAAGATCCATTAATATAAGATCAGGTTGGAACTGCTTTACTGCCTCCATTACACCTAATGGATTGGTTATCGATCGTGTTTTCAAACCACCTTTTCGCAATAATGTACTGGCAAACTGAGCCTGCGATTCATCATCCTCAATGAGTAAAACACGATCTTTGGGTTTTACATGGGGTGAGATTATCTGCTTGATGCTCAACATCAGGTCGTTGATGTTTATTGGGCTGGTGAAGCATTGAGTGACGCCTGTGCGAAGTACTTCAAGGCGAATTTCAATATTGCACTCGCCAGTAATAAAAATCAGTTCTGGCCTGGTCTTCTTGTTTGGGTGTAATTCGTTGAGAATCTTGTTGATCTCACTCATATCATCAATAAATTGTGTATCGATAAGAATGAGTTTTACGCTCTGTTCGGTCAGAAAATGGCGCAGGTCAACGGTGAGTTCCAGATTAAGGACTCGCCATTCATTCTTTTCAATTGCTGCAGTGATCTGCTCCCCACTACTCTCGCTGCTGTGTAGATAGACGAGGTCATAATCTGGCTGTTGCCCAACTTGATTTTGCTTAGGTTTCTGGGCAGCGATAATCATCTGTTTCAACTTCTCAAGCAGTTGATTGATCTGTCTGATTTCGGCGGAATCGGGCTGGGCTTTTTCTTGTGTTATATCCGTGATTGCCTTGTCAATTTGCTGGGAGAGTTCGTGGATATTGACAAATCCTTCACTCTGACTGTTTCTGGATAGCTCACTAAGATGGCGTAAGGCCGATCTGACACTCGAAGCATTCCAGATGCCTGAGGGCAATACTGGCCAGTTTGCTTCGATATTCGTGAGAATATCAGAGAGCATTTGTACAATCTTGGCATTCTGAGAGTCTGCACTACTAACCATGCTTTATGCCTACAAGTCTAAAAAAATTAGGATCTGGATTTAATCCTGATACCATCACTGTCAAGCAATAGAACTATTTTCGGCTACTATCCTTCTATCTTGAATTTTAAGGATAAAAAGCATCAATATCAAAGGGGCAGGTTCTAAAATTGACGATGGCGCATCCTTACGCCAGATGGCTACTTGCTAGCATCTATTTCGTCATTGGGGATATGACTGGAAAGAAGAACAGATTGACATCTGTTCTGACAGCTCTATCGATATGGTGAGGGGTAAAAAATGGTGTAGTAATTATTCCTTATTCATACTATCCATAACTTCAGCACCCTTTTCTTTAGTGGCATCGTACATCTCACCAGTTGTTTCCTTTGTTTCTTGATAAACTTCGGCGCTCTTCTCACTGACCGCAGTTATCGCCTCAGAAGTCTCCTCTTTCACAGTCGCACCAACTTCAGAAGCGGTCTGCTTGGTGTTTTCATAGATCTCCTTGCTTGTGTCGACGATAGCAGTAGCTGCATCACTACCCATCTCTTTAGCGCCTTCATAGACCTCTTTGCTCTTAGTGGCAACAGTATCGGCGGCATTGCTAGTGACCTCTTTGGTCTTTTCCCATGTCTCTTTGCCAGCTTCAGATACTTTCTCAGTCATGCTACCAGAAGCACTTTGTTTCTCCTCAACTGCAATGGTGTCACCAGAATTACCCGATTGACTGCACGCTGCCAGACTTAACAGGCTCAGTGTTGCAATGATTTGTTTGATTTGACTCATATACCTATCCTCATTATTTATTTAACAGATGATTATTGCCTTAATAGAGGTGCCCTTTATACATTGAAGTAAGCCTAACTATCTGGAGTTTTGCGCCACAATTAACTTTATTTTACCTTCTACCCGTCATTTGCAAGGGAGGGAGCTTATAGGTGTAGATGTTCTATATGTGAGTCGGTAGAACAATATGAGGTTGATAGCTGTCGCCAACCCATTGAAAAATAAACAATTGAAGTGTCAGGTAGAAAAAACTTACAAGTCATCAGTATCTTAAACTAGGTGGGGAGAGACTCCCCTCTCCCCTCGCGGGAGAGGGGCCGGGGGAGAGGGGGAGAATGAATGCCATATTTTTCCCAAACAATCAGCAAGATACATATGAACGATCAGTGTGGTTTTTCTCTTTTAACCAGATGAAACGCTTCGCGTACACCCTCTCCCCAACCCCTCTCCCGTAAAGGGAGAGGGGCTTTCAGAGTTGTTCTGAGAAGATTGAAAGTTAATGGGGCTGCAGTGGTTTGGGCACTATTTTTTATCTTTCTTTGAGGGGGATGTTTTCAGCAATGCTCTAATTTCTTCTTCATCATTCGAATAAATGATATCTGAGACCTTACCCTTTTGCGTAAAAATCAGAGTTAGTTTGTCCTCTTTTTTGGGTATCCAGGCAACTTGATCTGCTTCTCGGCTCACCAGAATTGGTGAGGGTATATCACGCATCTTCGGTAGGGCGATAAATCTGCTTATTAAGGATGGCATGCCGCTGATGTCTGCAATGTATGCGGCTTGAATTTTATGCATGTGACCAGTTTTAACATCAGCCAGAATCTCAGCCATCATCGATCCGGTGTTTTTGCTGTGGGAATAGATGAGAAGCCTGCTATCAGCGCCAATTAAATGGGGACTGCCGTGCTGATCGATAAATTTTACCTGCGGCACGGCTTCTGAAATCTGAATCGTTTGGGCTTGTAGTCCTGATGGGAGCACAAGTAGTAACACGATCCATTTAAATTTGAACAAATAGCTGAACACGATTCATACCCGATTTTTACTTTGGTTCATGTTAGCTAACCCCAAAGGCGATCACATTGCGATATTTCAAATTATGGTCGCCATTTTTTAATCCCGAAATAGACCATTTTTGAAGAACCGAATGGATTCCAAAGTGAAAACATTGTTTTCAGTAGGGGAATAGTGATGGCAAGTAACCTTACAAAATGTGCTGAATATTAATTAAGAGATAGTTAAATAACTAATTGTTTAATATAGAGAATAATTAAACGGCATAAAATTTGCGCTTTGTAGGGGATTTTGTCCATGACTGATTGGACCCGTCACGCCTAAATAGATACCTGGAGATTGATGATGGCAGAGAACGATTTCGATTTTTCAGCTTTGGAGAAGCGCCTGGGCGTCTCCCGCAGAACCTTTCTGAAGTTCTGTAGCGGTGTGGCGGCTTCTCTTGGTCTCCCTTCCGGCGCTGCAATGGCTATGGCGGAGGCTGTGGCTGATCCAAAGCGGCGTCCGCCGGTGATCTGGCTTCATGGTCAGGAGTGTACCGGTCCCAGTGAATCTCTACTGCGCTCAGAACAGCCCTCCCTGGAACATTTAATACTTGATCTTATCTCTCTCGACTACCACCAGACTTTAGATACAGGTGCTGGACACCAGGTAGAGGATATCAAGAGAAAGGCAATGCAGGATAATAAAGGGAAATACCTGCTGGTTGTAGAAGGTGCCATTCCACTGGCCAATGACGGTATCTTCTGCAAGATTGGTGGTGAGACCATGGTTGATATAACCCATGAGGCCGCGGAACACGCAGCAGCGATTGTCGCTTTTGGCTCCTGCGCCAGTTGGGGAGGTGTTCAATCAGCAGCTCCGAATCCTACTGGTGCTGTTGGTGCACCTCAACTGCTGACAGGCAAGACGGTGGTAACCATTCCAGGGTGTCCTCCCAATCCAGCCAACTTCATCGGCACGGTGCTCTACTTCGTAACCTACGGCAAATTGCCGCCCATAGATGAAAAGGGACGACCCAAGTGGGCTTATGGCAGGCTGATTCACGAGAACTGCTATAGACGACCACATTTCGATGCAGGACGCTTCGCATTGGAGTTCGGAGATGAGGGGCATAAAAAAGGCTACTGTCTCTACAAGCTGGGTTGTAAAGGTCCTGAAACTTATAACAACTGTCCGACATTGGAATTTAATAATGTTGGCGGTGGTGTCTGGCCTATAGGTGTTGGCCATCCCTGCTTTGGTTGTTCAGAGGGGGGGGTGGGTTTCAGCAAACCCCTCTTCAGCCTGGCCGATGTGAAAACCCATACCCCTCCCAACATGTTCCCCTCGATCAGTGACCGTGAAGGTGGCGAGGGAATCTCTCCTGCTGCAGCAGCCATTGCCGGTGCAGCTGTTGGTATGGCTGTTGGTGCCACAACGATGGCAGCAAAGAAGTTGGACAACAAAAACCAAGACGGAGAGTAGGGGGGTATGAGATGAAACGCAGAGACTTTCTCAAAGCCTCTCTTGGTGGCGCCGCGCTGTTGGGTAGTGGTGCAACTCAAGCCAGAGGTAATCTGGAACCGGCGGAAGAAGCCATCGGTATGTTGTTCGACTCTACCTTATGTATAGGTTGCAAAGCCTGTGTCAGTAAGTGTAAGGAGGTGAACGACATGCCCGCCACGCCTTTGGGTGAAGAGACCCAGTGGGATGCAGCCCGAGACCTCTCGCCTGAGACATTGAATGTAATCAAAGTCTATAGTGAAGGCGAAGCTAAGCTTAAGGATGCCGTGGTAAATGGCTACGCATTCGAAAAACGCAGCTGTATGCACTGTGTCGATCCGGGGTGTGTCTCGGTCTGTCCTGTCACCGCAATGCAGCGTAATCCTAAAACCGGTATCGTCACTCACCACCCTGATGCCTGTATTGGTTGTCGCACCTGTATGGTGGGCTGTCCTTACAATGTGCCGCAATTTGATTACGACAATCCTTTTGGTCAGATCCATAAGTGCCAGATGTGTAACCAGGCTGGTGTCGAACGTATCGATAAAGGTCAGATGACAGGTTGTGCTGAGGTTTGTCCCACCGGGGCTACGTTGTTCGGTTCCCGGACAGCACTGCTGGAGGAGGCGAAGCGACGCGTGGCGCTGAAGCCGGGAGAGACATACAACTATCCACGGGGTGATGTACGAAACCCCAACAGTCATCACGAAAAAGCGCTGCCGGCTTATCAGTCCCATATTTGGGGTGAGAAAGAGGCGGGTGGTACCAACGTCTTGCATATCTCCTCTATTCCGTTCGATAAGTTGGGTATGCCACCTCTGCAAGATCGCTCCTACGCCTCTGTCTCAGAGACGGTACAGCACACACTCTATAACTTCATGGCACTGCCGGCGGTTGCTCTGGCAGGGCTGACCTATGTGGTGCGACGAAACACAGATGATGATGAAGGGGGTGAGTCATGAGTGACTATCAACCGCTCAAACGGCCAGTGGTTACCCTGCCATTTATTGTGCTCGGTGTTTTGGCTTTGATTGGCACCTACTATCTGGTGCAACGTTTTATGCACGGCATGGGGCCGGTTACCAATCTCAATGGTGGCTATGCCTGGGGTGTCTGGGTGGTCTACGACGTAGTGGTAGGTACTGCTCTGGCCTGTGGTGGCTACGCATTGGCCATCACTGTATATGTGATGAACAAAGGCAAATACCACCCTTTAATACGCCCGGCTCTGTTGGCCAGCCTGCTTGGTTATGGCTTGGGCGGTGTCGGTGCATTGATCGATATGGGGCGTTGGTGGCAGTTCTACAACATCTTCACCCCCTGGCACATGAACTTTAATTCAGTGATGCTTGAAGTCGGTCTCTGTGTCGCGACATATATTCTGGTGCTCTGTATCGAGTTTGCTCCGACACTGTTGGAGAAGATCGGTGCTCAGGGGCTGGTAAAAGCACTTAACAAGGTGCTCTTTCTCTTTATAGCTCTGGGTGTGTTGTTGCCAACCATGCATCAATCCTCTCTCGGTTCCATGTTGATCGCGATGGGTTATAAAGTTCACCCCCTCTGGCAGTCAATGCAGCTGCAACCCTTACTCGCAATTCTTACTGCACTTACTATGGGTTTTGCGGTTGTGGTGTTTGAGGCTTCTTTCAGTAGTGTTGGTTTCCGTCGCCAGAATGAGACACCGTTACTGGCCGGCCTCGGTAAAGGGATTATGGGACTGATAGGTGTATATCTACTGATCCGCTTTGGTGAGATTCTGCTGCGCGGTAAGTTGGGGCTGATCTTCGCCGGGGATTTTGCCAGTATGATGTTTCTGCTGGAGACCGCTTTGTTTGTCTTTCCGCTGATGGTTCTGAGTTCCGCCAGACAACGTGGCCATGGCCCAATACTGCTCTGGGCATCGGTTTCGATGCTGTTTGCCGGATCGCTCTACCGCTTTAACGCTTTTCTAATTACTTATGATCCTGGCCCTGGTTACAGCTATTTTCCCTCCACCTCGGAGATCATGGTAACCGTCGGCATGGTCGCCATCGAAATAATGGCCTACCTGATCATAGTGAAAAAATTCCCCGTGCTACACAACGCATCAGACCTTGAGGAGATTCCATCGTGACAACACGTATTACTGTCGACCCGATAACCCGCATTGAAGGCCACTTGCGCATCGATGTCGAGGTGGATGATGGCAAGGTCAGCAAGGCCTGGTCCTCTGGTCAAATGTGGCGCGGCATTGAAAAAATTCTGGTTGGCAGAGATCCGCGTGAGGCCTGGACCTACACTCAGAGGTTCTGTGGTGTCTGTACTACAGTGCATGCCATCACCTCTGTCAGAGCAGTGGAGAATGCCCTCGATCTGGAAGTGCCGGTCAATGCCCAGCTGATCCGAAACATTATCCAGACTGCTCATGCTATCCAGGATCATATTGTTCACTTCTACCACCTCTCTGCGGTCGACTGGGTGGATGTGGTATCTGCTCTTGATGCCGATCCAGTGGCCACGGCGAAGCTGGCGGAGAGCCTTTCAGACTGGCCACTCAATGGGCCCCATGAGATGAAAGCGGTTCAGGAGCGACTGAAAACTTTTGTTGGTAGTGGTCAGCTCGGCCCTTTTGCCAGTGGCTATTGGGGACATCCGGCCATGAAGTTACCGCCAGAGGTCAATCTGATGGCGGTTGCTCACTACCTTCAGGCTTTGGATGTACAGAACTACGCCAACAAGATTGTTGCTGTTCTTGGCGGCAAGAGTCCTCACATTCAGAATGTCGCCGTAGGTGGTGTCAGTAACTCTATCAGCCATGATGCGCCCTCAGTGCTTAACATTGAGCGACTGATGCTGATAAAAGGATTCATCGACAAGTTAGAGCCCTTTATAAAATCGACCTACCTGGTTGATGTGCCTGCGGTAGGTGCTTTCTATCTTGATTGGGCTGGTATCGGTGGTGGCGTCAACAACTATCTGACTGTGCCCGATTGTCCTCAGGATGCAAAGGGTACAATATTTGATCTGCCTGGAGGTTACATCGAGAACGGCGACATCAACACGCTTAAACCGATTACCACCTTTGGTGATGCCTACTTCCGTGATGGTGTCGCAGAGAGTGCCAAGCATGCCTGGTACGAAGGGGGAGATGCGCTTCATCCCTGGGTGGGCGAAACAGAACCTGAGTACACTGATTTTCAGGATGAAGGAAAATACTCTTGGGTGAAGGCGCCCACTTTCTATGGGAAACGGGCTGAAGTCGGGCCACTGGCCGATGTTTTGGTCGGTGTTGCGAATGGTCATGATGGCTATACCAAATATCTTAACCAGGCAATGGATACCCTCAAGTCGGTATCCCAAAACCCCGATATCCCTCTCTCGGCAGTGAACTCCACCATAGGTCGACATGCTGCCCGTGCTGTCCGCTGTGCAGTGATGATCGATACCCTCAAGGATCAGTGGCAGAAGCTGGTCGACAATGTGGGTACTGGTGATACTGATACGTTCAATGCGCCGGTCTTTCCTAAGGGTGAGATAAAAGGTGTCGGCTTTCATCAGGCACCTCGTGGCACACTCTCTCACTGGGTGGTGATAGAGAATGGTAAAATCAAAAACTACCAGGCCGTTGTACCCAGTACCTGGAACGCAGGCCCACGGGATGCCAATGATGAGATCGGTCCTTACGAATCGTCATTGATGGATAACCCGGTTGCCGATCCTGAAAAGCCTTTGGAAGTGCTGCGCACCGTCCACTCCTTCGATCCCTGTATTGCCTGTGCAATCCACATGGTGGACACAGAACAGCAGGAGATTGTTCGGGTAAAGGCCCTCTGACCCAGCGGAGTCGATTCAAATGAGTAAGCAAGAGAGCGGAAAAGTCCTGGTCATCGGTATGGGAAACGTACTGATGCAGGATGAAGGTATTGGGGTTCGAGCCGTGGAGGAGTTGGAGCAGTGTTACCAGATTCCTGATGGTGTCGAGGTGATTGATGGTGGTACCACCGGTATGGAGTTATTCGAGCCGATGCGGGATGCCCGCTGTCTGATCATTGCCGATGCCGTCAATACTGGTGCCCCTCACGGTAGTCTGGTACGTATTACCAATGAGGAGATCCCTGCTTTTTTTCTGACCAAAATCTCAAACCACCAATTGGGGGTTTCGGACCTGTTGGCGTTATTGAGTCTGAAAGGTGAGACGCCTGAGCAGGTGACTATCATCGGCATGGTACCCCATTCACTGGAGAATCAGCTTGGTCTGACACCAGAGGCAGAGAAAGGGCTGGAGGATATGGTGCAGATGTTGGTCAATGAACTCTCATCTGTCGGTGTTGAACTTCAGCCTCGTGCTCAGGTGAATCAAGGTCACTGGAAACGAGAGGCTGAGTATGAAGTGGCTGCCGGTCTTTGCGGCAATATATCACTCGGAAATGAGTGCTGAATTGCGGTGCCACACCAGCAGCTGAATCTAGCGGCGATTATTTGCTGACGAAAGCAAAACTAAGGAACACTTCCATGTGTGTAGGAATTCCGGCCCAGGTGATTGAGACAGGCGATTTTGTAGCCCGGTGTCGCAGTCGCAATGGCGAAGAACAGATCAATATGATGCTGACCGGGCCGCAACCGGTGGGAACCTGGCTGCTGACATTTCTCGGTTCTGCCCGAGAGGTGATCAGTGAGGAGGATGCCCGTCATATCGATCAGGCCCTGGATGGTTTGAGCGCCATAATGAGCAATGAACCCGATATTGATGTTGACCACTATTTTCCCGGCTTGGGGCAATCCTAAGTCGTCGCAAACGAGAGTTATGATGCAAGACCTGGAAAAACTGACCCAGCAGATTGAGACCGTCTTCAGGGGAATAGAACAAGAGCAGATGCAGGATATACCTTTGCTCAACCCGGCATTGAAGGTAGAAACCATCGGCTTTCAAGATTATCAAGGTCGTTCTGTTGGGGTTCTCATTACGCCCTGGTTGATGAATCTGGTGTTGTTTCCAGGTGATGACGATGATTGGAGTGACCTGAAACTGGGAGATAACTACCACCACCGTCTGCCTGCCAACGAATATCGATTCATGGTCAATGAAATAGAGGGCATAGGTATCTGCCAGACTCATCCTCTCTATTCACCAATGCATGAATTTATGGATCAGGATCATGCAGTGGCAGCTGCTGAAAACTTTATGAAGACCTTGATGGTAGAAGTTGAAACACCTGACAACGATCCCCATGATGAGGCGCTTTTGGGGCGTATTCTGCGTGGTGAGGAGATGGCAGAAGTGGAGATGGATGGTTTTGCCCTTGCCGAAACGAAATGCAAGCAAGAGGGGGGTAGTGCCGAATCGTCGGAACAAGAACTCCTCTCGAGACGGGAGTTTCTTCGAGGCGGCGCTTGATCCTAAGAACCATCAGGCATAAGCCCCTGTCGAGACGAAGTTCCTAAAGCCTGTTAACAGGCTTTAAGACAACAAACAAAGTCAGCCACACCTGTCAGTTGCGATAAGCTGAGACAGAGATGGCAGTAGTATGTAATGCCCTCTCGAAAATTATCTATACACTTTCAACATACTTTGTCAGCAAGCCCTGAGTGTGGGGGTATTGAGTGTTTGATATATAAGCTACTAATTGTATAGGAATATTTTGTATATATGATTTGAAAAGTCCGCAACGATCTGCCCTCTATATCGCCCCTTTGGCTCCATTTGAAATTTTACAAAACAGTGAACAGATTAAACTTTTAAACATTTTATGGTTTTTTTTGTGTTGCAATTCACAGTATACTTCCACAACTTAGGAATCGATTGCGGCGCGTATGTTTGTAATCTCGAAGGAACGATTTCTATTCAGGATCAATTGATAAATGTTTAAATAATCAGGGAGTTAGCGCTTTTACTTTGTCGCTGTTTTCACTCTTTTACTAAATCAATGGATTGAACTTTGAACTATAGCCAACATATCTCTCTCCGACATTGAAAGACTTTCTGCCGTCATCTCAGGTCATATTCCATGAGCCACGAAATCAGGGACTTACACTTCCCGAAGCGGTGGAGCCTGAACGGTGGGCAACACACTTGGCTTATCTCTCAGCGCGTGAACCCGCTAACCTGGTCAACCACGTGCGCAGGGTCTATTTACATCTTGCCCGGAAAGAGCCAGACGCACTCTATGGTGCCCTACTGGATCTCTTCCTGATTCTGGGCGATAAAGGTGCGAGTCTTCGCAAGCGCTTACTGAAAATGAGCAAAAGAGAGTTGCCTCGTGACCGATATACTCTTTTTGCAACACATTGGAAACAGGGTTTAAAAGGCAATCAATCATTTCCCATCAGTCAATACTCCGTACTTGGAAACTTTGTGAAGGGTGAGCTTAATCTCATCGATGAGGGGGTATCTGCAGAGCAGAAGAGTGCAAAATATATAGACCCACTCGATTTAGCTAAGGAAGAGCTGACCTTTGGTGATGTAACTGTAGCCCAGGAAATACTCGAATCGGCAATCATGGAAACACCAACCAGGATGGGGCTTCACTACAGTTTGCTCGAAGTCTACAAACATTCCCGTTCATTAAGTGATCTGTTGACGATGCAGGATCATTTAGGTGAACACGTCAGTATCGCTCAGTCTGCATGGAATCAGACACGCCAGTATTTGGAATCCCTGGGGTCTTAGATGTTACCCGCTAATAATGAACCAATGGGAATAGCTTTACTCGGCATGAGTCGTAAAGATAAGCCTATGATGGAGTTGTTTCTGCAAAGAAACTGGTCGAGTAATTGTATTGTGGTGCCAGAACATCAAGCCAAATTGTGTATTCTTGATCTGGATGGAATCGAAGGAAGAAAGTTACTGCAACAGCAACAAGACCAATATAATGAGAGGCCGTTAATTGTACTTTCCGTGCATGAAAAGGAGATTGATGGAGCAAGGGTTTTGCGCAAACCTCTACGTATGGATTCGCTCAAAGGGGCAATTGAAATATACCGTAGTGAGTTGATTCAACGTCCCACAGTATCAGAGAACCAAAAGCCAATAACCTCCTCGAAATCCGCTCGATGGAGAAGAACGCCATCTTCAACCATTAATCAAAATACCGATACCAATGAGAGGCGGGAAGTACTACCTGATGCGACCTCTCAGGCGCGTATTATTCAGCGCGCATGTAGCTTGTCTATTGGTACAAGTGACCTGGATAACAAGGACTTCATTAATGGTATGTACTATCAGCATACCTCTAATTTACAGGATATTCTTAAGCAAGCAATAGATCGGTGCAGAAGAGAATCACAGCCAATACGATTGAGTTTTCAGGATGGAAAATCGGTCACACTGTTGCCTCAATCGAATCTTAGCGTTACCGATTTGAATGATGTCAAACTAAGGCCTCGATGTCTTTTAACCTTAAATTCCAACCAAATCACGATTGAGCCATCACTCAATAATGAGACCCATCTATTGCGATCCTATGATGCATTACCATTACCAATTGATGCTTTGTTGTGGAAAGTTACGCTATGGAGTTCACGAGGACGATTGCCAATGGGAGCAAGTACCAACGTGGCGGTAGGACTTCGTCAGTGGCCAAACCTGACCCGCTTGTTTTCAATTCCTGAGTTTTTCAGAATCGCTGCACTATGGTCAAAGACACCATTATCGATTGCGCGGACTGTTGATACATTAAATATCGAATACGGATATGTCTGTGCATTCTTTAGTGCTTGTTACGCCCTGGATTTGATACAGGTTCATGATGCTGATTATATTCAGAGTGTGTCAGAAGATAGCGACTCTAGAAAAGTTTTAAAATCAGGAATTCTCAGAAGATTACTGCGTCGTCTGCGAGCAGTATAACCAGAGCAGTTAAAAGGGTTATTAGGAAACGATGGCTGAACATAAAATAATATTCACTGGACCAGTTGGTGCTGGTAAAACTACGGCAATCAGTGTTTTGTCGGATATTGCAACTATAACCACTGATGAAGCTGCAAGTGATATGACCAAGGATCGCAAAGAGATGACTACTGTTGCGATGGATTATGGCCTGATGCATTTAAATCAGACTGAGCGCGTTCATCTATACGGTACGCCTGGCCAAGAGCGATTCAATTTCATGTGGGAGGTATTGACTCAAGGAGGATTGGGTTTAGTGCTGCTCATCGATAATTCACGTAAAGAGCCATTTCAGGATCTCTCATTTTTTCTCGAGGCTTTCAAAAGTTTTATTCATAGCACATCAGTGACAATTGGGGTCACGCGAATGGATAAAAAGGACTCACCAGAAATAGATGACTATCATCGAGAGGTATCCTCCATGGGTTGGCCTACCTTACCAATAATGGAGGTTGACGCCCGTGAAAAGGAAGATATGTCCCTATTGGTGCAATCTCTTCTCTACACTCTAGACCCGACAATTACAGAGTGAATTAATGAATCTGAGCATGAAATCAGGTCTCTATCTTGAGGCAACCCCTGCAGGCGCCTTCTTCGCAACCTGCTCAACCCGTGATGAACCGGCAAGACGACTTTTACTGGGTATCATGAGTGAAGAGAGATCTCCCGCATCCGATATATCACGCTTTAGTTTGTGGAGTGGGCAGTCTGATAGCGATGCGTTGGAGCTTGTGAAACGTCTGCAGGAGTTACAGTGGTTGACGGGGGCAAGTGAGCCGCTGTCAGTTCCAACTGGTCCATTGGAGGAAGTTCTACCTGGTTTGCTGGCTCAGGTATCGATAGATGGAAAGGCGTTACTTGCAGATGATCAGGGATTTTATCTGAGCACAAGCGGCATACCGCATGAAGCCGCTGAGGCGATCTCAGCTGTAAGTGCTGATTTAAGCTCCCTTTACGACCGTCATCAACGACTTTTGATAAATAATCTAGGGATAAATGAACAGGCTTGGTCATTGACAGATTCTGCGGGGAACAGCCAGTTCGGTTTTTGGCCGCTCTATATAGGGGATCAACGATTTGTACTTGTGATTCAAGGGCGTCCAACACTGAATCAACCAGCCTTTCGTGATCTGGTTTGGGTACTCACCTTGCGTTACTCGGAAACTTTTCATTTAAGGGAAAGCAACAATAATGGCTGATATCGATTTTGAAAAACTAATGAAATACTCCAAGCAGTTTTCTGGATTAACAGCTGAGATGGAAGAGATTCTTGCTGAACTGACAGATAAGGTGAGTCCCCATCTTATCGAGGTAACCGATAGCTTTTATAGTGTTCTGTTGGATATACCCAAGGCAGAACCATTTCTCTCCGGACGCGTTGAGTCACTTAAGAAGACTCATATCCAATGGCTGGAAACTGTATTCAGTGGGCCGTTTGATGTGAGCTATGTCGAGGCTATGTACCATGTTGGCGATGTACATGTGAAAGTTGGATTGCCTGTCGAGTTTATGGCTGGAGCGATGTCGTTGGTCGCTACACGTATAAATCAACTGCTTGGTAACACTTTTGTTGATGATCCTGCGCGCCTTGTTAAGGCAGTAACTGCAGTAAATGCAGTTCTTGGATTTACGCTGATGATTATGCAGCAATCATATGAATCATCACGTTTGGCTGAAGAGCTAGAGAAATTTTTGAAAATTACCGGTATGAGCCGGACTTTGTTTGATAATCTTGCTAGTGCGTACACAAAGTAACGCCAAAGCAATAAATATGCTATTTGAAGGAGCAAACGACAATGCGTGAAGATATGCTGGCATCTATTCTTAGTGATCTCAACGGGAGTTCAGCTGATATAGAGGCGTCTGCTGTTATATCTACAGATGGATTAATTATGGCCTCACTGTTACCTGCAAATCTGGATGAAGATCGTGTTGGTGCAATGAGTGCAGCAATGCTCTCACTTGGAGATAGAACAGCCTCAGAACTCTCACGAGGCGATTTAGAGATGGTGCTAATCAAAGGAAATCAAGGTTATGTAGTCATGACCCATGCCGGTCAGGAAGCAGTTGTTTCAGTACAGGCAAAGTCGACTGCAAAACTTGGATTGGTTTTTTTGGATATTAAGCGCGCTGCGGAAGCAATCAGCAAACTTATCTGATAAATGTTGGTGCTAGGGGCACTAGGGGCAGGAGCCAGACAGCCAATAATAGATGGCTGTATTGGTTCTTAAGCCTAACATTAAATCAGTGCTTAACTTGTATGTCAGGTTGATAAGTTATAGCAAATGTCTGCAGAAAAGAGCCATGTTGAACTCTGATCTATGAAGGAGCCTGAATAGTGCGTGACATGGAACCGGCTGATACCACAGGGGATTTCAGTGAAAAGATCCTTGTGTTTGCTGATGGGAGTAGGCGCAAAGTACTGGTAACTGAAAAAGAGACTTTACTCAGAGATGGTCACCTGATTGTCTCCCGTACAGATCCGAAAGGTGTGATTACACATGTAAATAACACATTTGTTGAGATGTCTGGCTACAGTGAAGAGGAATTGGTTGGAGAACCTCACTACATATTACGGCATCCGGACATGCCTGCGGCAGCTTTCAAAGATCTCTGGGTAACTATACAAAAAGGGACTAAATGGCATGGCTATGTGAAAAATCTTCGCAAGGATGGTGGTTACTATTGGGTATTTGCCACGGTTATCCCCAATATTCGAAAAGGCGAAATAGCCGGTTACACATCAGTACGCAGGAAGCCTGCACGTAAGAAAGTACTAGAGTGTATTAAACTATATCCAAATCTTTAATAACATATGTCTGATATATCTTACCAAATGACTGTGAGTCCGGATTTTACACCTGATCATATATCTGGTTGGTTTATATTTAACACCTGGTTACAGAAGACCTTGGGTGTTGGGATTCACTTGGAGCTATATGATAACTTTTCGTCGCAACGTAGGGCAATAGTTGAAGACGAGATAGATCTGATATATGCAAACCCATACGACGCTTCCATGTTGGTCAGAGAAAAAGGTTTTTTGCCAGTCGTCAGGCCAAGTAAATTCTCAGATGAGGCGATCATAGTCGTCAATAAGGATCATCAGGCGCAACAGATAGAAGATCTACCCAAAGGGATATCTATTGCTGCAACTGAGGATCCTGATGTAAATCTTATCTGTGAAATTATGCTGGAACCGGCTGAACTAAACGTCAGAAATACTAAAAAAATTACTATTTCCAGTTATCCTTTAGTGGCAAAGGCATTGATTCAGAATAAGGCAGATGTAGGCTTTTTTCTACATGATGCATATAATTCGCTTTCTAATCTGACAAAGAGAGAGCTTCGTCCTTTGGTTAGTAGTGAAATACAGGTGATACATCATGTATTGATGGTGGGACCTCGTATGACTACCATTAAAGATAGATTACAAGAAGTTCTGACCGGAATGACAGAGAAACCAAGAGGTGCTGGTGTTCTCAAGGCTATGAATTTTGCAGCCTGGGAAGCTATGGATGGTGAAGAAATGGAGTTTATGATTGATTTAATGGATACCCTAAGCTACCAGCCAGAATAGTATAAAATAGTTTTTTGATGTAGTTAAAAGACACTATTAAGATAAAACAGACTTTTCATTCGAGATAGTCAGGTATTCAGAAAAGTTATCCTCCTGCATCGGTTTTGCGTAAAAGTAACCTTGAGCATAATTGACGCCTAAATTGTTTACATATTTAGCTTGATCACTTGTTTCAACACCCTCAGCGATTATCGACATACCAAATTTCTTACCCATCAGCACAATTGTCTCTGTTAAGGCTCTATTGTCCTTATCCTCTGGTAAATCTTTGATAAAAGATCGATCAATTTTCAAGTGATTGAGGGGGAATTTCTTTATATATGCCAGGGAGGAGTAGCCAGTACCGAAATCATCTATTGCAGATTTAATACCTAATGTTTTTAGATGATTGAAGTTATTTAAAACTTCATTATCGCCTTTTAATATAAGGTTCTCAGTAATCTCAATACAAAGACCGACTCCTATATCGGTTGCCTGTTGATTGATCCGGGATATTGCTTTTGTAAATGAGGCATCACAAAAATAGTTTGGTGGTACGTTAACGGATAACCAAAAGTTTAATGGTTTGTCGGGCCATGAGTTGGCATCTTCAAGTATTTTCTGGAATAACCAATCAGTAATAGGTCGAATTAATCCTGATTGTTCTGCAATGGGAATAAACTGGTTGGGGGGAACATTGCCAAGTTCTTTGTTATTCCAGCGTAATAATACTTCTGCACCAACAATATCTCCGTTTTCTGTGGATACTATCGGTTGATATACTGGATAGAATTCATTTGATTCAAGCGCCAGACTTAAGTTGTTCTCAAGAGTAATTTTTTCGGTAACTTTTTTATTAAGCTCTTTTGTGAAGAATCTGAAGGTATTGCGACCAGCATGTTTGGCATCATACATTGCGATGTCTGCATTGCTCATCAGTGAACTTACAGAAGTGCCATCATCTGGATATATCGCAATGCCCAAGCTTGAAGATATTGTTACTTCTCTGTTGTTGAGGAATAAAGGAGTTTCAGTTGCAATCAGAAGTCTACTGACAACTCGTTCCAAGTCTGTAGAGAGATTAGTAACATCAGGAATAATCGCTAAAAATTCGTCTCCGCCAAGGCGAGCCAGGGTGTCCTCGGTTCTAAGTTGCTCCTGTATCCTTTTTGCAACCTTAATTAGTAGTTCATCACCAACACTATGTCCCATCGTGTCATTGATATTTTTAAAATTATCCAGATCTATGTAGATGATTGCTACATATGAATCACTTCTTTTTGCACGTTGTAGAAGCTGTTCCAGGCGGTCAAAGGCGAGGAATCTATTAGGCAGTCCGGTAAGTTGATCATGCGTGGCCTGTTCTACTAATCTCTCCTCAATGGCCTTCTGTTCTGTAATATCCTCTTTGACGGCCAGGTAGTGGGTTGTAATGTTATTATCATCCCTGATAGGAGCTATAACTGCAGACTCCCAATAAATTGTGCCATTTTTTCTTTTTGTGCAAAATTCGCCTTTCCAAACTTGACCGTTTTCAATCGTCTCCCACATCTGATTAAAAAGCTCTTTGTCATTGGTATCTGCACCTAACATTCGTGTATGTTCGCCAATGACTTCGACTGAAGAGTAACCGCTGATTTCAGAGAATTTAGGGTTCGCATACTCAATAATTCCATTTAGGTCTGTAATTAAAACAGACGCGGGACTCTGTTCAACCGCTAAAGATAATTTCTTTAACTCCTCAGATGCTCTTTTTCTTGATTTTATCTCTTGCTCCAGCTTTATATTTATCCCGATTAGCTCTTCCCTGTCCTCCTTGATCTCCTCTCTCATGGTGTTGAAGCTATGGGCTAATCTACCTAACTCATCGTATGCGAGAATAGGTACATCACTATCTAAATTACCGCTAGCAACCCTTGTTGCGCCAGCGGTTAAAGCATTTACAGGGTTAAGCACCTGGAATTTAAATATTACAAATAGTATCGAGCCTAAAAATACTACAATTAAACTGAATATTTCGATTAATTTTATACTGGCAATGCGAGTTATTAACTCGATTCTTGATGTGTCAAGGCCAATTAAAAGCCACCCCAGTTTAATATCTTCATCCTTGATCTCAAACTTCATAGTGATCAGGTCTGAATTAGGCGTGTTGGAATATAGATAATAATTCGAATTATTGGATACCCATTGCTGTAGTTCAGCAAGATCCACATCATCAGGTATTAAGGTGGTTATTGGTAGATTATCCTCAGAAAGTATTAATGCATATCTGACATCAATATCATTTGTAATTTGTTTTACAAAGCTATCAAGTCTTGTTACGTCATAACTATAAAGTGCATCAGGACTAATCAAAGCAATGAATTGGCCTAAGGCGTTTGCTTTTCCGGTAAGGCTTTTTTTTAAGTGTACCTGTTGAGTGTTATATATGTAGAGTGTCGCTCCGCTAAAAGTGATAACAAGAATTACACTTATCCATAATATAAACTTTAATCTTAAGCTGCTGTTAAATTTTAAAGCCACTGGATCTACTTCTTGCTTTTACTATCAATTGGCATACACTGAATCAATAATAATTCGATGAGCGTCATAGTGCCAATCTGCTGCGGGGTTGAAAGCAGATAACCGTGCTCTTTTAAGGACTTCTTTGCCCTCCTTGCTTGTGTTCATCTTTAACATGAGGTCCGTTATACGAGTTCTTAAATTACTATCCATTTCAAGTTTCACCGCCCAGGGTAAATGAGGGAGAGCTTCACTTACTGCAATGAGGTTCAGATCCTTTATATCTATTTTATTTGTAACCAATGGTAAGCGGCTAACAATTTCTCCAGCACCACCGGCATCAGCTTGTCTTTGAAAGGTTGCCAAAACTGCATTCGGGGGATTAGAGGCGAAGGATTCCTTATAGTCACTTTTTTTCAGTCCTGCTCCACGTAGTAAGTAGGTGGGTACGATATAGCTCATCATTGCTCTTTTACCGCCACCAAATAAGATATTTTTACCTTTTAATTGCTCTAGGTGCTCAATACCGGAGTCACGCCTGACATATATTGCACCACGGATAGTCTTTTCTCCAAATTCCTCATTTTGAGCGATAACGTCATAGTTGAGTCTCTTGTGGGCATTGATGTACTCAAATTGATTGAAATGTACAAGATCATATCGTCTCTCCTCTAAACGTTTTAGGAAGACATTAAAATTTGGAGAGAGCTCAAGCTTTACAGGACGTTGAAGCTCTTTTTCAAGGTATTTGGCGAAAGGGCGGAACAATTTAGCGGTAACTGCCGCATCTCGTCTGGGAAATATACCTACTGTCAGAGGTTCAGCAAAAGCAGTATTGAAAAAGTCGATAGCGATCAGAATAGTAACGAGAAAGGCTTTCAGAATGCAGCGAAAATGACCTGAATAGTCAGTGAGATGTGTCATGGCAAATATCTGTTGTTTGAATACGGATACTCTGATCCATGAGAATGGCGCTCTATTTTAGTACTATCGGCAATAGTAATTCTAACTTGAGGATAATTAAGGATTTTCATCTAAATAGTAATATAGAGGTGATCTAAAAGACCCGATGCTAAAATCAATGAAAGTAACTTTTTGTGCTCTTCTATATTAAGATATAGTAACGTGTTGAAAATACAAGTAAATCGTAATATATACAGGGTGAATCTGTTAGAAAATTATAAATAAGTAATAGACCGATTACCGATAATTGATCTTCTCAGATGAGCAAATAGAAGATTTAAAGCGATAAGTCGTGATTGCAAACGTAGATATACTCATCAAAAAGTTCAGCTTAATAAATAGTAATCGAATGAGGCTCATGATTTAAATTTTCCACCAAGCTCCTCATTCATAGTATATCTCAGTAAGCCCTTACTGGTGCGGCAGGGCCGCACCCTACGATTGATCATGGCTTTTGGGGAGGGATGTCACACCCACAATATAATCGCCAAGATCGAACAGCAAGGTAGCCTGGATTCCGTTGCACTTCATCCAGGCTACGGGCTGCTCACTACCAACCACAAGTACAAAGGATATTGCAGTTCAATTGGTAGCACTGTTGGAGCTGCCTTCAAGTGATGATGATGTTGAAGAACAAGGGTGTATAACAACAGATTATATTTTTCTGCCCAAAGAAGTGATAAATAGAAGTGACATAGTCACAGGTAGGGTGGGGCCATGCCCCACCAATAGTGGTAGGCAATTCACTACTCACAGATAGTTGCTGGTTATCTTGAATGCCATTAGATTTGAATGGTTTCTGATACATAACCCGAAAAGGTGCGGCAGGGCCACACCCTACGACTTATGCGATTGGTGTAGGTGACTTCAACCTAGGCGGTCATCAGCCACTCTGTATACAGGGTCTTCCATCATGTTGACTTCAACCAGGTCTCCAGCTTTGACGAGCAAATTCTGGCACTCCTGACTGAGATGGCGAATATGCAAGGTCTTCTGTTCGCGCATATATCGTTCAGCCAAGCTATCTATGGCCTCAAGTCCGGAGTGGTCAATAACACGTGCATCGGCAAAATCAACAATAACCTCATGCGGGTCATTCTTTGGATCGAAAATGTCAGCGAATGTCTGAACTGAGCCGAAAAACAGAGGGCCATGTAAGTGGTAGTATTTGATGCCGTATTCGTCGACTTTGATCTCGGCAACCATCTGCTTGGCATGCTGCCAGGCAAAGACCAATGCTGAAACAATGACACCTACCACGACTGCGATGGCAAGATCAGTCAATACGGTAACCACAGCGACCAGAATGCCCACAAATGTATCTGCGAGCGGGATTCTGCCAAGTAGGCGAAAGCTGGCCCACTCGAATGTACCCATAACCACGATGAACATGACGCCAACCAGCGCAGCAATCGGTATCACCTCAATTAGGCTGGATCCGACTAAGATAAACAACAGCAGAAACAGAGCGGCAGTGATTCCAGAGAGTCGACCACGCCCCCCAGAGTTGATGTTGATCATACTTTGACCAATCATTGCGCATCCTCCCATACCACCAAACAGTCCGTTGACTGTATTACCCACGCCCTGACCAATGCACTCTCTATTCCCCTGTCCACGGGTTTCGGTCAAT
Organism: Candidatus Thiodiazotropha sp. AKAK3; assembly: GCF_058244645.1. Classification (NCBI taxonomy): domain Bacteria; kingdom Pseudomonadati; phylum Pseudomonadota; class Gammaproteobacteria; order Chromatiales; family Sedimenticolaceae; genus Candidatus Thiodiazotropha; species Candidatus Thiodiazotropha sp. AKAK3. The sequence goes on from NZ_JBSYOQ010000023.1 coordinate 85,156, forward strand.
TCGTCGATCAGGCTCATGGTGAGCAGGGATTCAATCAGTCCAACGCCTGCCAGAATAACGGAATATGGCAGTATGATATGCAGTGTGTCGAGATTTATCGGTACCATAGGGATATGAAAGGAGGGTAGTCCACCCGCAATAGTGGCATTAATGTCTCCGGAGAGATCCCGTAGTACATCCTGGACTGTGCGCGCATCGAGGTTGAACACTGTTACCAGTAGAGTAATTGTGACAATGGCTACCAAAGAGGCTGGAATCGCTGAAGTCAATTTTGGCAGGTAGTGAATGATTGCCATGGTCAAGGCAATTAAGCCCAGCATCGTCCACAGGGGTAGGCCTGTCATCCAAACCAAATTGCCTTCAGGGTCAGCGATCTGGAATTGCTTTAACTGTGCCAGGAAGATGACTATCGCAAGACCGTTGACGAAGCCAAGCATCACAGGATGAGGCACAATGCGAATGAATTTCCCAAGGCGTAAAATTCCAGCCAGAATCTGAATGATTCCAGCCAGCAATACCGCTGCAAATAGATATTCAACCCCGTGTTCTGCAACTAAGGCAACCATCACTACTGCCATTGCCCCGGTAGCACCTGAGATCATGCCGGGACGACCACCAACTATGGCGGTAATGATGCCCATCATAAAAGCGGCATAGAGGCCGGTTAGGGGCGTCACACCTGCCACGAAGGCAAACGCAACTGCCTCGGGAACCAGGGCAAGCGCGACAGTCAAGCCTGAAAGTACGTCGTTCTTGACGCACTGTTTACCCGGGCAGGTCAGTTGAAACATGGGTTTTCCTCAGGGAGAGTGTAAAAAGTCGTGAAGTATATCAGGGTTAGCTAATGTAGTTAATAGCTATCTACTGAGTCTGCTCCTGCTTACTGCAAAAAACTGAGCTGTTATTAACCCTCCTGGTGGACAAGGATACTCTTAGTCTTTGGTGCCTTGGTGAGGTAGGGTTCAACCCTGCACTGAGACAATATTAAGCATTGCCTTTCTCTATCTTGAATCAAGTTATTTTAGTAACGAAATGTGTCTCGGCCTGATTTCGGGGACTTATATATTTATCTCGGGGAAGATTGAGCTTGTCTCTCATAAAACCGAGTGAACCGGGATTTGATAGGGGCTGGAGAGGATAAAACACATATTTTGTGTGTGAGTATATAACTTGCTTCATATTGCTGATTGCATATATGTATGTAGTGCAGATGAGAAGTAATCATTATAAAAACCAAAGGAGTCTTTGATGAGCAATCAACAAGAAAACCAGAACGAGGGCATCTCCCGGCGAGATTTATTAATTGGTGCAGGTGCGGCAGCGGTGTTGAGTAGTAGCGCTGCACAATCGATGGAGCATATGCATGGGGATCATGCCGGACACCGTCATGAGGATCATGCACCCAAACACGATGATCTTGTCAATGCGATTAATGGATGCCTGGACAGTGGGCAGCGTTGTATTTCCCACTGTTTTGTTGCATTTAAAGAAGGTGACTTGACCTTGGCAGATTGCGCTGCCAAGGCTAATGAGATGCTGGCAATCTGTGAAGGTTTTTCCTACCTGACGACCTCGAACTCAGGACACAGTCAAGCCTATGCAAAGATATGCAAGGCCGTATGCGCTGAGTGCGAAGATGAATGCAATAAGCACAAAGATAAGCATATGGAGTGTAAAGCGTGTGCAGAGGCGTGTGAGAAGGTTGTGAAAGCGATTGATAAAGCCTTTGCGTAAGCGTCTGCATCAATACCCAGCATCCCAAGGATATAGAGGTTAACGCCCTTTACATCTCAATCTCTCCGAGCCCCTGGTGCACCCTCTCTCTCATCAAGTGAGAGGGGTGTTGCGCCAGCTTCTCGAGTAAGAAGAGTTAGCTGAGCAGCAGTCAGTCACTATAGTAAACTACCAATCCTCGCTGAGTTGGATGTTGTCTCCTGTTTTGGCTGGCTGCTGATTAGTGGTCTGAGCAGGTGTCCCGTTTACACAGCTACGAAACTGGTCAGTGCTTTCACTTGCAGATATACACTGCAACATATCGTGAGAACCTTGAATACTGACATCAAGATAATTAACTATTTTTTGATTGGTTTCACTTGAATAGAGCAGACTCTTTGCAGATTCTGATTTTAGGTTGAGGATATTTTGAGAAGGGTTGATATGGTTCAGTACATCTCTCTTCAGTTTATCTGGCATTGCTGTTGTGCATTGGTTAAAGCCTGATTCATCCTTGGCGTTTTTAAAGCAGGATTTGGACTTATCCATCATGGAGAGGCCGCTATTCAGAATGGCGATTAATTTGGCTTTTAATTCATCATTGGTGAGCTGATTGGCTGGTGGTGCTTGGCAGTATCCCTGTAGGGGAAGACTGAATATAGCGAGCGCTATTATACTGGAAGTCCATTTCATTAGATTGTCTCCATGAGCTAAAACCTCACTACGATTCTGTTAAATGAGGTATGTTTGATCGGAGACCTAATGTACCCCAACATCATACACGATATCAATTGCTGTGGGATCGATCAGCCAGGCCTTGTTTTGCTGCCAGGGTGGGACCCACTGACAGTTAAGCTGACAACGGAATGGTTCGTCTCAAATCGAAGTTAACGGCTCGTAAAGCCAGGGGGCACAAGCATTTAATAGAGGTGCCCTTAAGATTACTATGTCATCGTTCTCTGAATGCACTGTCCATGCCTCGACTGACAGGCCGCATGAGATAGTCAAGGATGGTCTTTTCTCCTGTAAGTATCTCAGCAGTTACTGTCATCCCTGGAAGTACCTTGAGTTGATCGGGATTCTCACCTAAATAGTTCTTATCCAGAATGACTTCAGCTCTATAGTAAGGATTCTGGTCCTGGTCGAGATAGGTAGAGGCGGAAATTTGTCGTACTGTACCTTGCAGGCTTCCAAATCGGGAGGAGTCATAACTGGCAAATTTGATATCTGCAGATTGATCTATATGTACATGTCCTATGTCTTGCGGCAAAATTTTTGCCTCGACTATCAGCTCATCCGCAACAGGTACCAGTTGCATAATGACTTCACCTGGTGCAACCACTGCATTGTTACTGTTTATGGTCAATCCTTTTACAATACCATCTATCGGTGCTTTTACCTGAAGACGATCGAAGCGATCGCGAAGCTGGATCAGAGTGCCTTCCACCTCTGCAAGTTCTGATGCTACAGTACCGGCTTCCAGTTCAATCTCTTTATTGTGTCGGCTGAACAGCTCCAATTTACGTTGCTTACTCTCTTCCAGTTCTGTCTTTGCAACGGCAATACCATCGACAGTTTTTCTCAGGGCGCTCTCTGCTTCAGCCAGGCGTGAGCGGGCGCTGAGTAATTCTGTGCGTGATACGGTGCCTTTTTTCGCAAGGGATTGCCTGATAGAAACCTGCTCTTTGTAGATTGTCAGCTCATTGCGTAAGGATTTTACCTGGTTTCGTTGGCGCGTCAGTTCATTTTTCCGCTGACTGATCTGACTTTCAATGACTGCGAGTTCGCTTTCTAATCCATTGACCTGCGCCAGATAAATTGTCTTCTGTTTGGCGGCAAGATCAGAATAGTTTCCCTGCATACTACTGAAGTCTGGATCACGTTTTTCTACCAATGCCTGCAACCTTTCTCCCTGTAATTGCAAGCTTATTTTGCGTGTTAGCATTTGCTGAAGATCAGAGTTGGAAGATGAGGGGGAAAAGTTGACCAGGATCTCTCCTTGTCTAACCTGGTCACCATTGCGTACATGTAGCTGTCTGACTATACCGCCTTCAAGATGTTGAATATTTATTATCAAATCAGAAGGAATCACTTCACCATCCGCTATGGCGATTTCACTGACCCTGGTTTGAGCTCCCCAGACCACAAGTGATACGAATAGAAAAATACTGACCACTATGGCTGCGCTCAGAGTACGTGAGGGGTTTACCTCTTCCAACTGAATTGCTTGTGCCAGGTAGTGCGCCCTTGCCCTGGGCAAGCTTGCTGTACTCTCTTGAGCAAAAACAATGCTGTCTTCTTTCATGCCACACTCTCCAAAACCAATTGGATCGCCTTATCCGGGGTACCCGAAAATATCTGTGAGCCCTGATCCATTACAATGACTTTATCAGCCAGTCTCACATGACTAGGTCTGTGAGTAACCATTATGATTGTTTTCTTGCCTTTAACTTTTGCCAGCTGCTGCATAAATCGTTCATCACTCTCAATATCCAGTGAAGCACCTGGTTCATCAAGCAAAATAATAGGTGCTGAACGTAGAAAAGCTCGTGCCATGGAGAGACCACGGGTCAGTCCAGGGGGTAAATGATCTGTTGTGTTGTCACCTATCCGAGTATCGAATCCTTTTGGGAGTTGCTCAATTTCATCGAGAATGCCAGCCTGTTTGCATGCCTGGTGTAGCTCTTTATCGGTGGACAATACATTATTAAGCCGGAGGTTCTGAGCAACAGTGCCGTGGAAGAAATTTGGGTTCTGCGGTACGTAGGCGATGGCGCGACGAAGGTCCATGGCGTTGAGTTGTCTGATATCAAATTCGTCTATAGAGAGAGAACCGGCCTGGGGCTTATACATGCCTGCGATAAGTTTAATCAATGTTGACTTACCGGAACCGGTTTGTCCCATGATTGCAAGCATCTCTCCTGGTTCTACGTGGAGTGTGATGCCCAGCAGTGCAGGATCACTATTCGGGCCATAGCGAAAACTGACGCGATCAAGATTAATGCGCCCCTTGAGTTCTGTAAGCATCAATGATGAGCGGCTACTGTGACGTTCTACATTCAGTTTCATCAACTGATTAATCTGCTGAATGGTCTTTGAGACCTGCTCAAAACGACTGAAGCTGAGAAAAACGCTTTGTAGTGGCGCCAATACACGCCAGATCAGTGCCATGGTGGCAATTAAGGCACCGATACTCATTGAGCCTTCAATTACCAGGTAGGTTCCGATGGCAATCACCGCTACGCCTGACAGACTCATTGCACTTTGTGCAAAGGCATTGATAATCGCGTTCGATACAGTTGTTCGATAATTTGCAGTTACCGCTTCACCTGAGAACTCGCGATAGCGTTCCCACCATGTGGTCTCACCGCCTACACCTTTGATTTCGTAGCGTCCATTCAGCGTTTGCATCTGCATTCGCTGTTTGTCTGTGCGTGAACTGGAAGCATGGGTGACCCGGTGAGCACTTGCTGGTATCCAGAGTGCACCAAAAGCAGCATAGATTAGCAGCATCACCACAGGAACCAAGGCAACCGGTCCAGCGATAAATCCAATGACAATAACGAACATCAGGACGAATGGCAGCTCAAGCAGCAGTGTGGCATTGGGTCCGGTAAAGAAGTCACGTACTGAGTCAAATTGCTTTAGTCTGGAGAGCTGAGCGGTCATGGTTGATCGCTCTGTAAACAGGGGTGGTAGATGCAGGATCTGCTTGAATGTCTCAACGCCAATCAGATAGTCGAGTCGTCCGGCGATATTTCCAATGATACGGGCGCGCAGGTATCGCAACGCCATATCAGCCAGTAGCGCTGCTCCAATTCCGGCTACCATCCAGGGTAGGGCGTCGACCGATTTAGAGCCAATGACTTTATCGTACACCAACATGATGAACAGGGGCACAGCCATCGCTACAAGGTTGATCAAAAAACTCATTGAAAGCAGGTGCCAGACCAAGCCTTGGAAGCGCCTCATCAATCGGGTAAACCAGGCTTCTCTTGATTTGCTCTCGGTAAAGCCATGAGTACTATGCGTGTCGGTGAAGTAGTAGGCTGTGCCCTTGAGGGATTTCAGAGGTAATGTTTTATGTTCACCGGCGTTAGCATCGTAGAAGTCGATGTTATCGCCTTTATGCTCTTCGAGTACAAGGATTTCTCCTTTGCGTCCTAAGAAAAGGCATGGATAAAGTTCTTTGCGAATATTCCGCAGGTCTATTTTTTCAAATGTACTTTCATAGCCCAGATTAACCAGGATGTTTCGCAGGTCAACCAGATCGATAGAGTCGGTGAAATGTGGCAAAGCCTCGATTAATTCACGGGCATAATGGTGCCAGCCCAAGGCCTTAAGCAGTGGCATCAGACAAGCAGCAAATGGAGAATCCAGATGGATATCCTCTACACGATTATGCCTGAGTGCATCTGCCAGTACTTCACTGAGAATAGGCTTATGGTTATCTCTATCGCCACTCATTTTTTAACTACCGTTCTTGGTATGCTCTGCTTCTGCTCATGCAGCCTTCCATCTCGCAGTTCATACTGTTTGTCGCAGATACGCAGAAAAGAGGGACGATGAGATACGATGACCAGGGTGCGCTTTCCCTTCATCTTTTTAATCAGCTGCATCAATTTGGCATCATTTTTAATATCGAAGTTCGCATTGGCATCATCGAAAAGAATAACGTTGGGGTGTCCGATCAATGAGCGAACCATGACGATTTTTTGTCGTACACCTTCTGAAAGTGTATTGACAGCAGATCCTCCTATCGGTGTATCCAGACCCTCTGGCATGCGAGCAATGATCTCACCCAAACCCAACTCTCTGGAAAGCTCCATCGCCTGATCGACCGCCTCTCCTTCCCGGAAAAGGGTCATGTTCTCCAGAATAGTGCCCTCGTAGAGCATGCCGTACTGGGGCATGAAACCAATTTGCTGACGAAGAAACTCCTGCCTGTATGACTTGATACTGCGTCCATCCAGCAATACCTCACCCTGCTGTGGATGCATGAACCCAGTCATTATCGAGATTAATGTGCTTTTACCGACACCGTTGTTACCAGTGATGCCAACCGAACCTCCGGCTGGAATGTGCAGGGAAAGTTCATTCAGGAGCCATGACTCCTGGCTGGGATAACGGAACTCTATTTTGTTTAGTCTGATATCCCCTTCCAGGGGATCCGGGCCGTTATACTCACCAGATGTTTCTGCCGGCATGCAATCAATTTCACGGCGGCGTTCCAGGGAGAGACGGACACTCTGAAATTGTGTCCACAAGCCCATTGCTTTCAGCCCTGGTTGCAGTACACGTCCGGTCAGCATAGTGCCGGCAGCAAGCGCGCCTACAGTCAAATCCCCTGATATGACTGAGAAGCTTCCAAGGCTGACAAAACTGACCATTGCGACTTGTGAAAATGTGCTGCCAAATCCATTCACCACACTGTTGATATGGGCCAGTTTGCGAACACTTTCGGCAGATTGGGTTTGCAGGCGCTCATATCGACGCAACATTAGCGCCTCCATGGCCATGGATTTCACTGTATGGATACCACTCAAAACCTCTATCAAAAAGTTCTGCCGACGTGAATCAGTGGTATTTCTGGCTTTTAAGGCAAGATGGAGCTGTCGTCCCAGTACTAACGACACTGCAGCGAAAATAGCGAGCAGAACGATAGGGATCTGTACCAGTTCACCACTGATAAACCAAATCAGTGTTAAAAAGAGGATCAGGAAGGGAAAGTCCATCAGTAGCAGCATGGATTGACCGGAATAGAATTGATTGATCTCCTCAATTGATTGCAGGCGATTGAGATACTCTCCGCTGGTCTCCCGGTTAAAGGCGAGGGTATCGGTATGTAACACCCGATGCATGGCATCCATACTCTGCCGATGTTCGAACCTAGCGCCATTCCAGGCAAGAATTGCGGAGCGAAAGATTCTCAGCAGCGCCTCCAGCATAACCACACCCAGCATACCGATCATCAATGCCATGAAAGTTCCAAAAGCCTGATGTGGAATGATGCGGTCATAGACCTGCAGCACCACCATTGGCATGGCGAGTGCGAGGGTATTGATACCCAGCGAAGCCAGGAGTACATCGGGTCTTCGCCAACCACGCGGTATTGAGAAACCGGATGAACTGTACATTATTTATCTGTTTTTAAGAGTGCTTAGCCTAACGACCGGGTTTTGGTCAATGTTTAATCAATAAAGTCACTACAGATATCGACAGCTTCAGGAATTTATTTAATAGAGCGCCCGATAAAACAGAAGATTTTAGTGCCATCTGCCGATAACCATCAGAGTGATAATTGAAACAAGAAATAATCGGCTTCGGGAAATAAATTCCTTTCAAGTGAGGCGACATGGCTGAAAAAATCAGTGAAAACAGTGGTTCACTGGAAGAGCGAAAGCAAGCAACAAAGGATCTATTTGAACGGGATATTTCACCTGAGGTAAACCGTAAAGACCTGGATGCAGACAATATTTTAGGTAACGATTATCATGAGGTTGCTCAAAGTGATGTGGCAATGCCCAGCAAGGTAATCGAGGATGATAATGAAGTAATTGAAAATAGTGGGAATTTTAGTCAAAGTGATTTTGATGAGTCGCTCGATGTCGCTCTTACAATAGACCACTCGGACGCTCCCTCCCATGATCAAGGCCGTCAGAATTCAAGCGAATCCCATACTACAGATGTAGCTATAGAAAGCACTGATTCTACACCACCTCCCAACGGACTTTTACCTGAACAAAGAGCCTATACAGCAACAACAGTTCCCGAAAATCAAGAACAACAAAACAGCGAAACATACATTCAGGGTGACATTTCCCCTATACCACTGAATATTGAAACGGCTGATATCTCCTATCAGATCCCGACCAGCCAGTCACAAGAAGCCGGAACCACTGATGATGAGATGTCGACCGAAGCTCCGACTGTAGTGAGTCATGGAGATTTGGTGATAGCCCGCTTGGTGACCAGAGATGAGACGACAGGTGAAACATACTCCTATCAGCTGATAGGTGAAAGCAATGATCTGTTTGAAATTATTGATAACCAACTTCTGATCAAAGACGGGATAGATTTCGACGTAGCTCTGCATGCATCTCATACACTTGTAATTCAAGTGACAGACTCTTCTGGGAACACTCATCAAGAGTCGGTTGAAATTGATATTGATAATACAACTGAAGAGCCTGTAATAAGAATATCAACTCCTGTGGATGAAACCGGGCCGAGAGAAGAGCCAAACACCCCACTAGTTCCTGAAACACAGACACCTCCCGAGGGAGTAACCTATACCTTAGCCGACAATGAAGTCGCTCCAGCAGGATTTATTCTCAACGAAGATGGTAGTTACAGTTTTGACTCAACCCATGAGGCGTATCAGCATCTTGGTTTAGGTGACACCCAGACATTCAATATTCCAGTGACAGTTACAGATGAGACGGGCGCTACGAGCACTACTGAAATTCAGATATCGGTAACTGGAACAAATGATCTACCGCTAGCAGAAATGGTTGCCTTTGATTCTGTTTCTGAGGGTGACCCAATCATAGAGGGACAGGTTACTGCAACTGATATTGACGATAATTCAATATTAACATTCGCTCTATCCGATAGTTCTGATTCACCCCCTGGATTTGTCATCAACGAAGATGGCCACTATAGCTTTGATGCTTCCAGTTATAGCGGGTTAAGTGCAGGTGAGATACAGGCAATCGAAATACCGATTTCTGTAACAGATGAACACGGTGGAACAGCGGAGACGCTACTCACCATTACTGTGACAGGAACTAACAATGCACCGGTAGCTGTTGCTACGGAGGTATTAACAGGTCAAGGAGAACTGGTTACTGGGCAGATGGAGGCCAGTGATATTGACCTGGCAGATGGCCAAGTGCTGACCTTTTCAACCCAGGCCGAAGTTGAAGGCTTAATACTTAGTGAGGATGGTGTATTCAGTTTCGATCCATCAAGCTATGAAGAATTGGGTGCTGGAGAAACTGAAACTATAGAAGTACCTGTAACCGTTACTGATGATCAAGGTGCTATCGCAGAGACCACTCTGACAATTACAGTTACTGGAACCAATGATGCGCCAGTCGCTGAAGCTCATGAGTCTTCAGTAGATGAAGGTGAACTTGTAACTGGACAGCTGGAAGCCAGTGATGTTGATCTG